>JACMPK010000198.1 GCA_014377535.1 Gemmatimonadaceae bacterium
ACGTCGTTCGCGAACTTTGCGTCCACGGTCTCACCCAGCACGCAGACCAGCCGCACGCTGCTTTCGGCCAGCGCCACCGCTGCCGCCCGGCCTGGTTCGTACCGCGTCGAAGTGGTGGATCTGGCACGCGCCGAGAAGCTCAGTGGATCGGTCGTCGCTGACTCGACGGCGGCACTCGGCATTGCCGGCTCGTTTGCCGTGGCCGGCCAGAACGTCACCATCGCCGCGACCGATTCGCTCGACGGCGTGCGTGACAAGATCAATGCACTGAATACCGGCGGAACTCCCACCAAGGTCTCTGCGTCGGTGCTCACCAGCGCCGCCGGTCAGAAGCGCCTGGTGCTCTCGGCCGACGGTGTGGGCAGCGCCGGCACGGGACTTACCGATGGTCCCGAAGGTGTGCTGCGCGATCTCGGCTTCAAGGACACGCGCTCGCGTGCCGTCCCGTCGTCCGGGCTCGCCGTCGCCGCCGCACTTGGCGTCACCATGCCGCCGCCCAGCAGCATCAGGGTCGGTGACAAGACCATCGCTGTAGACCTCTCGGTGGACTCGCTCAGCATCATCGTCTCGAAGATCCGCGCGGCCGGCGAGCAGGCCGAAATCCAGTCGGAAATCGTGGGCGGCGTGCAGTCCTTCCGGCTCAGCGTCGGCCGGAATGTCACGGCCACGAACGATGTGAACAGTGCCGACACCATCACAGCGCTGGGCTTCGCCGCCGGTGCACAGGGCACCGTGCAGCAGGTCGTTGCATCGGGGCTCGCGTTCCAGGACGCGGCGAACAGCCCGGCTTCGGCAGACACCAGGCTCACGGATCTCCGTGCCGGTGGTGTCGCGCTCGGCGTGAACATCGGCGACACGCTCACATTCAGCGGGCAACGCGGCGACGGCTCGACCGTCACCACGTCGTTCGTCGTGGGCGGGGCCGACACGCTGCAGACGCTCGTTTCGAAGCTGAACGACAACACCGCTGGCTACGGCAGCGGCACGCGACCGGCCCAGGCGTCGATCGGGCCCGATGGCCGGCTGCGATTGAACGACGGCACGGGTGGCGACTCGCGCCTGCGCCTCGCGATGACCGTCGCGCCTGCACTGGGTGGATCGCCGGCCGCACTGCTCGGCACTTTCGGCACCGAGACCGTCGGGCGTTCGCGCGCGATGGCCGTGGGCTCCGATGCGCAGGTGCGCGTGGACGGTGTGCTGCTCACGCGGCCGTCGAACACCATCGGCGACGCGCTGGACGGCGTGACACTGAACCTGCTGCAGTCCGAGCCCGGCACCGAGGTCGACCTCACCGTCACGCGCGACACGGATGCGGCGGTGAAGGGCATCAAGGATTTCGCGAAGGCCTACAACGACGTGGTGTCGTTTGCGGCGGGTCAGCAGCTCTCTGGCCAGCCGCTGCAGTCCAACAGTTCGTTGCGTCGCCTGCTCAGCGCCTTCACCCAGGCGCTGCGCACCGAGGTCCCGGCTGCCGGTGACTACAGCCGCAGCACGTTGGCCGGCATGACGCTCACGCGAAGCGGCTCACTCGATGTGGACGACACGAAGATCCGTGCGGCGATCAACGCCAACCTGACCGGCGTGCAGGCACTCTTCGGCAGCGCTGGCATCGGCAACGCCATGGTCACCGCGACCACCACTGCCGCGCGCGCCGTGGACGGCACGATTCCGGCCTCGTTGTCCAGCATCACCGAATCGAATCGACGCCTCTCGAAGCGGATGGCTGAGGTCCAGACCCGCGTCGACGCACGGCGCGAGGCGCTGATCGCACGATTCACCTCGATGGAGCTGGCCATGAACAGGCTCCAGCAGCAGGGCAACTCGCTGTCGGCGACGATGACGGGCCTCAGCGGCTCGCGCTGACCGTCGCACCCGTTTCACACACTTCCCCGCATGGACACCCCGTGACCTACCCATCACGCGTCTCGCAGTACCGGGAAATTCAGGTGATGTCGGCGTCGCCGGCACGCCTGACCGTCCTGCTGTTCGAACATCTCGAAGTCGTGATGCGCCGCGCGCAGACCGCGATGCGCAGTGAGCAGGTGGAGCTGCGTGTCGAGAACATGGGCAAGGCCCGTGCGATCGTGAGCGAGCTGCTGACGACGCTCGACATCGACAATGGCGGTGCGATCGCGATTGACCTGTCGATGCTGTATGGTTTTCTGCTGGCCGAGATGGTCGACGTGGGCATCCGCCGCGATGTGAAGCGCCTGAGTCGCCTGATCGGCATCGTGAACACGTTGAGCACGGCGTTCGCCGACGCCGCGAAGCAGGTCGACGACGTGGCCAGCGTACCACTTGCGGCCACGGCCTGACTTCTTCATGCGGCATGATCCCGTCGACCAGGAACTGCTCGTCCTCGACCTGCTGGCGCGCGCCGACGCGCTGGCACTCGAGGCGGCGATTGCCATGGAGCATGGTGATGACGACCGGTTGACGGATCTGCTCGATGATCGCGAGCTGGCCATCGATGCCGCCAACGTCGCCGTGCGCGCCGCGGCCACCGGTGCGCTCACCACCGCGGTCATCACGCGCCTGACTGACGCCATACGCACGACGATCGCCTCGGGCGACATGTTGCACAGCCGTGCCCTGCGCAGCCGTAACGAGGTGGTGGCGGAACTCGCCGCGCTCGAGGCGCGCCAGCAGGCGTCGCAGGAGTATCGCCTCGACACGCCGCACGGCACCATCAACGTCGTGCTCTGATCCGCTACGCCGACCTGCCGCACCGGTGATGTTGCTGCCGCCGATGTCACGCGTATACAGGACGATGTCACAGACACCCCAGATCTCCAGCCACATGCTGACGCCGCGCTGGACACACGCGATCGACGTCCGCGCAGTGTCCCGACGCGAGGACCTCCAGTCGCTGGCCGCGATCGGCCTCTCGCTGCTCGCCGTGCTGCGTGACCACGCGGTGCCGCGTCCCGCCGCGCCGCTGGCGGATCTGCCGCGCCGTGCGCCGCAGCGCCCGGAATCCACGTCGGAGCCCACGCCGGCACCGCGGCATCTGCCCCAGGAAATGGAAGACCGCCTCGAGCGCGAGGCCACGCCCGCCACGATCCTGTGAATTTGTTCGCGGGATTGCTAAAGTTTCATGTGTTTTCGCCGATACCTTTCGCATGGAGGTAGACAATCATGCAGATCAATGGAAAGGGCAGGATCGACCCGAGCGCACTTAGCATCGTCAAGCCGGGTGCATCGGAACGCAGCGCGCCAACCAGGCGCACGGAAACCGTGGCATCGACACCGGAGCGTCCGAAGCAGGACACCGTGTCGTTCAGCGATGAAGCTCGTGCGCTGGCCAGCGGGTCGTCCACGCGTGCCGCCAGCAGTACGGAACGGATCGAGGATGTGAAGCAGCGGGTCCTGCTTGGCGCCTACAACACGGCTGAGATGGCCGGCGAAGTAGCCAAGCGAATCCTGCAGCGCGGCGAACTCTGAGCACCTGATCGACGCAGTTCAACCTGAAGTCCGCGAACGGTCGTGCAGCAGATGCTGCGCGACCGTTCGTGCTTCACGCGCATGAATGCGCGAACCCAACGGCTGTATGCAAATGCGCAAGGCTTCGCCCGAAATACACACTCAAGGTGTGCACACATCGGACGACACTTCTACGCGGGACAGCAACAACCTCGGACACAGAACGGCACTGCTGCCGTTCCACCAGACTGGATCATGGGCGTCGCCGCACATGGTCCTCCACTCGTCAACGGCAGAGACGCGAACATGAAGTTCCTGGTTGTGGATGACTCGGCAACGATGCGCCGGATCGGGGTGAATTCGCTGCAGCGCATCGGCTTCACCAATTGCGTCGAGGCCGCCGACGGCGTCGAGGCCCTCGCGAAGTTCGACAGTTCCATCGCCTTCGTCATCACCGACTGGAACATGCCCAACATGTCCGGCACGGAGCTGGTGCAGGCGCTTCGGCAGCGCGATGACGGACGCACCGTGCCGGTGCTCATGGTCACGGCTCGCAGCGTCCGCGAGGACATCATCACCGCCCTCGAAGCCGGCGTGAACAACTACATCGTGAAGCCCTTCACGCCAGCCGTGCTGAAGGAAAAGATCGACAGTCTCATCGTCACACCAACGGCTTGATCATGTCGAACGAACGCGCATCGGACCTCATGTACGACACCGCATCAACACTGCGTCTGCTGGATGCCGAGCTGGGTGAGCTGGCACCGCGCAAGCCCGCCGAGACCACAGCGACATCGCATACCTTCTCTTCGACCGCCGCTGCGGCTGCCGCCATCGGTGCCACCGATCGCGTGCTGCCGTTGCTGCCTGCGCTGTTCGTCCGCGCGATGGGTGAGGTGCACTCGATGCTCGCCTCGATCCGCACAGGCCGCGAGCACATCCGCGCCGCCGCGACCGAGCGCCTCGCGCACACCAACGAGAAGCTCGACGAGGTGTCGTCGGCGACCGGCAAGGCCGCCCTGGACATCATGGACGCGCTCGACCGTGCCATCGCCAAGGTCGACGAGCTGGAGACCGAGGAAGTCCTCGCCGACGCCGACAAGGGCACCGCAATCCGGGGTGACCTGCGCGACGAGCTGTTCGCCGTCATGGGCCACATGCAGTTTCAGGACATCACGTCGCAACAGATCATGCACGTGCAGTCGCTGCTGGGCGACATGGAAACGCGGCTCGCCGAAATCGCAAACCTGTTCGATCACCAGTCCGGTGACGCGCAGACCTCTGGTCCCGCCCCCATCGTGGCGACACGCACGCAGAAGGATGCCCATTCCTTCGACCCGAATGCTTCGCTCGACGACGCCGAGACGCGCCAGGCACTGGCTGACTCACTCGTGCACCGCGGTTCCACCGGTGGCTGATGCGCACGTGTGCCGCCCTTGGCTGAGATTACCGTGATTCCTGTTGAACTCAACGACGCCGCGTTCATCGTCGTGCAGCTCGAGCCTGCGGAGCACGAGGACATCAAGGCCCTGCGCGACACGCTGCGTCACTTTGCGGTGTTCGACGCCACGGCCACGACGCAGGTGCGCGCCCATGCGCAGCAGGCGGCGACGTTTCTCAACCTGATCCTCCTGGCGGCACCAGGGGATCCGGCGGTGCTGCTCACGCAAGCCAGCGAGGCGATCGACGCTGCCATCAAGGCTTGTGAAGCGGCCAGCATCAACGAGCCGCGCATCACGCAGACTGACCTGATCGCGATCGCCCACGATCCGGGCGACGCCGACGCGCTCAGTGCGGACATGGCGGCGCCCGCCTCGGCCAACAGGACCCGTCGCCAGACGCCGAAGCGCACACCGACGATCGTCGCAGCGGTGACCGCCACGACGGTGACTGCGATCGTCGTACATCCGACGGCAGTCGACGGCGGCATGGTCCCCGATGATGCCGACCTCTCGCTGCTCGGTGACTTCATTGCCGAGAGCCGCGACTCCATGGCAGGCGCCGAAGCGGCGCTGCTGGAACTGGAAGCGAATCCGGAAGACATCGAGGCGATCAACACCGTCTTCCGTGCCTTCCACACCGTGAAAGGCACGGCCGCGTTCATGGGGCTGGACAAGCTCGCCGATTTCGCGCATCACGCGGAATCGCTGCTCAGTCGCGTCCGCGATCGCGAACTGCCGTACACGCAAGCAGTCGCCAACCTCTCGCTCCGCTCCAACGACGTCCTTGGCGAGTTCCTCGAGGCGGTCGAGACGTCGGTGCAGTCGCACGAGCCGATCACGCTGCCGTCGGACTACGCGCTCCTGATGCATGACCTGCTGAACGTGGATGCGGTACTGGCCGGCGTCGAAACGCGGGTCGCTGCCGCACCGGCACCGAGTGCGACGGTGGCAGACACCGTCGCACCGATTGCTGCCACCGCCGCGATCGACGCCGCGCCACGCGCGCAGCCCACACGCGCCGCCGCGAAGAACGACTCTGATCTGTCCGTGCGCGTGCGCACCGATCGACTCGACCGACTGATCGACATGGTCGGCGAATTGGTCATTGCGCAGTCCATGATCGCCGCCGATCCCGCCGTCGCGGCCAGCGGCCAGCACGATCTGGTGAAGAAGGTGTCGCAGGCCGGCAAGATCATGCGTGAGCTGCAGGACCTGAGCATGTCCATGCGCATGGTCCCCATGAAGTCCACGTTCCAGAAGCTCACGCGCCTTGTGCGCGACGTGGCGTTGAAGGCCGGCAAGGTCGTGGAACTGGTGACCGACGGTGAGGAGACGGAGCTCGATCGCAACATGGTCGATGCGATCGCCGATCCGCTGGTGCACATGGTCCGCAACGCGGTGGATCATGGCGTCGAAGGCCCCGAGGATCGGATGCGTGCGGGCAAGCCGCGCGCAGGTCGCGTGAAGCTGGCCGCCTTCCAGCAGGGCGGCAGCGTGATCGTCGAGCTGCGTGACGACGGTCGCGGCCTCAATCGTGATCGCATCCTCGCCAAGGCTCTCGAGAAGGGCCTGGTCTCACCGAATCACACGCTCACCGATTCCGAGATCAACGCCTTGATCTTCGCGCCGGGCTTCAGCACGGCCGAGACGGTGACGGACATCTCGGGACGCGGCGTGGGCATGGATGTCGTGCGCCGTAACATCGAGTCGATCCGCGGCCGCATCGATATCCAGTCGGTACTTGGCCAGGGTACGGTGTTCCAGATCCGCCTGCCGCTCACCCTCGCTGTCACCGACGGCATGCTGGTGCGCGTGGCCGAGGAGCGCTACATCGTGCCGCTCACGAGCATCTCGCTCAGTTTCCGGCCCGAGCCCGACATGCTCTCCACGATCCCGCCAAACGGCGAAGTCGTGATGCTGCGCGGCGAAGTGCTGCCGGTGCTGCGCCTGCACCAGATGTTCAACATCCAGAACGCGGTCACCAACCCGTGCGAGGCGATCCTGATGATCGTCGGCGACGGGGAGCATCGCGTGGCACTGCTGGTGGACCAGCTCCTGGGTCAGCAGCAGGTCGTTGCGAAGGCACTGGGCGATGGCGTAGGCGAGATCCCGGGCATTTCGGGTGGTGCGATCCTCAGCGATGGTCGTGTGGGCCTGATCATCGACGTCGCCCGCATGACGTCACTGGCCCGCACCGGCGATGCACGGCCGCGCGCCCTGTCGTTCGCCGCATGAGCGGTCGTCAAGTGTGGCGCCCGACGCGTCGAGATTCCCGCGTGAGACGCGTGTCGCGTTGCACGCCTGTACGTACTGACTTCCTGGAGAAGGCATGACCAGCACCGTTGATCGTTCCCCCACCTCGCTTGGCGGCAAGTACCTGACCTTCTTCCTCGCTGGTGAGGAATACGGCGTCGAGATCCTGCGCGTGCAGGAGATCATCAGCATGATGCCGGTCACGCGCGTGCCGCGCACGCCATCCTACATCCGCGGCGTGATCAACCTGCGGGGCAAGGTGATCCCGATCATGGATCTCCGCGAGAAGTTCGGCATGCCGCCGGCCACCGAACCGGAACAGGTCATGATCGTGGTGCAGGTCGCCGGCGTGCAGATCGGTGTCGTCGCGGACAAGGTCTCAGAAGTCGCGAGCATCGCCGCGGCGGACATTGATCCGACACCTGATTTCGGTGCCGAGATTCACACCGAGTTCCTGCTTGGCCTGGGGAAGAGCAACGGGCGCCTGCGACTGCTGCTGGACATCGAGCGCGTGCTGTCGACCGACGAGGTCATCGCGATCGCCTCGCTGCCGGGTCTCACGCAGAGCGACTGATCGATCGTGCCGGACCGTCGTTGAACGCCAACCGTCGACGCCTGCCGGACCGCACCACCGTCGTCGCCGATGCACATCGCGCGGCTGACGGGTGCCGGTTCGTCACCACCGCGCTGCCGACAGACTGCCTCCCGCAATCCCACCCGCATGTCGTTCCTCGGCAGCACCGAGCTACTGCCTTCCGCGCCCGACCTCTCGCCGGACGACTTCCGGCGTGTGCGCCAGATCGCGTACGAGCGTGCCGGTCTCGCCATTCCGGCGGGCAAGGAAGGCCTTGTCCGCTCGCGCCTGTCGAAGCGGCTGCGCGAGCGTCGAATCGGCTCGTTCAGCGCCTATCTGAATACTGTCGAAGCCGAGTCGAATGGCGAGGAAATGGTCAAGCTCATTGATCTCCTCACCACCAACAAGACCGATTTCTTCCGCGAACCGGCGCACTTCGAGTATCTGCTCGCGAAGGTCGTACCCGCGATCAAGGCGGCCCGCAAACCGCTGCGCATCTGGAGCGCTGGCTGCTCCACGGGTGAGGAACCGTACACGTTGTCGATGCTGCTCAAGGAATCGCTTCCCGAGCGCTACGACTTCCGCATCCTGGCCACCGACATCTGCACACGGGTCGTCGCCGCCGCGCGCACGGGCGAGTACAGCGACGAGCAGCTGGGTGACGTATCGCGCGAGCGACAGGCCCGCTGGTTCGCAAAATCGTCACCGGGTCACGCCGCCGTGGTGCCGGAACTTCGCGCGCCCATCAGCTTCGCGCACCTGAACCTCATGGCGACCTGGCCGATGACCGGTCCGTTCGACGTCATCCTCTGTCGCAACGTCATGATCTATTTCGACAAGCCGACGGTCACGCGCCTCGTCAACCGCTTCCACGATCTGCTGGCACCGGGAGGTCACCTGTTCATCGGGCACTCGGAAAGCCTCACCGCCATCGAGCACCGGTATCGCTACGTGCAACCGGCGGTGTACGCGAAATGAGTCCATTGGAGCTCTCGACGTCAGCGCGACCGACCATCATCGGCATGGCCGACGTAAAGGTTTCGGACAAGCCGGACGATACGCTCATCACGTACGCGTTGGGCAGCTGCCTGGGCATCGTCGTGCACGACCCCGTGGCGCGTGTCGCCGGTCTGCTGCATGTGATGCTGCCCAGCTCATTGATCGATGAGGTGAAGGCCAGGCTGCAGCCGGCAATGTTCGTGGACTCCGGCGTGCCGCTGCTCTTCAAGGAGTGCTACCGCCTCGGTGCACGGAAGGAGCGGATGACCGTCAGCGTCGCGGGCGGGTCGTTCTCCGGACGGTCCGAGATGGACGACACGTTCCAGATCGGCAAGCGCAACATGCTCACGCTGCGCAAGCTGCTGTGGAAGAATGGCGTGCTCATACACGCCGACGACACCGGCGGCGTGCAGCAGTCGCGCACCATGTCGATCGTCGTGTCCTCAGGGCTCGTGCAATTGCGTACCAACGGCACGCTTCGCGTGCTGTCGCCAGAGACGGCGTCGTCCCCGGCGGCGTCTGCCGCCGTCCTCCAGAGGTAGTGTCATGAATCTCAACGTGCTCATCGTCGATGACAGCGCCGTCATGCGGGCAATGATCCGCCGGACGCTGTCGCTCTGTGGAATCTCCCTCGGTGACGTCTACGAGGCAGGCAACGGCGTCGAGGCACTCGCGCAGCTTGGCGAGCACTGGGTCGACCTCGCGCTGCTCGACGTGAACATGCCCGTGATGGACGGCGAGGAGCTGCTCACGCACATCCGTGCGAGCGAGGAATGGCGTGCGCTCGCCGTCATCATCGTCAGCACCGAAAGCAGCGACACGCGCCTCGCACGCCTTCGCGCCCATGGCGTCGAGATCGTGCACAAGCCGTTCACTCCCGAACAGCTTCGCAACACCATCCTCCAGGTCACCGGACTCTCGCATGCTGCAGCCAGCCACGACATCCCTGTTTCAAGCGGCGACTTCGACTTTTGAGTCGCTGGCACTGCTCTTCCCGGAGCCGTGCAGCATCGAGGGTGCCGAATTCATGCCGCTGGCCGCCGCGTTCAGCGTCACGTACCATGGCGCCGGGAACGGCCGCGTGGTGGTGGGCGTGACGGCCGGTGTGCTTCCCGCCCTTGCGGAGAACATGCTGGGTTCGGCCGCCGCGCCTGATCAACAGATGCAGCGCGACGCGCTGGGTGAGCTGGTCAACATCGTGACCGGTAACGTGCTGCCGCTGATCAACGGTGCCGCCGCCGTCTTCAAGCTCGACGCGCCGACACCAGCGGGTGATGAGCCGTTCCGCCCGCGCGATGGCGAGACGCAGGCCGCCTTCACCCGTCTGCAGATGGACGAGGGTGAGGCGATCCTGGCGCTCTTCACGCAGGCCGGCGATCCGCTGCACGACGACGCGCGCGCCATTGCATTGGCGGGCGCGTGATCAGGGTATTGGTCGTCGACGACTCTGCCCTCGTCAGGAAGCTGCTGACCGAGGAGCTGTCGCGATACGACGACATCGAGGTGGTCGGCACGGCCGTCGATCCGTACGTCGCGCGCGAGAAAATCGTCGCGCTCAAGCCGGACGTCATCACGCTGGACATCGAGATGCCGCGCATGGACGGCCTGTCGTTTCTCGTGAAGCTGATGAAGCACTACCCGGTGCCGGTGATCATCGTGAGCTCGCTCACGCCGACGAACAGCGATGCCGCCATCCGCGCGCTGTCGCTCGGCGCGGTGGACGTCATCGGCAAGCCCGGGTCGGCGATGTCGGTGCCCGACATCTCGCGCCAGCTGGTGCAATCCATCCGCGCGGCGTCGCGTGCGAAGCTGGTGAAGCGCACCGAACCTGTCGCCAGCGGCCCGGGTGTCACGCGCGCCTTGCCGGCGCTCGCCGGCCTGTCCATGACGCACAAGATCATTGCGCTCGGTGCATCCACCGGCGGCACGCAGGCACTGGAAACGGTGCTCACCAAGCTGCCTCCCGGCATGCCGGGCATCGTGATCTGCCAGCACATGCCGGAGAAGTTCACGGCGTCGTTCGCGCAGCGCCTCAACAGCGTCTGTGCACTCGAGGTGCGCGAGGCGAAGGATGGCGATGCGGTGGTGCCGGGCGTGGTGCTCGTCGCGCCGGGCAACTTCCACATGATGCTCACGCTTTCCGGGGCGCAGTACCAGGTGCGCGTGAAGGATGGCCCGCGCGTGCACCACCAGCGTCCCGCGGTGGACGTCCTCTTCGCCAGTGTCGCCAAGCACGCTGGCCGCAACGCCATTGGTGCCATCTTCACCGGCATGGGTGCCGACGGCGCCAGGGGCCTGCTGCAGATGCGGGACGCTGGTGCGCACACCATCGCGCAGGATGAGGCGTCGTGCGTGGTGTTCGGCATGCCGCGGGAAGCAATCAAGATGGGCGCTGCCGTGGACATCCTTCCGCTGGACGAGATCGCGCATGCCTTGCAGGCCGCGGTGACACGGGAACGCATGGCCGTCGCGTAGCTCGTGTGTCGAGTCCGGCGCCGCTATCTTGCGGCATGTCGGAACTCTCCCTCGAAGGACACTTGCATCGCCGCTGTGGCGGGCACTACGCGCTGGCCGTTGAAGAAGTCACGATCAGGCTCAGTGGCATGACCGCAAAAGTCGAGCGTGCCATGTTCAAGTGCGACAAGTGCGGCGACAAGCAGCACACCGTCGAGCAGCGCGAGGCGGCGGAGCGGGAAGCAGTGCTCACCATGCGGCACCAGCACCAGCTGCTCACCGCCAGAGAAATCAAGCTGTTCCGCGAGTCCGTGAACCTGACCACTGCGCAGCTCGGCGAACTGCTGCACGGGCTGCCGAAGGGCATCGTGGAAGGCTGGGAAAAAGGTCGGTACCTGCAGAGCCCGGCCGTCGACGCGATGCTGCGCTCGTTCACCGATCGCGAGGAACGCGAGCGCCGCGCGGTGCGCGCCGGCTTCATATTGCCGCCACTGCCGGGTGAGCTGGTGCCGGATCCGGCGGCGATTGTGGCTGCCGCACCGGAAGATTCACCTGCGTTGGCTGCGCACCGCATGGCGCCTGGCGTGCCGCCGGAAAAAGCTGCGTCCGCTCCATCGGACGATGTCGTCCCGGATCCTGAACCCGCGCCGGTCGCCGCGGGCGTTTACGGCTAGAGCAGGGTCGGACCCAGCACGTCTGCGGTCCCGCACCACCGCCACCCAGTCCGGGATCGCCAGTGCCGCAGTTCATCCGTCGCAGTCCAATGCCGGTCTCCGCCCAGGCCCTGTTCGATTGGCATGAGCGAGATGGCGCCTTCGAACGGCTCACGCCGGGTTGGCAGCAGACCCGCGTCGTCTCGCGAACGGGCGGCATCACCAACGGCAGCCGCGTCGAAGTCGAGGTCCCGCTGCTCGGTGGGCTCATTCATCAGCGCCTGCTGATGGAGCATCGGAACTACGTCGCCGGCTCGCAGTTCACCGACGCGATGATCGAGGGGCCGTTCAGCGCCTGGGTGCACACGCACACCATGGAGCCGGTCGCCGACGGCACAAGTATTCTCGAGGATCGGCTGGAGTACGCGCTGCCCATGGGCGCGCTGGGAGATGCGGCCGCCGGATGGTTCGTGCGCCAGCAGCTGGAACAGCTGTTCGATTTCCGGCACGCGCGCACCCGCGCTGATCTGGATCTGCACATGACGCATGCGAACGCGCCACGACTGACCGTCGCAATCACGGGTGGTACCGGGCTCATAGGGCGTGCGCTCACGGGCCTGCTTCGCACCGGGGGACACACGGTGCGCTGGATTACCCGCGAGCCGCGCGCCGACCGTGGCGACATCGGCTGGAACCCGGCAACCGGTTCGCTTGATCCTGCGGCACTGGCCGGCATCGATGCGGTGGTGCACCTGGCCGGCGCCAATGTCGGCGAGCGCTGGACGCCCGAGCACAAGCGCGCCATCGTCGACAGTCGGGTGCAGGGAACGAGGACGTTGGTCCGTGCGCTGTGCGCCATGAATATTCCGCCAAAGGTGCTCGTTTCCGGGTCAGCAATTGGATACTATGGCGATGCTGGCTCTACGGTGCTTGATGAGAGCGCCCAGCGCGGCTCCGGGTTTCTGGCCGATGTCTCGCGCGACTGGGAGGGGGAAACGGCCCCCGCGGCGCAGGTTGGCGTCCGTGTGGCGGTCGCGCGGACGGGCATCGTGCTTTCCCCGACCGGCGGGGCACTGGCGAAAATGCTGCCGGCCTTTCAGTTCGGCCTCGGCGGCCCCTTGGGCAGCGGTCGGCAATTCATGAGCTGGATATCGCTGGACGACGAGGTCGCTGCCTTGTACTTCCTGCTCATGAACGAGGCGTGCAGCGGTCCGTACAACCTCACCGCGCCGACCCCCATCACGAATGCCGAGTTCGGGCAGACGCTGGGTAGTGTGCTGAATCGGCCCGCGTTCCTGCCGGTGCCGGCGTTCGCACTCACTGCTCTCTTTGGCGAGATGGCTGGTGCCACCATTCTTGGGGGCCAGCGCGTGCTCCCTACGCGCCTGCAGCAAGCCGGGTTCCGGTTCCGGCACCCCGACCTCGCAGGCGCACTGCGCTTCGAGTTGGGTCGGTGAGTCGCATGAATGCACAGAAACTTTCCCGCACGATTTTCGTCATCCGCATGACATCGAGCCGGACGCGTACCCGCGCGATACCCGTCCTCGAACGGAGCCAGATACCGTGGTGGTCATCATCCTCGAAGGCGTGCTGTTCGTCGCGGTCATCGCGGCGTGCACCGCCTTTTTGTTGTGGGGACTCAAGGCGTTCACGCCGCTCGGCACCCGCTTCCGGCAGTCGGCCAATCGCCGCCTGATCGACGAGCGCGCCGCACTCACCTGCCCCATCCACGGATGGCAGGCGCCCGAGTCCCTCGTCCGGCTCCCCAGCGGAGAGCCGATCTGTTCCAATTGCTATCAGGAGACTTTTCATGGGCAGCTCGATCGGTGATCGTTTCGCGCAGATGGGCGCACTGGTTCCCAACCGCGGCGGATCCGGAAAGGCAGTCCTTGCAGTAGGTGCCGTCGTCCTCGCGATCGGACTCGCGCTCACATCGGTGACGTACGTCTCGCCGGGCCATGTGGGCATCGTGATTCACCGCGGCGGCGGCGGCGTGGACATGACGCCGCTCGGGCCCGGACTGCACGGCCGCAATCCGCTCCTCACGTCCATCGAGGAGTATCCGACCTTCATGCAGACCATGGTGCTGACACGCGCCAACACTGAAGGCTCGCTGAACAATGACGAGATCAACGTCAACTCGCAGGAAGGACAGCCGCTGTCGGTTGATGTCTCCATGTCGTTCGAGCTCGATCCCGCACGCGTCCCGCAGCTGTACCAGACCTTCCGTACCGACATTGCCACTATTCAGCACGGTTACGTGAAGCAGACGATCCGGCAGGCGCTCCAGGAGGTCATCGGCAGCGAGCAGATCGCCGACATCATCGGACCGAAGAAGGCGGAAGCTGTCGGCCGCGCGCAGGGTCTGGTGGCTACGCGGCTCGCGCCATACGGCATCATCGTGAAGCAGTTCACGCTCAACGAGCTGCGCGCGCCGGAAACTGTCATGCAGGCCATCAACACCAAGAACGTCATGCAGCAGCAGGCCTTCACCGCCCAGAACGAGCTGCAGAAGAACACGTTTCAGGCGCAGGGCGACAGTATCAAGGCCGTGGGTCGCGCCAAGGCGATTCTGGCGGAGGCGCAGGCACAGGCACAGGCCAACGAACTGCTCGCCAAGAGCATCTCGGGCAGCCTGGTGCAGTACGAAATGGCGAAGAAGTGGAACGGTGTCATGCCGCAGGTCAGTGGCGCCGCGATGCCCATGATCCAGATGCCCGGCACGAGCAAGCCGTGAAAAAGGGCGGGGTCGGGCGTGGAACGATTCTTCCCTATGTTTATCAGCAGAGCACCTGCCATCCACAAAATGAACCGGAAGGTCTTTCATGAGCATCTTCGGCCGACTCAAGGAGAAGCTGTTCGGCACCAAACTGCCTGCCGCATCCGCTGCGGCGGCACCGAGCGCCGCACCAACTGTTGCACCAGCAATCCCTGCCGCCGCGACGCCGACGGCCGTCACGCCGCTGCTCGACGTCGAGGCAGTCCTGACGTTCATGGCATCGCAGAACACGCAGACGCTGCACTGGCAGACGTCAATCGTGGATCTGATGAAGCTGCTCGGCATGGAAAGCAGCCTGGCAGAACGCCGCGAACTGGCGGGCGAACTCGGGTATACCGGCGACACGCAGGACTCTGCCGCGATGAACATCTGGCTGCACAAGGAAGTGATGCGGCAGTTCGCGGCGAACGGAGGCCATGTACCTGCCTCGATGCTCGACTGATTTCACGCACGACATAGTTTGCGCGGTCCATGGTCCGCCCGGAGCAGGGAATGCTTCGGGCGGATTTGTGTCTTCCTCGACTCTCCGATGCCCGCACACACCGCGTTGATCGTCACGTTTGCGGCAAGCATAGGCATCGCCTTCCTCTTCGGACTCGCGGCCGCCCGACTCAAGCTGCCGCCGATTGTCGGATACCTGCTGGCCGGCATCGTGGTCGGGCCGTTCACGCCGGTTCATGTGCTGGACAGCGGCATGATCTCGCAGGCTGCGGAAGTCGGCGTGATCCTGCTCATGTTCGGTGTCGGGCTCCACTTTTCCGTCGGCGACCTGCGCCTGGTTCGTCGCGTCGTCGTGCCGGGCGCACTGCTGCAGATGCTCGTCACCGGCAGCGTCGGCACCAGTATTGGGCGGGCATGGGGGCTGAGCTGGGGTGGCGCACTGGTACTCGGTATTTCCATGGCGGTCGCCAGCACTGTGGTGCTGATCAAGGGACTCGAGGCGCAGGATCTGCTCGACTCGCCCGATGGTCGCATCGGGGTGGGCTGGCTGGTGGTCGAAGATCTGGCGATGGTGCTGGTGCTGGTGCTGCTGCCGGCGATCGCCCCGATGCTCGGCGGCAGCGAGGGTGACGCGATCAGTACGTCGACGCTCGCAAGGGCACTTGGCATATCGCTCGCGAAAGTCGCTGCGTTCGCCGTGCTGATGGGGGTCGTTGGTCGCCGCGCGGTTCCGTGGCTGCTGGCGCATGTCGCACGGGTCGGCTCGCGCGAGCTGTTCACGCTGGCCGTGCTCGCGACGGCGCTAGGCATCGCTGCCATCGCGTACGAGGTCTTCGGCGTGTCGTTCGCGCTCGGTGCCTTCTTCGCGGGTGCGGTCGTGAGCGAGTCGGAACTCAGCAAGCGTGCCGCCACGGATGCGCTGCCGCTGCAGGACGCCTTCGCAGTGCTCTTCTTCCTTTCCGTGGGCATCCTGTTCAACCCGCGCGTGGTGCTCGAGTCGCCGCTCAGCGTGCTCGCGCTGGTCGCAGTGATCCTGCTCGGCAAGTCGCTCACGTCGTTCCTGCTCATGCGCCTGCTTGGCCAGAGCACCCGCTCGGCGCTGGTCATCGGTGCCAGCCTCGCGCAGATCGGCGAGTTCTCGTTCATCGTGGCGGGGCTTGGCGTCACGCTCGGACTGATCACGGGCGACGTGGAGGCGCTGATCGTCGCGGCGGCCCTGATCTCGATCACCGTGAACCAGCCGCTGCTGGCGGGGGTGCGTTCACTGATCTCGCGCCGCGAGGATCAACAGGCGCGTGCGCTGGACCGGTTGTCGCCGGATTCGCGGGCTGGCATGCAGGGCCACCACACCGTGCCGGCATCTGCCCGCGCGAGCCGTGCGCCGCTCGACGAGGTGGAAGATCCCTTCGATTTTGCACGATTCCGCGATCATGTGGTCATCGTGGGCTACGGTCGCTTCGGCACCACGATCGCCGAGGCGCTCACGAGGGACAACGTGCGCTATGTGATCGTGGAGGAGCAGGAGCGGCTGGTGGCGGGACTGCGCTCACGCGGCGAGCGGGCCGTGTACGGCGATGCCACCCGCGCCGAGGTGCTCGCGCGTGCGGGCGTGGAGCATGCGCGCCTGATCGTGGTCACGGCGCCGGAGCCGATCCGCGCGCGCCGCGCCGTGGAAGTCGCACGCGAGCTGAACCCGCAGATTTCCGTCGGCGTGCGCACCCACAGCGCCGCGGAGCAGCAGTCGTTCGAGGAGCTGGTGTCGACGCCCCTCGCGGCGGGACGGGCCATCTACGCAGAGCGTGAGGCGGCGCTGAGCCTCGCGCACTACTCGCTGCAGACGCTCGGGCGCACCGATGATCAGGCGGACCTGGTGATCAATGTCATCCGCAATGCACGCATCCAGCCCACCGAGACGTTCCCGGCGCTGCACACGCGCGAGTTCCGGGCGATGATGTCGCCGGACCCCAATCATCCGTCACCGAAGGACGGCTGATCGCTGCGGCGTGCTACTCCTGTGTCTGCGTGCTCGGGGAAGTCTCACCGTGGTTCCGTGCGCTGCCTCCGGCTTGGCTCGCGCATCAGCGCCGAAATCCCCTCACACGGAGACGCGGCGGCACGGAGCAATTTGTGCGAAACGTGTCGCTCGTCGCGTGCCGTGAAATGTGCGTGTGCAACGAATTGCGTGACGCATGATGCTCGGGTTGCACGCGCCTGCGAGGACTGCACTGAGTGACCGTTTCTGGAGATGTGCGCAGTGCGTCTCGCACACGCCACGCCCTGCAACCGCGGACCGCTCCGTGTCGCTGCGGCCCCGTGTGAGGGGCGTTCATTCGTGTCCGCGCCGATGGCATCGGCCCGACCATTCACGCTGTGGCAGGCGCCACCTGCACCGGCACGCCGCTGAAGCCCGCGTTGCCCGTCAGCGTGTCGATGCGCTGATCGTCGGTCAGGTCGTTGATGCTCACACCGGCGTGCGCATTCGCGATCGAGAGCCGTGTGCCGTCGCGGCCATGTCCCCAGCCGTGCGGCAGGCTCACCACGCCAGGCATCACGCTGTCGGTCACTTCCAGCGGCACCACGACGACACCCACACGCGACGTGATGCGCACCTCGTTGCCGTCGCACAGTGCGCGAGCGGCTGCGTCGTCGGGATGCATCAGCAGTGTGCAGCGGTTGCGACCGCGCACCAGCCGCTCGCTGTTGTGCATCCACGAATTGTTGGACCGGAGTGCCCGTCGGCCGATCAGTGACAGCGAGCCGTCCGTCACGCCGTTTGATTGCTGCCGCACTGCTGCATCGGTCACGCTGTCAACCAGCGCCGTGGCGCGCGGCGTGTCGGACGTCGAGAGGTGCGTGGAGGTGAGCGTGGCCTCCAGCCGGTCCACGTCGGCCAGAAGCAGCGCCGGTGCCAGCTGCATGCGTCGATCGGCTGTCCTGAGCCTTCCCGGCAGTGCTGGCTGCAACGGTCCCAGGTCCACGCCATGCGGCTGCTGTTCCAGCGTTTGCATGCGCAGCCCACCACCGAACGGGCGAAACCCGGTGCCGTAGGGACCCTGCCGCAAGCCGATGTCCACCATCCGGCGCGGCGTCAGCAGCGACAGTGCCGCCGCCTTTACGCGTGCGGCTCGCGTGCCGGTCATGCGCCATGTCAGCCCGTTCAGGATCTCCCAGTCATGCCGCGCGTCGTCCGGCCGCTCGAACACTGCGGGCGAGTATTTTGCCGTGTTGCGAACGGCGAGCGTGTGGAAGACCAGGTCGTAGTGATCCCGCTCCAGCGCAAAGGTGGGCGGCAGGATCAGGTTCGCATGTCGCGTGGTTTCGTTCAGGTAGAAGTCGATGGCGACGTGATACTCGAGCGATGCGATCGCCCGCTCCAGCCGCTGTCCATTCGGCGTGGAGAGCACCGGGTTGCCGGCATGTGTGAGGAGCGCGCGCACCTGGCCCGGCCCCGCCGTCTCGATCTCTTCCGCCAGCGCCGACACCGGCAGTTCGCCCGCAAATTCCGGGAGGCCGCGGATGCGACTCGTCCACCGTCCGAACCGCAGACCATCGGGGGAACGCTGGTCGGCTTTCAGGATGTCCACTGCCGGTCTGGTGAACATGGCGCCGCCGCGCACATCCAGTCGTCCGGTGACGACGTTGAGCGCCGAGATCAACCAACAGGCAAGCCCGCCAAACTCCTGCATCGAAACACCAACGCGACCGTAAGCCACCGCCATCGGCGCTGCGGTAAAATCCCGGGCGATGGTCGAGATGGTGTCGGCCGTGATGCCCGTGATGGCGCTGACGCGCGCCGGAGGAAAGCGTGAGACGAGTGCGCGCAGGTCGTCCAGCCCGTTCAGGTACGACGCGTGGTGGTCCACCCGCACGGAGCCGTCGGCGAACACCACGTGCAAAATCGCCAGCAGCAGCAATGCGTCGGTGCCGGGCCGGATGAAGTGATGCGCGTTTGCCAGCGCTGCCGTTTCGGTGCGTCGCGGGTCGATCAGGACCACGCGACCGCCCCGGGCACGGATTGCCTTGATGCGGTCCGAGACGCCCGGCGCGGTCATCAGGCTGCCGTTCGACGCCGCAGGGTTGGCGCCGAAGATGAGCAGATGCTGCGTGTGATCGATGTCCGGGATCGGGATCAGCAGCGCGTGGCCGAACATGGTCATTGCCGCCACGTGGTGTGGCAGCTGATCCACCGAGGTCGCGGAGTAGCGGTTCCGCGTGCGGAGCGCGCGCACGAGACCGGGCGCGAAGAGCATGGCACCCAGCGAGTGCACCGTCGGGTTGCCGAGGTACACTGCGAGTGCGTCGCGGCCATGTGCCTGCTGCACCGCGGTCAGTCGCGTCGCCGCCTCGTCCAGCGCCTCGTCCCACGACACCGGGTGCCACTCGCGGCCCGTGCGCCGCATCGGCAGGCGCAGCCGGTCGGGGTCGTCGTGGATGTCCTGCAGCGCCACGGCTTTCGGGCAGATGTGCCCCTTGCTGAACGGATCGTCGGGATCGCCGCGGATGCCGGTCACGCGTGGCCCGCTGGTCGTGATCACCACGCCGCACATCGCCTCGCAGAGCGTGCAGGTGCGGAGATGTCGGCGGTCGGTCATGCAGACGGCGGGTTGAAGGCGAACATGATCGGCGGTGGCGATCACGGGTGTCGTGACGTGCCGAGCATGCTGGCAAACGCGCGGCGCGGTGTCGGCACGAACCAACGGGTGCCCATGCGCCATCGTAGTGCCACGAAGGGCGGCGCGCCAACCGTTCCCTGACGCAGGGTCCCACCGACCTGCCCTACCTTCAACGCATGCGAATGACGGGAACAGTGGTACGGGCGGTGCAACGGGGTCGCGTGACGGTTTTTCTCGTGGCGGCCAGCTGTCTCGTGCCCGCGTGCACAAGCGCGCAGGTATCTGCCGCGCGCGACGGCACCGTGCCGCGTTTCACGCTCGCCGATGCCGCCGCGCTCGCCCGTCGCCAGCATCCGCTGCTGGTCGCGGCCGGCGGTCGCCGTCGGGCGGTCACCGGCGCGGCGCGGCAGGAGTCGGCGCTGCCGAATCCCATTTTCGAGTGGCGCAAGGAGAATTACGGTAGTCCGCTTCCGCGCGACGAGTTCATGTCGCTGGGCATGCCGGTGGATGTCTACGGCCGCCGCGTCGCACTCCGCGCCGCCTCGGGATTCGCCGCGCGTCGCGCCACTGCCGATTCCGCGACCAGCGCGCGCGACGTGGAGTACGAGGTCGCGCGCGCATACTGGCGCACGGCGCTGGCGTTCGCACTTCGCGATGCCGCCTCAATGCAACGGCTGGCGGTGGACACGATTGCGCGTATCGAATCCGAGCGCGCGCGCCAGGGACAGGTGCCGGAAGGCGCTGCCTTGCGGGCACGCCTCGAATCGGATCGTGCACGAATGTCCGAGTCCGCTGCACGAGCCGAGCTCGAGCGCGCGCGCGGTGCACTCGCGCGGGCGCTGGCCATGCCGTTCGACAGTGTGCCGCGTCCCAGCGCGTCGATGGGTGTCGATTCCACGCACGCCGCGCCTGCGCTGGAATTGCTGCTGACCCAGGCACGCTCGCGCCGCTCGGAACTGCTCGCAGCCCGCGCGCGGGTCGACGAGGCGTCACGACGGCAGCTCGCAGAACGGCTGGGCGTGTTCCCCGCGCTCGGCATGCAGGTGGGCAGCAAGCGCACATCGGGATTCCAGACAGGCACCGTGCAAATTGGCGTGGCCGTGCCGTTTTTCGACCGTAACGCCGGCAACCGCGAGCGAGCGCACGGTGACCTGTTGATCAGCCAGAGCGAGTTGCGCGCCGCAGAGTCATCCGTCGATGCCGACGTCATCGCGGCGGCGCGCGCCTACGGTACGCTGCTGGAAGAGTACGACCGCGCCGGCGTCGGCGGCGGCGGGCTCCGCGACCTCGATGCGCGCGGCACGCAGGTGGCCTCGATCGCTGCCGCAGCCTACCGCGAGGGCGCCATTCCGCTGTTCGAGCTGCTGGATGCCGAGCGTGTGCGCGCCGATGTGCGCATCGCCTCGCTGCGTGCGGCGGCGGACGTTCACATGGCCCGCATCGACCTGCTGCGCGCGCTCGGTCTTCCCATCGACGCCTCGGGCTACACCATGACACCGCAATGAAGTGAACGCCATGAATCCGTCCGCATCTTCACACCAGTCGCCGCGTGTCACACACAGCGCGTTCGCCGGCTGCCTCCTGCTGCTTGGCGCCTGCGGTGGTGGTACGCCGGCCGCCACGCCGTTGCCTGCTGCGGTGCACACGGTGGTGCCTCGCGACACCGCGCTGGTCGCGCCCGAGGCGCTGTCGGTAGCCGGCATCACCGTGAGCCAGGCGACGCGTGTCGCCTGGCGCGATGCATGGCAGCTGCCGGCGCGCGTCATCCTCGATCCGGTCGGCACGCAGGCGCTTGGTTCCATCGTGGAGGGACGCGTGACACAAGTGTTCGTGCAGGTGGGCGATCGCGTGCGGCGCGGCGAGGTGCTGGTCACGATCCACAGTCACGAGCTCACCGCCGCGCACAACGCGCTGCAGCAGGCGAACGCCGGTCGCATCGAGGCGGACAACGCTGCGCAGCTGGCCGGTGCGGCGGCCGCACGCAGCGAACGACTTCTGGTGGCGCAGGCTGGCTCGCAGGCCGATGTGGAACGTGCAGTCGCGGCCAAGGTGGCGGCCGAGGCGGGTCGGCGCCGCGCGGCGGCAGAGTACGAGCGCGCATCGGAAATGGTCGCGCACCTGCGTGCGCCCGGGCCGCTGAGCAGTCGCATCGATCCCGAGGATGTGATCGTACGCGCGCCGTTCGACGGCGTGGTGGTCTCGCGCAGCGCCGTGCCGGGTGCGGTGGTCATACCGGGGTCGTCGCTGATCATGGTCAGTCGCAGCAATGCCGTGCTGCTGGAGATGCGTGTGCCGGAAGCGGCCCTTGCTGCGGCCAGGGTTGGCTCGGAGGTACGCTTCTCGGTGCCGGCGTTTCCGGGTCGCTCGTTCACCGCGCGCGTCACGCGAGTGGCTCCGGCGCTCGACTCGCTGTCGCGCACCGCAGACGTGTTTGCGTCGGTGGGCAATCGCGGCAGCGAGTTGCGAGGCGGGATGTCGGCATCGGCTGAGCTGTTCGGGCTCGCGCGCGACAGCGTGACGGCAGTGCCCGTGGGCGCGATCCAGGATTTCGAGGGTGACACCATCGTCGTCACCGGCATGACGCGTGGCGCGGGCTTGCTGCTCGAGGCGCATCGGGTGCGTGTGGGTCGGCGTTCCGGCGGCCTGGCGGAGGTGCTCATCGGCCTGCCGGTAGGTGCGCCGGTCGTGACGGGTGGTGCATCGCTCGCGAAGGCGGAGATCCTGCGCCAGCGTGATGCACGAGTTGCCGCCGAGTCAGGCGCGCCGCAGTGAAACGACTGATGGAGTTCGTGTTGCGACAGCGCGGCGCCGTCACACTCGGCGTCGGTATCATGATGCTGTTCGGCATCTTTTCTCTCACGCAGATTCCATTCGACGCATTTCCCGATCTCACCGGCGTGCGCGTGGATGTGGCGACCACGGCGCCCGGGCTCGCACCGGAGGAGATGGAGCAGCTCGTCACGTATCCACTCGAGTCGACGCTGATGGGATTGCCGGGCGTGACCGACGTGCGTTCCGTGTCGAAGTCGGGCATCTCGCTGATCACGGTACCGTTTCCCGATGGCACCGACATCTACTTTGCGCGGACGCTGGTGCAGCAGCGGCTCGCGGAGGCGAAGGGAATGCTGCCGCTTGGAGTCGAGCCGCAGTTGGGACCAGTGTCCACGCCGATGGGTGAGCTGTACCAGTACACGGTGTCCAGCGACTCCATGTCGCTCATCGAACTGAAGGCGCTGCACGATTACACCATCCGTCCGCGCCTGCGCACCGTGGCCGGCGTGAGCGACGTGAACTCGTGGGGCGGGCGCGTCGAACAGCTGCATGTGGAGGTGGATCCGGCGAAGCTGGCCGCGCGTAACCTCACGCTCGCCGACGTGCACGACGCGCTCGCAGCGAACAACCTGTCGTTCGGCGGTGCATACCTGGAGAGCGCCGGTACGCGCTACACGGTGCGCGGCGTCGGCCGCATCAGCGACACCAGCCAGATCCGCGACATCGCGATTCCTGCGCCGGGCGGGGTGCCCGTGAAGATCGGCGAGGTGGCCGTCGTGTCGCAGGGATCGCTGCCGCGCTTCGGCGCCGTCACGTTGAATGGCGAGCACGAGGTGGTCGCCGGCATGGTGCTCAAGCTGCAAGGCGAGGATTCGCGCACGGTGATCGACGGCGTGACGGCGCGACTGGATGAAGTGCGCGCCGCCCTTCCTGCGCATGTGAAGATCACGCCATTCTACGACCAGACGGAGCTGGTGAGCCGCACCACGACCACGATCACGCGCAACCTCGTCGAGGGTGGCCTGCTGGTGATTTTGGTGCTGTTTGCGTTCCTGCGGAACGTGCGCGCATCGCTGATCGTGGCCTCGGTGATTCCGCTCTCCATGCTGGTCGCCTTCGGCGGCATGTACATCTATGGATACTCGGCCAACCTGATGTCGCTTGGCGCGCTGGACTTCGGCCTGATCGTCGATGGTGCGATCGTGATGGTCGAGAATTTCGTGTCTCGCCTGCATAAGGCCGAGGAAGCCGGTGATGGCAGCGACGTCGGCTCGGCCGCGCGCTTCGCGCTGTTTCGCGACGCCGCAGTGGAAGTCGGTCGCCCCATCCTGTTCGGCATCGCGATCATCGTCGCGGTCTACATCCCGATCTTCGCGCTGGAAGGCATGGAAGGCCGGATGTTCAAGCCGATGGCATTCACGGTGGTCTGTGCGGTGCTCGGCTCGCTGGTTCTGGCGCTGGTGTACGTGCCCGCAGCATCGCTGGCATTGCTCACGCATGTGCACTCGAAGCCGGTCGCGGTGGAGGAGCGTCTGCGTGACCGGTACCGTCGATCGCTACTCTGGACCTTCCGACATGGTGCGCCGATCGTCGGTACGGCAGTCGTGCTGATCGTCGTGTCCATTTATTCGCTGACGCGCATCGGCAGCGAGTTCATGCCGAAGCTGGACGAAGGCGCGATTCTCATCAACACGAGGCGCACGCCGAGTATTTCGCTCGAGGATGCGACGAAGCTGTCGCTGCTGGCCGAGAGAGTCGTGAAGCGCTTTCCCGAAGTGCTGACGGTGGTGACGAAGGAGGGCCGCCCGGATCTCGCAACCGAAGCGATGGGCCTGTACGAGGGCGACCTGTACGTGATTCTCAAGCCGCGCGACGAGTGGACCACGGCAAAGAATCCCGACGGTCTCGTCGCCGCATTCGACTCGGCGCTGACGCAGGTACCGGGACTCTGGGTGTCGTTCACGCAGCCGCTTGCGATGCGGCTCGATGAGGCGGAGAGTGGCATCCGCACCGATCTTGGTGTGAAGGTCGTGGGGCCGGACCTGCAGAAGAACGGACAGATCGCAGCGCGCATCCGCAGCGTACTCGCGAGCACGCCGGGCAGCGCCGATGTGGGTGTCGAGGTGAGCGAAGGCACAGGGCAGGTGCGCGTCACGCCGCGTCGCGATGCACTGGCGCAGTACGGCCTGTCGGTGGGTGATGTGCGGAACGCGCTGAACTACTCGCTCGGTGCGGAGACGGCGACGGAGCTGGTGAAGGGCCCGCGTCGCATCGGTGTCGCCGTGCGCTATCCCGATGCACAGCGCAACGATCTCACCGCGCTCTCGCGACTCATCGTGCGATCACCGGGCGGCGCGCTGGTGCCCCTGTCCACCGTTGCGGATGTGGAGCCGGGCACCGGTCCCGAGCTGATCGGTCACGAGGATGCGCAGCGTCGCACGCTCGTGCTGTCGAACGTGCGTGGACGTGACCTGGGCGGCTTCGTTTCCGAAGTGCAGGCGCGCGTCGCACGCGAGGTGACGCTGCCGCAGGGCACGTTCCTGGAGTGGGGCGGCCAGTTCGAGAACCAGCAGCGCGCCATGAAGCGGCTTCGCCTCGTGGTGCCGCTGGCGCTGATGTTGATCGTCGGGCTGCTCTACGCCTCGTTCCGTGACTGGTGGCTGACGGCGCTGATCCTCACCAACGTGCCGTTCGCGCTGGTCGGTGGCGTGGCGGCGCTGTGGCTGCGCGGCCTGAACCTGAGCCCCAGCGCGAGCGTCGGCTTCATCGCGCTGTTCGGCATTGCGGTGCTCAACGGCGTGGTGCTGATCTCCGCGATCAATGCGCTGCGGCACGCCGGGCATGGCATCGACGACGCGGTGAAGCTCGGTGCGACCGATCGACTGCGTCCCGTGATCATGACGGCGCTGGTCGCGAGCCTGGGCTTCGTGCCGATGGCGCTGTCCACCTCACCGGGCAGCGAGGTGCAGCGCCCGCTGGCAACGGTGGTCATTGGTGGACTCGTGACGTCCACGATGCTCACGCTCTTCGTGCTGCCGCTGCTGTATCGAGCACTCGGCATGTGGCACGAGCGCCGCCGGGCCGCAGCACCGCGACCGGTGCGTCGGACCGAGTCGCCCGTCGACGCATCGGCGGCGTGAGCGGTGGTGACCTGCATGACCGTGCGCGCCGACCGGCGCAGCCACTACGGCTGCTTCGGCGCTGCCGGTATCGTGGGTGGCGCGACCTGATCCTTCACTGATTCCCATGGCGCACATGGCACGCCGCGGCGCTGTGCACTCATGCTCTCGGGTCGAGGCAGCGTGTCGGCGGCAGCCATGAGCTCCAGGTCGAAGATCAGGTCAGCCTGCGCCGGGATGACGGGCGGCCGGCCATTCTCTCCGTAGGCGAGCGCGTACGGAATGAAGAGTCGACGCTGCCCGCCGACCCTCATGCCCTCGAAGCCGAGATCCCAGCCGGGAATCACCATGCCGCGTCCCAGCGGGATCACGAGCGGCGTGCGCGGCCTGCCACCGGGCATGGTGTCGCGCGACGAGTCGAACCTGGTGCCGTCGCGAAGCCAGCCGGTGTAATGCACGTACACGCACTGCCGCGGCTGCAGCGCAGCGCCCGTGCCGACCAGACCATCGATGTACTTGAGCGCGATGATGACCTGCTCCGGGCCAACCATCTGCGGGATCGAGGGAGGCAGCGGGTTGGGCGCCAGCACGGGGGCCGGAGGTCCACAGGCCGCGAAGCAACTGACTGCACCGGCGAGAATGAAGGGAAGACGCATGCGGCCAAGTTACTGCGGCCCCACACAGGCGGACTGTCGGGATGATCACGGCCGCGGGGTATTGCGGCCCAACGCAGCCCTCTCGCCGCTCGTACAAAATTTATCGGGCGTTGACATGTTGCCCGCCATCGTCGGCTCTGCTGCATATCGCCGCCTCGTTCAATCACCCCCGCTTTCTCGTGATGCTTCGTACTGTCCTGTTCTGGCTGCACCTCGTCGCTGGCGTCGTCGCAGGCGCGATCATCCTGCTCCTGTCGGTCACGGGGGTGCTGCTGACGTACGAGAAGCAGCTTGCGCACTGGGCTGATTTGCGACAGTTACCGGCCATCAGTGCGCCAGTTTCTCAGCGTCTTCCGGCAGACTCGCTGCTGGCTCTCGCCACGATCGCAAATGGCGGCAAGACGCCATCCGCCATCACGTTGCGCGCTGACGCGGCCGAGCCTGCGCTCGTGGCATTTGGACGCGATGGCAACCTGTTTCTGCACCCGGGCACCGGTGCGGTACTTGGTGCCGGCAGTCTGGCGGCGCACACGTTCTTTCGCGATGTCGAGGACTGGCACCGCTGGATGGCCGGCACGGGCGAGAATCGTGCGCGCCTGAAGTCAGTGACCGGTGCGGCGAACCTGATGTTTCTGGTCCTCGTGCTGACGGGCATGGTGCTCTGGCTGCCGCGCAGCCTGAGCTGGATCAAATTGCGTGCGGTGCTCTGGTTCCGCGGCGGGCTCTCCGGCAAGGCGCGCGACTTCAACTGGCACAATGTGCTTGGCATCTGGAGCGCGCTGCCGTTGATCGCGATCGTCGCGTCGGGCAGCGTGATCGGCTACCCGTGGGCCAGTGACCTGGTCTACAGAATCGTCGGCGAGGCGCCGCCACCGCGCACGCCACCGGGCGGCGCTGCGGCGGGCGCAGGCACATCGGGCACCGCTGCTGCAATCGGCCCCGCTGCCTCGCCCCGTTCCGCGGCGCCGGCCGACTCGAGCGCGACACCGCCTTCGGCTCCGGTGACGTATGCCGGCATGGTGGCAGCGGCCGTGGCGCTGATGCCGGAGTGGCGCGCGGTCACGGTGCAGCTGCCCAAGCCCGATGCGAAGACGACCAGCGTGACCCTGGACAAGGGCACCGGCGCACAACCGCAGTACCGCGCGACGGTTCAGTTCTCGTCTGCCACCGGCGAACTCGCCAGGTATCAGCCATTCGACAGCCTGACCACGGGCCGCCAGGTTCGCAACGTTCTGCGGTTCACGCACACCGGTGAGGTGCTCGGCCTGTTCGGTCAGACCTGGGCCGGGCTGGTCACGCTCGCTTCGATCGTGCTCGTGGTGACAGGTATCGCGCTCGCCATTCGCCGCGCATCTCGCGCACTCGGCCGTCGTGCTGCGCGCTCCGTGAAGGCTGTCGATTCGTCGACGTCGTGATTGAAATGGAGCGGCTTGCTGACGGTAACAGCGACGGCAACGGCGACAGCATCGGCAACGGCAACGGCATCTTGGATCGCTGACCGCGGCCCCGCGCGGGCCGTGCCCGAAAAATTGGTCACTGCCCGTCGTCGAGAGGCGAGGGTGAGCAGTGACTGCGGATGGTTGCACTGCAGTTCTCCGTCCGCGGCCGTTCTGCGACGGTGCAATTCTGCGTGAAAGCCGTTGAAGTGTTCGATGCCTGGACCCGGTTCGAGTGTTGGTACGAGTGCCGGACTGCGGCGCACGGCGCTCAGCCTGAGCGGCGCTGCAGGTTATGCTTTGCCTGTTCGACCCACTCGAAGCCACAGGGACCGATGCACACACGATCCGCCTTCCTGCTGCTCCTCGCTGCCGCACCGAAGCTCAGCGCGCAGTCGCCGACGCGCACCGCCTTTACCGCCAACGACGCGCTGGATGTCGTTACGGCGCAGGTGAATGACCTCTCACATGATGGCCGCTGGCTGCTCACCACGATCGCGTCGCGACGCGACGGGCTGGGTGTGGACTATCGACGCGACACCGATCCGACATATCTGCGCGTGAGCTCCTCGCGATTGCGTGTGATCGATACGCGTGACGGCAACGCGCGCGATGTTTTTCCGACACCGCGCACGGTGCGATCTCCGGTCTGGTCACCCGATGCCGCACGGGTCGGCGCCCTCATGCTGCGTGACGACCGGCTGGAGCCGGTGATCTGGGACCGTGCCACCGGCCGCACACGCACACTGCCGGTGCCGGCCGGATTCTACGTGGCCGAGAGCAGTGACCTGAAGTGGAGCAATGACGGCACGCGGATCGTGGTGGCGCTGCGCACCGAGGCGTGGAAGCGCGCAGCCGCGGCGGAGTTCGCGCGCATGACACGTGGTCCGGTGTTCGTGCAGGACGGAAGCGATGCGTTCCTGACGTGGGACAAGCTGCGTCGTGAGGGCAACGTGCGTGCGGTCCACACCATCGACGTCACCAGCGGCCGCGCCACGGAGTTGCTGCCGATGGGCATGTACGCACAGTTCCAGCTTACCGAGGACGACTCGCTGGTCACGTGGACCGACGACGTCACGAAGAAGACCGACTACGACGTCATCTTCGGCAGCGAGACGAAGCTGATGGCGCGCCGTGTGAGCGGCGGCGCGCCGATGATCGTGCTCCCGACAAGCAAGGGCATCTCGTCGCCAATCTGGTCACGCGACGGCCGTCGCGTGGCCTACGCGCGTGACGGTCGCGTGTTCATGCGTGCAATCGGCGACACGGTGCCGCGTCAGGTCGCCGGCCCCGATTCAGCGACTGCTGCCCGCCTGGCGGCCGACACCACCGTGTACGGCCGCGCCACGCGAACGGCGGCGCGATTCAGCGTGCTGCGCTGGTCGCCGGTGGGTGATGCACTGCTGGTCTCGAATGCTGAAGGACTGTGGATCGCGCCGGTGGATCGCAGTGCGATGACGATGGTGGTGGCCACGAACGACACGGTGCTGACGACACCGCGCGTATTGCCGGTGGCGTGGAGCGAGGACGGTCGCTTCGTGTACCTGTCGAACGCATCGCGCAGCACGTGGGAGCGCGGTATCGTGCGCTTCGATCGTCGACGCAGCATGCTGGAGACGCTCGCGAAGGATGCGCGACTCTACGGTGCGGTGCGACTGTCGCGATCAGGTGACGTGCTGGTTTTCTCGAGTGGCGACGGCAACCGCCCGCAGGATCTTCATGCGGCCGATGCGGCCATGCAGAACGCGCGGCAGCTGACGACGCTCAACCCGACGCTTACTTCGAAGACGCTCGCGAGCACGAAGCTCATCACGTACCGCGATGCCGACGGAGCCACGCGTTACGGTGTGGTCTACCTGCCCGCGGGTCATGTGGCGACGAAAAAGTACCCGACGCTGTTCAGCGTGTACGAGGACTTCTTCGACGATACCTTCGACGCGTCGCTGAACGTGCTCGCATCACAGGGATACGTGGTGGTGAAGCCGTCGGTCGGATTCGAGACGGGATATCCGGGCGAGGCCTGGCTCAAGGGTGTCACGGCCGCCGCCAATGCGCTGATCGACGCCGGCATCGCCGACTCAGCCAGGCTGGGTGTCTACGGCACGAGCTACGGCGGCTACGCCACCAACCTGCTGATCACGCAGACGAAGCGCTTCCGCGCGGCAGTGAACGTCTCGGGCAAGGTGGATATGGTGAGCTTTTACACCGATTCACCCCGACTTGGCGTGCGCAACGTGCATGCGGCGGAGAAGAGCCAGGACCGCATCGGCGCGACGCTCTGGGAAGCGCCGCAGAAGTACATCGCACAGTCAGCGATCTTCTTCGCCGATCGCATCACGACGCCGCTGCTGCTGGTCACGGGCGCGCAGGACCCGAATGTGCCGGCCGACAACACACGCGAGATGTACTACGCACTGCGCCGACTGGGGAAGCCGGTGACGTGGGTGAACTACATGAACTCCGGCCATGGTACGCCCGGCACGACAGCCGAAGACTTCATCGACTATCACGATCGCATCGGCGCCTTCTTCGACCGGCACCTGAAGGGGAGCAGCACCAGCACCATCGTCGAGGCGACGTCACTGACGGGGCAGCCGCTGTATCGCCCGGAACCGCAGGGCGCGGCGCGCGAGAAAATGGAAGTGCAGCTCGCCGATGCACGTCGCGCATACACGGCAACGCCCACGAATGCTGACTCGATCATCTGGCTCGGTCGCCGCACTGCCTACATGGGACGCTTCAACGAAGCAATCGAGATCTACACGCAGGGCATCGCGGCCCACCCGAGCGATGCGCGGCTCTTCCGTCACCGCGGGCATCGCTACCTCAGCACACGTCAGCTGCCGAAGGCGATCGCCGACTTCGAGCGTGCCTACGCACTGACACAGGGCACGCCGGACCAGGTGGAGCCCGATGGCCAGCCGAACGCGCGCAACATCCCGACCAGCTCCCTGCAGGGCAACATTCGCTATCACCTGGGACTCGCCTACTACCTCAACGGACAGTTCGACAAGGCGCTGCCGTTCTACCGCGAAGACGTGGCGGCAGCGAGGGGTAACAACGACATGCTGGTGGCCACGAGTCACTGGCTCTACATGACGCTGCGCCGCCTGCACCGCGACGCCGAAGCGGCTGCAGTGCTGGCGCCGATCACGGCGTCGATGGACGTGATCGAAAACGGCGCGTACCACCGCCTGCTGCTGCTGTACAAGGGCACGCTGCGCGAGCAGGACCTGCTGAAGAACTTCGGCGCCGACGGCAGCCTCGAAGACATCACCACGGCCTACGGCGTCGGCAACTGGCACCTGTACAACGGCCGCACGGCTGAAGCGGATGCGCTCTTCACGAGGATCGTCGCCGCGAAGTCGCAATGGGCGAGCTTCGGATACCTCACGGCTGAAGCTGAACGTGCGCGGGCGGCGGTTCAGTAGCTGAAGGCCGTCACGAGTGCCGTGCACCACGAGTCCGCAGATCAGGGCCCGGGCTGGCTCATGGCGTGATGTGGAGCGCGACGCGGATCATGCGCGGTGAACCTGGCATGATGTTGTTGTTGCTGTGTGCGGTGGCGTAGTAGCGGGTGTCGAGGAGGTTCTCGATGTTCAGCTGTGCGCGCAGCGTACGTGTGAGGGTCACGAACGCCGCCGCGTCGGCGCGGGTGAAGGCGGGCAGGGTCACGCTGTTGTCGATTGCGGCGAACATGCGGTCCTGATGCACGATGCCAATTCCGGCCCCGAGTCGGCGCGTGACCTGCACGCGGTTCCAGAGGGATACGGTGTTGCGGGGCACGAGTGCGACACGCTGTCCCGGTGCGGCGGCTGCGGTGCGGCTGGTGATGCGTACAGTCTGGTTGGCAAAGCCACCCGCGATCTGCCAGCGACTGGTGAGCGCTCCCGTGATGCCGAGTTCCCAGCCGGTCGTGCGCTGCGCGCCGGTCTGCACGATGATTGCGGGATTGGTCGGATCGGGTGCGGTGGTATTGGTGCGATCCAGGCGGTAGGCGGCAGCAGTGAGAGTCAGGTCGGGTACGGCGTCCCACTTGATGCCGACTTCACGATTGGTGAACTGCTCGGGCTCGAGTGTCCGGGTGGTAACCGTGAGCGATGAGAACTGGTCGCCGGAGCTGGGGAGGAACGACACGCTGTAGGTGCCGTAGATCGACACGGGCTGCGCTGGTTTGATGACGATGCCTGCGCGTGGGGATGCGAGGTTGTCGGCACGGGAGAGCCGCGCGCCGGTTCGCTTGTTGGTGAAGTCCACGTTCAGCCGGTCGAGCCGCAGTCCCAGAATGGCTTGCACGTGGGGGCCGACCTCGATCTGGTTCTGCGCGTAGACGGCCTGCGTGGTCAGTGTGGTGCGGTTGTTCGCGTCGGTGGTGCTCTGGCGGAACTCAGCCGGCGTGGCGCGCATGGGCGAGGCGAACGGCACGTTGAGCGTCATGATGTTGCTGCCGGCAGCGCCGAAGTAGCCGGTGCGACGGACATTGTCGGTCTGCTGGGTGCCCAGGTCGGCGCCAACGAGCAATGTCTGTCGCAGTGCGCCGCGCGAGATGGTGCTCGTGATGTCGGTCTGGTTGAACAGGTTCGTGCGATCGGTGCCGTTGTTGTAGCCGCTCAACTGTACGGTGGTCGCGCTGGCGTCGACGGCGCCTGGAAAGATGTTCTGGTAGAACTTGTCGTAGCGCATGAAACGCGAGCGATTGCGGAGCTGTAGGCCGTCGATGGTGGCGTTGCCTTTCCAGATCTGGTGATCGATGGTCGAAGCCACGGCGTGTGCCGACAGGGTCGAGTGGCTCGCGTCCGGGTCACCAAAGAAGGTCGAGATCGGGGTCGGCGACGGTGCGCCATTCAGCGACGGAATGCCGCGGTCGACCACGCGGCGATCGTTGTAGAACTCGTAGCCCAGGCGGATCAACGTCCGACCCAGCATCAATGCTGCCGTCGGGTTGATGCCGACGCGTTCGTTGTCCGAGGCCTGCCTGAAGTTCGCGGAGTGTTCGTACAGGCCATTGAGGCGTGCTGCGAGAACGGAGGTCACGCCCTGGCCGACATCGAGTGTGGCGCGCCGCTGGTTGAAGTTGCCGCCGGTGAGGGTCGTGACGCGGGTTGGCGTCCACTGCGCGTTCTTGGTGACGCGGTTGAGGACACCACCGCCGCCGCCGCGACCGAACACCATCGCGTTCGAGCCCTTGAGCGCCTCGACCCGTTCGATGTTGTAGATGTCGCGGAAGTACTGCGCATCGTCGCGGATGCCGTCGATGAAGAAGTCGGCGGTGCTGCTGTTGCCGCGGATGGTCGGTGCGTCGCGATGGCCTTCGCCGAGTGCCATGGTGATGCCCGGGATGTAGCGGACCACGTCAGCCATGCTCTGCATGCCTTGGTCAGCGATCAGCGCCTGAGTGATGATCGTTGCCGATTGCGGGACGTCGCGCAGGAGCGTGCTGGTGCGGGTCGCGGAGGAAGTGCGCCGGACCGTGTACGCTCGTCGGCTGCGTATCGAGTCGGCGATCAGGACGCGCTTCAGGGTGGTGCTCGCCCGTTTCGTCGAGTCTGCCGAGGTCGGTGTGGCGATCTGTGCGTGGCCTGTGGTGGCGGCGACTGACAGGAACGCGGACGCGGCGAGAGCGGAGAACAGGAAGGTGGGGCGCATCGACTTGGTTGAGAATGACTATCAAATGGCGATACCCAAGGATGTACTGGAATGGGGAGTGTGTCAATCGGGATTGACCCAAGCGGGATTGACCCGAGCGGTACTGACCATGGCGCGAACCGTGACGACGAACGGGGCGAACCGTGATGACGAACGGGGTGACGCAGCGAATCGCCACGTCACCCCGCTTGGCCCTGGTCTGCCATGTTGGTCTCGTCATTCCACGTGCCATTCAGGTGTATCGCGTCGCTGCGGCAGGCGCCGTGCTTGATATCACGCCAGGCGCGTTCGCCTGGTTGTCGTGTGTCAGGCGATCGGTTTCGTGCGGCGCTGGATGACGATCGGTGCGACGCCCAGCGCAGATACCTTCGCGTTGAAGGCGGCCACGTCACGCGTCAGCAGCTGCTCGAGCCGCTGCAGAAGCGGCGCCCACTGTCCGACCAGCTCGCCCGTGCGAGCGACGGCGCCGCCGGTCGGCGGTCCTTCCGGTCCCCCGTGGATGTAGCCATTGGTGCCCGTGACGTTTCCGTAGGTCTCGGCCAGCTGATTGTCGAGGCGACCGCCGAACCGCAGTACGTCGTAGGTGACCTTGATGCGCGGCTCCGTCATCAGCGATTCGAGCGAATCGAGGGTCGAGCCGAGTGATGCAGCGAGCGGGGCGAGGTCGATGGCGACACCGGCTTTGGTCGCCTGATCGAGGCTCGCCAGCGCCTGTGCGCGTACGCCGCGCATCGTTTCGAGCGATCGGTTGAGCGACTCCAGTGTGTCGCGCAGCTGACGTGCCGTCTCGAACTGCGAGGTGTAGTCGGCGGCGCTCACGTCGGTCAGGCGCGGGTCGGCGAGCACGCGGAACCGGTGTGACTGCGTGGCGGTCGCCGTGACCAGGCGGACCTCGTACTCGCCGGGTACGACGCGGATGCCTCCGGTGTAGCCCCAGAGCACCTGATCCGGTGCCATCAGCGGTCCGGGCCAGGTGAGGTCCCAGATGACCGCGTGCGCACCGATCTTCACCGGCAGCACCGGCTGTTGACGACGACGGCTTTCGGTGGTGTCGGTTGTCAGAGTACGAACCAGCGCGCCGGCGCTGGATCGCACTTCAAGAGTGTATGGTGTCTTGATACTGTCTGCAAACAGCAGGTGAAATGCCGCGCCATTCGGCGGTGCGTCGAGTGGCGTCTCCCGTCCACCGGCGCCGCCACCCTGTCCGCGGTCGGCACGGACCACGTCACGCGGCTTGAACAGGTGCATCGGGGTCGTCGGCTTCGCGGCGGCAAGCTGCTGCAGCGGCGTCAGGTCATCCAGGATCCAGAGTGAGCGGCCCTGCGTGCCCACGATCAGGTCGTCGTTCCAGAGCTGCAGGTCGCTGATCGGCACGACCGGCAGGTTGCGCTGGAACGGTTGCCAGCGGGCGCCATTGTCGATCGAGACGAACAGCCCGAATTCCGTTCCCGCGTAGAGCAGTCCTGCGCGCTTCGGGTCCTCGCGCACCACGCGGACCGGGTAGTCGGCCGGGATGCCGTTCCGGCCATCGGCAATGCGGGTCCAGGTCCTTCCGTAGTCGTCGGTGCGCCAGGCGTAGGGTGCGTAATCGTCCAGGCGGTAGCGGTGTGCGGCGACGTAGGCGCGCCCGGGCACATGCCGCGACAGGTCGATGCGGTTCACCGTGGCGAACTTCGGCATGCCGGGTGGCGTGACGTCCTGCCACGAGCTTCCACCGTCGCGCGTCAGGTGCACGCGTCCGTCGTCGCTGCCGGTCCAGAGCACCTTGGCATCGGCGTGGTCTTCGGCGAGGGCGAAGATCGTGTTGAACATCTCCACGCCGGTCTGGTCGCCATTGATCGGGCCACCGGCCATGCCCTGCGTGGACTTGTCGTTCGTGGTGAGATCCGGGCTGATCACCGTCCAGTTCAGCCCTCCGTCGCGGGTGCGGTGCACCACCTGCGAGGCGTGGTAGACCACGTTCCGGTCATGCGTCGACACGACGATCGGGGCGACCCACTGGAAGCGGTACCGGAGCGCGGAGCCCTTCTGGCCAACCTGCTGCTGCGGGTAGGCGATCACGTCGCGCCGCGTGTCCCGCTTCGGCTCGTAGCGGTTGATGGCGCCTCCGTAGCAGCCGCCGTAGAGCACGTCGGGGTGGTCCGGATGAAGCGCGACCGGCCCCGTCTCGCAGCCTCCGGCGTTCATCCACGCATTCATGGGGTGCAGCGTGTTGGCGTCGAGCCAGGCGGGCACCGAGATGGACGTATTGTCCTGCTGGGCGGTGTAGACGCGATACGGAAAGCCGTGGTCCACGATCACGTCGTAGAGTTCTGCGGTCGGCAGCAGGTTCATGCTGCTCCACGATTTACCGCCCGTCAGCGAAACGACGGATCCACCGTCATCACCGAGCACCATGATCTTTGGATTTGTCGGATTGATCCAGAGGTCGTGAGTGTCGCCATGCGGAATTGATACTGCCTCGAAGGTGCGGCCTCCATCGACTGACTTGTGCAGCTGCACGCTCATCAGCCACACCTGACTTTCGTTCACCGGGTCGGCCACGATCCGGTAGTAGTACCAGGCGCGCTGCCGGATCTTGTTCTCCGCGTTGACACGCGACCAGCTCACGCCGGCGTCGTCTGACCGGTACAGTCCGCCAAGCGGCTCCGCCTCGATCATCGCCCACATCCGGTCCGGATTTGCAGGCGAGATCGTGATGCCGACCTTGCCCACCAGGCCAGTCGGCAGGCCGCCGCCGACCTTAATCCACGTCTCGCCGCCGTCCGACGAGCGATACACGCCGCCCTCGGCGCCACCCGAAATCATGGTCCATGGTTTCCGCTCTGCTCGCCACATGCCGGCGTAGAGAATGCGAGGGTTGGTCGGGTGCATGACCAACTCGCTGGCGCCGGTCGAGTCGTTGAGGGCGAACACGTGGTCCCAGGTCTTTCCGCCATCTTTCGAGCGGAAGATCCCGCGCTCCCTGTTGCGTCCGAACGGGTGTCCCAGCGCGGCAGCGTAGACCAGGTCCGGGTTGGTGGGATGCACGACGATCCGCCCGATCGCACCCGTTTCCCGCAGGCCGACGAAGCTCCAGGTGCGGCCCGCGTCGGTCGACTTCCACATCCCGCGTCCGGTCGACGAGTTGCCGCGCACATCCTGTGAGCCGGTGCCCACGTAAATCACGTTCGGGTCGCTGTCAGCGACATCGATGGAGCCGATCACGCCGCCGAAGAACTTGTCGGCGATCGGCTGCCAACTCTGGCCCGCGTCCTCC
>JACMPK010000199.1 GCA_014377535.1 Gemmatimonadaceae bacterium
CGAGGGCATGTTCGCGGCCACCGCCGCCTACGAGCAGAAGCTTCATGGCGCGCAATTTACCACGGCGCGCCACGAGTCCCGCGGACCGTCAGCCGCCGGCCTTCCGCCGGAATGCATCGGCCGCGCGGGCGAATGAGTCGCCGACCTTGTCGAAGGTCTCCTTCGCCTGCTGACCGTAGTAGTCGGCCGCGCCGCGCACGTCCTCGGCGTAGGTGCTCTGCGTGCCCGTGCCGTCGCGTCGCGCATACTCACCGGCCAGAATTCGCGCGTAGGCGCCGCTCGCGACCCAGCGCTGCAGCTCGGCCGCGCGCACGGTGTTAAACGGGTGCTCGCGCAGCGCGGTGTTGATGGCCTTCAGCACCGAGTCCCAGGCACTGCCTTCGCTCTCGTACTCGGCCGCCTGCTTGAGGAACGCATCGAGGTCGCCCTCGCCCGGGACGGCCGAGCCGCCGGCGAGCCGGAAGAAGGTGCGCATCGCCAGGGTCGTGTCCTGCACGGCCAGCAGTGCGGCGCGGTCGCAACTCAGCTCCGCCTTGCGGCTCCACTCCAGCAACGCGAGCTGAAACGGCATGATCGCCAGACCGGCCAGGAAGGGCAGCGCGCTGAAGCCGATCGTCGTCGTGATGATCGCGATGGTGCGGTAGGTCATGTGCCCGCTCGCGATGTGCCCCACCTCATGAGCGACGACGAAGCGCTGCTCGTCTTCCGACAGGATGTCCAGTGCGGCGGCGTTGACCACGATGAACGGCCGCTCGAACCCGACCGCCATCGCATTCACCAGCGGCGACAGCGTGACGTAGACATCCGGCACCTCCGGCAGGTCCAGCGAGGCGCAGACCTCGCGCACCATGCCGTAGAGGCGCGGACGCTGCGTGGGACCGGTGCGGACGGCATTGGCAAGGAAGAGGTGCCGCAGCCCGCGCTCCCCGAAGAATCCTGCCGCTCGACGCACGATCTCGTCGAAACCCGGGATGGAGCGCATCGTGTTGAGCGCGGCGCGATCCGCCGGATGCTCCCAACTGGTGGATGCGATCTGGGGCAGGGGTGTGGCAGGCATCACGATGCTCGTGGCTCGGGAATGATCATTGGCTGCCGATAACACGACAGCAGGCAGTGAAGTCGCGCGCCACTTGCTCCGAGACTCATGCGAGCAAGGATCGTCCGGCGGCACCCTCGTGGATTCACGTCCTACGCGAGGCGACGCCGTTCAGTGTCAGCGGCGCACGGCGCGGCTCACAATCCCTGGAGCGCGTGCTCCAGGTCACCCAGCAGGTCGTCGGCGTCTTCCACGCCGACGGACAACCGGACGAGCCCTTCCGTGATACCCAATGCTGCCCGCCGTTCCGGCTCGACCGACGCATGCGTCATGCTGGCCGGATGACTGATCAGACTTTCGACGCCACCCAGCGACTCGGCGAGACTGAAGAGTCGCACGCGATCCAGGAAGGTCTTGACGCGTTCACGGGTGCCGAGCTCGATGGAGATCATGCCGCCGAAGCCGGACATCTGTCGCGCGGCGAGGGCATGCTGCGGATGCGACTCGAGACCAGTGTACAGCACCTGCTCATGGCCAAGCCGCTCCGCCAGCCAGTGCCCGATCTGCCGTCCATTGCTGTCGTGCGCCTTCATGCGGATGGCGAGCGTCTTGGTGCCGCGCAGGCAAAGCCAGGAATCGAAGGGGCCGGGCACGGCGCCCGCCGCATTCAGGATGAACTGCAGGCGCGGCGCGAGTTCCTCGTCCGACGTGACCGCGATGCCGCCGATCATGTCGCTATGCCCGTTCAGGTACTTGGTGCTCGAGTGCCACACGATGTCCGCGCCCAGTTCCAGCGGACGCTGAAAGATCGGTGTCGCGAAGGTGTTGTCCACGATGGTGAGCGCCCCGGCACGCTTCGCGATGTTGGCAGCCGCCGCGAGGTCGGTGAGCCGCATCAGCGGGTTGGTCGGCGTTTCCAGCATCAGCGCGCGGGTCTGCGGCGTGACGGCATCGGCGATGCGCTGCGGATCCCGCGTGTCGACGTAGGTAAACGTGAGGCCGAACTGCTGCAGCAGCTTGTCGAACAGCCGGTACGTGCCGCCATACACATTCTCGCCGACGATGATATGGTCGCCGGACCGGAACAGCATCATGATGCTCGTGAGGCAGCCCATGCCGCTGCCGAACGCGAACCCGTGCGTGGCGCCTTCGAGCGCGGCAACGTTCCGTTCCAGCGCCTCACGGGTGGGATTCTTGCCCCGGGCGTACTCATAGCCGCGATGCACGCCAAACTCTTCGTGCACGTACGTGCTGGTGAGGTACAGTGGCGTCATGATGGCGCCGCTGACGGCGCCCGGACGCTGGCCGGCGTGAATCGCGCGCGTGGACGGACCGTCGCGGAGGTCGGTTTCGAAGATACGGGTCATCGGAGTCGGGAAAGTGGTCCGGCGAATCGTAACGTCCGGGCAGACCCGTCGCACGACGGCCCATGGAACGCCGCATGACCGCAATCCTGACACACGACTTCGCCGCATCGGCAGGACTCGATCCGTTTGCCGGCAGTGCCGTGCCGCGCTGCCTCGTGGTGGACGACGAGCCGCGACTGCGCCAGATCCTGGTGCGTGTGATGCGGGCCGACGGGTTCGTGGTTGATGAGGCCAGCAACGGCTTCGAGGCGCTGGCGCAGATGGAGGCGCATCCGTCCACGCTGATCCTGACCGACATCGAGATGCCGCAGATGGATGGCTTCGCGCTGCTGCGGGAATTGCGCGTGCGCTGGCCTGATGCGGCGGTGATGATGATCAGTGGCAATGGCGACGTGCAGACGGCGGTCTCCTGCCTCTCCGTCGGCGCGCTGGATTACCTCACCAAGCCGTTCCACCTGGACGAAGTTCGCGCCCGCATCACGTCCGTGCTGGAGCGTCGGCGCCTGGTGCTGGAGAATCGCGAGTACCAGACGCGTCTCGAACAGAAGGTGCAGGCACAGGCCCGCCGCATCGAGCAGCAGTTCCTGGGCGGTGTGCAGGCACTTGCCGAAGCGCTGGAAGCGAAGGACCCGTACACGCATGGGCACAGCGTGCGCGTGAGCCAGTACGGAACAGCGATCGCGCGCCGTCTGGAACTGCCGCCGAACGTCATCCGCGCCGTCACGCTGGGTGGACGGCTGCACGACATCGGCAAGATCGGTGTCCGCGAGGAGATCCTCTCCAAGCCGGCGCGCCTCACCACGGAAGAATACGCGCACGTCATGACGCACATGACCGTGGGCTGGAAGATCCTGTCGGCCATGGTCGTCGACCAGCCGGAACTACTGAACATCGTGCGCTATCACCACGAGCGCATGGATGGCGCCGGGCTGCCCGACGGCGTGAAGGGCGCCGACATTCCGCTCGAGGCACGCATCGTGTCCGTGGCCGACAGCTTCGATGCGATGACCAGTGGCCGACGCTACCGCGACGACGGTGGCAAGCAGCTGCCCGAGGCGCTCAAGGAATTGCGTCGTTGTGCCGGCACGCAGTTCGACCCCGATTGCGTGAACGCCTTCGTCGATGCCTTCCAGAGTGGCGACGTGACGCTGCTCGCACGCGTCGACCTGCAGCAGTAACCGCCCCCAGTGCCGTCAGGCCACGATCGTGATGCGGGTCGGCTGCTTGTACGACGAGAGCCGTTCCTCGCACCAGGTGCGTACGGCGGTTGCATCGACGGTGCCGTGGACCGTCACCTCGATCTCGTGTTCCTTCGCCGGCTCGGGCACGCCGGACACCTCCACGCGCGTCACGCCGTCGAGCGCACCGATGACGCGGATCAGTTCCGCCGGATAAATATTGAATCCGTTGCGCGTGAACATCGGCTTGATCAGGCCCTCGAACGTCACCACGCCGTCGCTGTCGCGGCTGCCCTGATCGCCCGAGTGCAGCCAGCCACCGATGCGGCGCAATCCCTGCTCGTTGCGTGTGACGTACCCCGGGCCCACGAGCGGACCACGCACGCAGATCTCGCCGCTTGCCCCCGCGGGCAGTTCCGCACCCGACGTGGGAGTGCGGATCGAGACCTCGGCACCCGGATAGGCCACACCGAGCGTGCCGATGCGATTGGGCTGGTCAATGCGATTGAAGAGGCAGACCGGACCAGCCTCCGTCAGACCGTAGCCCTGCCGCAGTGCGCACCCGGTGGCCGTCTCCCACTTCCGCTGCACCCAGACCGGCAGTGCCGCGCCGCCGCTGATGCAGACACGCAGTGCCGGCACGTCAATCGTGCCACCACGCCGCTCGATGGCGGTGAGCATGGCGATGAACACCGCCGGTACACCAACGAACAGTGTCACGCCATCATCGACCAGTGCCTCCACGGCCTTGAGCGGATTGAACCGTCCCATCGTCGTCACGCGCGCACCGGCGAGCAGCGGCGCCGTGAGGGTCACGGTCATGCCGAACAGGTGGCTGAACGGCAGCACGGCCAGCATGTGATCCGCCGCGGTGATCTGCGCCGCCTCGATCGTGGAGCGGGCATTGGCGATCAGGTTGCGGTGCGTGAGGATCGCGCCCAGCGGCTGCCCCTCCATGGCCGACGTGTAAACGACCACCGCTTCCTCCACGCTGCCCTCGGCGCCGTCATCGGCATCGCCCTCGAGCTGGAGCCCGACATGCGAACCGAGATCGATGGTGCTGATCACGCCATGCAGCGAGAGCGCCGCCTGGCGCGGTGCGTCATCCAGCAGAACCGCGGGCAGCAAACTCGGCAACTTGTGCGCGAGTGATGCGATCGTGAACACGGCGCCGACGTTCGCGTCCTCGAGCTGGAAGGCGATCTCGGGCGCCGAGGCAAGCGGATTGAGCAGGACGGCACCTCGACCTTCGCTCGCGGCGAGCCCCACCACGAACTGCGGGCCTGTCGGCAGCAGCAGCGCCGCACGAGTTCCATACAGCGCGCGCGCTATGGGTGCGCAGCGTTGCAACAGCGTCAGTCCCGAGGCGACGAGCTGCGCCACCGGCACGCCGTCGAGCGCGCTCCCGTGTGCCGCCATGGCCAGCGGCAGGACCCCCAATGGATTGCTCATGCTGCTGCTCCCTGCGAAGTTGCGCGGCGGTGTCGCTGTACTGGCGCGGAACGTATCCCGCTGTCATGATCGCTGACAGCCAGCTCGTGTCATTGCAGTTCCTGACCCGAATCGCTGCTCCATTTCGTGCTTGATGCTGGCATCACCACCGGTTGCTGCTCACGAGTCTGGACCGAGGCACCGGATTCACCCACCCCGCTCGCAATGTCATCGTTTGAAGGCCTGATGGTTTCCGTTTCCGGCATCCGTGGCCGGGTCGGCGCTGGATTGACGCCGGAAGTCGTTGCGACGTACGCCGCCGGCTTTGGCGCCTGGGCAACCGGTCGCAAGCCGGGCGCGCCCATCGTCGTTGGTCGTGACAGCCGCGTGTCCGGCCCGCTGTTTCATCGCGTGGTGCTGTCTGCGCTGGAGTCAGTGGGATGCCAGGTCATCGATATCGGTGTTGTGCCGACCCCGACCGTGCAGCTTGCCGTCGAACATCATCACGCCGCCGGTGGCCTCGCAATCACGGCCAGCCACAACCCGGTGGAGTGGAATGCGCTCAAGTTCATCGGGTCGTCGGGTCTGTTTCTGGATCAGGACGACAGCCTGAGCTTTCGAGCGGCGACCGACGCCGGCTTCGCCCGCGCCACCTGGGACACGCTCGGCACGACGACCACGGATGCAGAGGCAGTTGCTCGACATCTGGCTCAGATCCTGGCATTGGAATACATCGATGTGCCGGCCTTGCGTTTCCGCAAGCTTCGTGTCGCACTCGACTGTGTGCGCGGCGCCGGTGCGCCAATAATGCTGGCGCTGCTGAACGCGCTCGGCTGTGAAGTCTCCGCGATCCACACCGAGGCAGACGGACGTTTTCCGCACGCCCCTGAACCGATTGCGGAGAATCTTGGCGACCTGTGCCAGCTGGTCCTCAGCAGTGGCGCGGACATTGGGCTGGCTGTCGACCCCGATGTGGACCGGCTCGCCATCGTGGATGAGCACGGCGTCCCGCTGGGCGAGGATTACACGCTCGCGTTCGCTGCGGCCCTCGTGCTGCGCAGGAAGCCCGGCGTGGTTGTGACCAATCTGTCCACCAGCCGTGTAGTGGAAGACGCTGCGCTGGCTGCCGGCCAGCGGTGCGTACGCGCGCCGGTGGGCGAGGCCAACGTGGCATCGGCCATGAATGC
>JACMPK010000200.1 GCA_014377535.1 Gemmatimonadaceae bacterium
CGCCGCGTGATCTCGATGCCGAAGAGCCGCTCCGCACCCAGCACGTAGGACACCTTGTTGCCCATGGAATTCAGGTAATCCTCCCGATCCGTCCACGGGATGTTCTGGTTGTACTGCCGGTACTCGCCGATCTTCTCGAAGCCGCAGTGCAGGTAGCCGATGTGCGGCACGCAGCGGATCACCGTCTCGCCATCCAGTTCCAGGACCAGGCGCAGTACGCCATGTGTGGCCGGATGTTGCGGACCGATGTTGATCAGCATGCGCTCGTTACCCATGTCCGGCTCCGAGCCGGGCGCCAGGTCCACCGGCATCACCACGCCATGCTGGTCCGCCGTCAGCGGCACGCGACGCAGCGCACCGTTCGCGCCGATCGTCTGCGTCGCCAGCTCGACTTCCACCGTTCGCGTCGTCGTCGCCATCGGTCAGCCCTGCCCCTGTTCGCGCAGCAGTCGTTCGCGCATGTCTGCCGGCAGCTCGTGAAAGGCATCGACTACGCTCAGCTCTTCCATCGAGTATGGTGCTTCAGGGTTGGCCGAGAGCGCCCGTGACAACTGTTCGGATCGACTGAAGCGTCCGCGCAGCGGAAAGTCCTTCCGCAGCGGGAAGCCTTCTGCGTAACTCTCCCACATCAGGATACGCCGCAGGTCGGAGTGACCCGTGAAGGTGATTCCGAACATGTCGAACACCTCGCGCTCGAGCCAGTTGGCACACTTGTAAACCGGCTCGATGCTCGCGACCTCGAGCTCCGCCGCGGGATCGAGCGCGCTCTTGAGGCGCAGGAAACGGCGATACGGCAACGAGCGAAGATGCCAGACCATCTCCAACGGGGCGACGGCATCGCGATGCTCGACGGCCGTGATGTCCACCAGATAGTCATACTGCTGCGACGGGTCATCGCGCAGCCAGAGGACGATCTCGCGAATGCGCGCGGCATCGACCCAGGCGCAGGTCTCGCCCCATGTGACTTCGTGGCGCTGCACGGCGCTGCCGAACTGCGCGCGCAATGCGTCGACGCTGGGGTTCACCTCGCCGCCGCGATGCGGCAGACTGCGCGGCGTCACCGGATCGGGCGTGTCACTCGGAAGTGCGGCGCCAGGCAGCACGACGCTCATGGCGCAGACCGGGTCTGATGCACCGAGTTGCCGAACGGCTCCGACAGTTCATCGATCCGCGACGCAGGGATGTACAGACGTGACGTCGGATCGATGGCCATCTCGTCGTACTGCGCGTCGTTCGACAACGAGCGTTGCTGACGCACCTTGTCCTGCAGCATCATGATGCCGTAGATCAGCGCTTCAGGGCGCGGCGGGCAACCCGGCACATACACGTCGACCGGGATGATGGTGTCGATGCCCTGCACCACGGCGTAATTGTCGAACATGCCGCCGCTCGAGGCGCATGCGCCCATGGAAATCACCCACTTGGGCTGCGGCATCTGCTCGTAGATGCGACGGATGACCGGCGCCAGTTTGAACGGCACGCGGCCGGCGCAGATCAGCACATCAGCCTGTCGTGGCGAAAAGCTCATGCGCTCCATGCCGAAACGTGCCAGGTCGAAACGGCTGGCCGCCGTGGCCATGAATTCAATGGCGCAGCAGGCCGTGCCGAACGGCATCGGCCAGAGGGAGTTCGCGCGGCCCCAGTTCACCAGAAACTCGAGGCGCGTGGTGACCCACCCTTCCTGCGCCGGCGGATCGTATGCGACTCGCGACGTCGATATCGCAGGCGTCAATCCCATTGCAATGCTCCCTTCCGCCACACGTACGTCAGTCCCACGACGAGGATCGCCATGAACACCAGCATTTCACCAAGCCCGAAAAAGCTCGTTGCACCGCTGCAGACACCGTCGATGATGGGCCCGGTGCACGAGAGACGACGGAAAGCCGTACCCCACGGGATTAGGAACACTGTCTCGATGTCGAACACGATGAAGAGCATCGCGACGAGATAGAACTTGACCGAGAACCGTTCACGGGCGTCGCCGACCACCGGAATTCCGGATTCGTACGCCTCCGACTTGACCTGCGTTGGTCGCCGGCGCATCGCCCACTGCGACAAGCCGATGATGATGGCGGCGTTCAGCAGAACGAAACCCATCAACATCAAAACAGGGAGATACGCTTGAAGCCCCATGCGTGGTCGAAAGCTCGTGAAAAAATTCACTAAGTCATCAACATTTAAGGTAGCCGCGCGGGTTTCACACATCAACGCTTCGCATGTTGCCTCGAGTCACACCGCGCGCACGACGTGGACCCGCACCTGCTCGGGAGCCGCGGCAGGTGGCCCCGCGCGCCCGGCCCCGCTACGTTCTTGCGCCATGCCCATCATGAACGACGCGTGGATCCGCCGTATGGCGCTTGACCACGGGATGATCGAACCGTACGAAGATCGACAGGTGCGCGACGGTGTCATCAGCTACGGGGTGTCCTCGTACGGCTACGACATGCGGGTCGCACGTGAATTCAAGATCTTCACCAATGTCCTCAGCTCGATCGTCGATCCGAAGGACTTCGACCCGAAGAGCTTCGTCGAGTTCGAGGGGGACTACTGCATCGTTCCCCCCAACAGCTTTGCCCTGGCACGGTCGGTGGAATATTTCCGGATTCCGCGCGACATCCTCACGATCTGCGTCGGCAAGTCGACGTATGCCCGCTGCGGCATCATCACCAACGTGACGCCGTTCGAGCCGGAGTGGGAAGGGTTCGTCACCCTCGAGATTTCCAACACGACGCCCCTGCCGGCCAAGATCTACGCCAACGAAGGCATCGCACAGGTGCTGTTCCTGCAGGGCAACGCCCCGCCGGATGTGAGCTACCGGGACAAGCGCGGAAAGTACCAGGCCCAGACCGGCATCACTCTCCCAAGGCTCTGACCAGGCGGTTCGCACGAAAACGGGGCTCGACGCCATCCGCTGGCATCGGGCCCCGTCTCCTGCTCGCCATGTGCTCAGCCGGTGCCGGCAGCCTGCGTGACCGGCTTTTTCGTTGCGGTTGCCACGATGAAGTCGCGGTTCATCTGCGAAATCACGTTGATGGAGATGAGCTTTGGACACGCCTCCTGACATTCGCCGTACAGCGTGCAATGACCGAAGTGCTCCTCGTCCATCTGCGCCACCATGGCTTCCACGCGCTTGTATCGCTCAGGCTGACCCTGTGGCAGGCTGGCGAGATGGGCGATTTTCGCGCCCGTGAAGAGGCTGGCGGAGCCGTTGGGACACGCCGCGACGCACGCGCCGCATCCGATGCAGGCCGCCGCGTCCATCGCCGCGTCAGAATCAGCCTTCGACACGAGGATATCGTTCGCGTCGCGCGCGCCACCCGTGGGCGCGCTGATGTAGCCGCCCGCCTGGATGATGCGATCGAGGGCGCCCCGGTTCGTGATCAGGTCCTTCAGCACCGGGAAAGCCGCTGAACGCCAGGGTTCGACGGTGATCTCCTGCCCGTCAGTGAACGTGCGCATGTGCACCTGGCAGGTGGCCGCGCCACGAACCGGCCCATGCGCCACACCGTCGATCATCATGCTGCAGCTGCCGCAGATGCCTTCGCGGCAGTCGTGCTGGAATGCGATCGGCTCCTTGCCCTCTTCCTCGAGGTGCATGTTCACGAGGTCGATCATCTCGAGGAACGAGGCATCCGTGGGGATGTCGCGCGCCTGGTACGTCTCGAGGCGACCCGTGCTCCCGACGTTGGCCTGACGCCACACCTTCAACGTGAAATTCATTACTTGTAGCTCCGCTGGCTGAGCTGCACGCTCTCGAACGTGAGTGGTTCCACGAGACGCGTGGGCGTCACGCCGTCGCCGGTGTACTGCCAGGCGGCGACATGCGCAAACTCGTCGTCGTTGCGGAGCGCCTCGCCATCCGGCGTCTGGTATTCGGTGCGGAAATGCCCTCCGCAGCTCTCCTCGCGTACGAGGGCATCGCGGCACATCAGCTCGCCCAGCTCCATGAAATCAGAGACCCTGTTGGCCTTCTCCAGCGCCTGATTCAGGTCGGCGTCACTGCCGGGCACGCTGACATTCTTCCAGAACTCCTCCTTCAGCGACGCAATCTCGTCGAGAGCGGTCGTCAGCGTCTGCGATGTGCGCGCCATCCCGCACTTCTCCCACATGATTTTGCCGAGGTCACGGTGGAAGCTGTCCGCCGATCGCTTGCCGCCGATGCTGACCAGGCGCTTCATCCGCTCGTTCGACGCAGCCACCGCAGCTTTCACCTCGGGATGCTCGCTCGTGATCCGATCGAGCTTCGCCTGCGCGAGATAGTCGCCGATCGTGATCGGGATCACGAAGTATCCGTCGGCAAGGCCCTGCATCAGCGCACTGGCGCCGAGGCGGTTGGCGCCGTGGTCGGAAAAGTTTGCCTCGCCCAAAACATGCAGGCCCGGGACGGTGCTCATCAGATTGTAGTCCACCCACAGGCCGCCCATCGTGTAATGCACGGCCGGGTAAATGCGCATCGGCTGCCGGTACGGATTCTCGTCCGTGATGCGCCCGTACATCTCGAACAGGTTACCGTATCGCTCGCGGATCGCATTTTCGCCAAGGCGCGAGATGGAATCCGCGAAGTCGAGGTAGACACCGAGTCCGGTCTCGCCCACGCCTCGCCCTTCATCGCAAACTTCCTTGGCGGCGCGGCTCGCGATGTCACGCGGCGCAAGGTTACCAAAGCTCGGGTACTTGCGCTCCAGGAAGTAGTCGCGCTCCAACTCGGGAATGTCCTGCGGAGCACGGGTGTCGCCCTTCTGCTTCGGTGCCCAGCAGCGGCCGTCATTGCGCAGCGACTCCGACATGAGCGTCAGCTTCGACTGGTGATCGCCGGCCTGCGGAATACACGTGGGATGAATCTGTGTGAAGCAGGGATTGGCAAACGCCGCACCACGCTTGTACGCGCGCCACGACGCCGTCACGTTCGACTGCTTGGCATTTGTGGACAGGAAGAACACGTTGCTGTATCCCCCACTCGCGAGCACGACCGCATCCGCAAGGTGCGTCGAGATCTCGCCGGTGCGCAGGTCGCGCGCAATGATGCCGCGCGCCACGCCGTCCACCACGATCAGGTCCACCATCTCGGTGAACGTGTGCATGGTCACCGC
>JACMPK010000201.1 GCA_014377535.1 Gemmatimonadaceae bacterium
AGTTCGTGCTCGTCTTCCTGGACGACATCATCGTGTACAGCGACACGCTGGAAGACCACGAGCGGCACCTGCGCCTCGCGCTGCAGCGACTGCGGGAGCAGCGGCTGTACGCCAAGCTGAGCAAGAGCGCGCTGTGTCACACGGAGGTCGAGTTCCTCGGCCACTACGTTGGCCGCGACGGTCTGCGCGTCATGGAGGACAAGATCGAGGCGGTGCGCGACTGGCCTGTCCCGACGACGATGCGCGAGCTGCGCGCATTCCTCGGCTTAGCGGGGTACTACCGCCGATTCGTCAAGGGGTTCAGCGAGATCGCCCTGCCACTCACCGAGCTCACGCGCAACGTCGCGCACCAGCGCCTGCAGTGGGGTGCGCGGCAGCAGCTCGCCTTCATTGAACTCAAGCTCGCGCTGCAGGAGACTCCTGTGCTCGCGTTGCCAGATCCAGCGCTGCCATTCGTGGTCAACTGCGATGCTTCGGGGTACGCGGTCGGCGCGGTGCTGCAGCAGGACCGTGGGTCAGGCCTGCAGCCGATCGCCTTCCTTTCGAAAAAGCTTACCGGCGCTGAGAGCCGCTACCCGGTGCACGAGCAGGAGCTGCTCGCCATCATCACAGCGCTGACGTCGTGGCGCCACTACCTGTCCGGCACGGCGATTCCGGTTCGCGTGCGCACGGACCACAAGTCGCTCATTCACTTCCAGACGCAGCCGATGCTCTCGGGGCGACAGACGCGCTGGCTGGAGACGCTGGCCGACTACGACTACGTGATCGAGTACGTCAAGGGCGAGGAGAACGGCGTCGCCGACGCGCTGTCGCGCCGGAGCGACCTGGGCGACGGCGCGATGCCCGAGGACCGTCCGCCGGCATTTGTCGATACCAAGCGCACCTTCGCGCTGAATCACATCATGCTGCACAGCGAGCGAACGGCGCTCATCGACGAGATCAACGCGATCGAACGCGCACAGCGGGCCGCGCCGCGTCGGCAGCCCGACCGGCAGTTGGAACGGCGCCGCCTCGCAGCGCGTGTGCAGGCGACCGAGGCCGCGAAGCGCATCATTCCCGAGGACGAGATACCGAACGATCGTCCCCGGCCCAATGCAGCGGGCGTCATTGTCACTCCCACACAGCGCTGCACAGCGGACAACAAGCGCGGCGACCAGTGCGGGTGCAAAACCGCTAAAGGTCAGCACTGCCACACTCACATGCGCCTCCACGATGGACTGCGCGTCAAAGCATCCACGGTGTTGCGCGCGGGCAACGGCCTCTTCGCTGAGCGCGACTTTGTACGGGGGAACACCTCGCGGACTACACGGGCGACGAGCTCATCATCCGGCGGGACAGCGACGGCGGGCCGTACTGCCTCTCGCTGACGCAGCGCCGCGCAATCGACGCAGCGCCGGTCAACACTGGCTACGGACGGTGGGCGAACGATCCGCGCGGGAGCAACGGCGGACCGAACGCAGAGTTTGTGCTCAATCCTGCGCGAGGCACCGGACGACTCCGCGCGACGGCACGGATTCCGAAGGGCTGCGAGATCTTCGTCAGCTACGGCCGCGGATACTGGGCGGCGTTCGGCAACCACGCCAAGATCATCGCTCGACCAGCGCCAGTCGGGTTCCTGCCGGATGCAGCTGCGCGCGAGGTGATCGATCTCACCGCCATGGGGTCGAGCACCTTTTCTTCCGAGCTCGCTGCCGAGTTCGACGCGGCCTGCGTGGCCGACGAGGCGTACGCTGCACGGCTGGCGAAGGGAGATCGCCCGCATGCGGACGACGACACAACCACCCCCGACGAGAGGGTGACTCGCGACGGTCGGCTGTTCATGCGGGGCAGCGGTGCCCTCTGCGTACCGAAGTGTGACGCACTGCGCACGCGTCTGATCCGCGAGTGCCACGACTCTGCCACTGCGGGACACCTGGGGCGCGACAAGACCGTGGAGCAGATGCAGCGACGCTTCTTCTGGCACGGCATGACGACGCGCGTCGGAGAGTACGTGACGACGTGCGACGCCTGCCAGCGCAACAAGCCGAGCCAGCGCCTGACACCGGGCCTGCTCATGCCGATTGCATCGCCAACACGTGCTGCTCACACGTGGACGATGGATCTCATCACGCAGCTGCCCAAGAGTCGCGGCGGCAACGACGCCATCGTCGTTTGGGTGTG
>JACMPK010000202.1 GCA_014377535.1 Gemmatimonadaceae bacterium
AGGTGATTCTCGTGGATATCGCGATGGTGGACGACACGCCGGACGACGTGATCTTCGAGTTGCATGCGGCGCGCATGTATCCGGGACATGCGTACGGCCACGCGATCCTGGGTACGCCGGCCACGGTGAAGCGCATCAGCACGGCTGATCTTCGCGCCTGGCATGAGCGTACGTACCATCCGCCACAGATCGTGCTGGCAGCGGCGGGCAACGTCACGCACGAGCGGCTGCTGGGCGTGCTTGATGCGACCGGCTGGGCGACGCGCGCGCGCGGCGTGAGTGAGTGGCTTGCGCCCCCGCCTCCGCCTGAGGCGATCATGCGCGAGTACACGCATGTGAAGCGCAAGGACATCGCACAGACGCATCTCGTGCTGGCCTGCGATGCACCGAAGCATCAGTCACCGGAGCGTCATGCGCTGGCCATTGCATCCACGCTACTTGGCGGCGGCATGAGTTCGCGGCTCTTCCAGCAGGTGCGCGAGGAGCTTGGCCTGGCGTACAGCGTGTACTCGTTCCACAACACGTTCCTGGACAATGGGCAGCATGGCGTCTATCTCGCCACGGCGCCGGAGCAGGCGCGTGAAGCGTACGACGTGGTGTGCGCCGAAATGGCGGCGGTTGCGGGTGGTGCGATGTCGGACGACGAGATCGCGACCGGCATCAGCCAGCTCAAGGGGCAGCTGGTCCTGTCGCTCGAGGGCGTTTCATCGCGTCTGTACCGCGCCGCGGAAGTCGCGCTGTACGACGAGCCGTATCGGCCTGTCGACGCACTGCTCGCGGAACTCGACGCAGTGACCCCTGCGCAGGTCCGTGCCGCCTGCGCAGCGTACCTGGATCCGGCGCATTGCAGTGTGCTCAGTCTCGGGCCGGTTGCTGCTGCGTAACCGCGCGCTCCGGTCGATACCAAACCTGTCATCCTGACTACAATGAAGATCGGCGTACCGAAAGAGATCAAGACGAACGAGAATCGCGTGGCGCTGGTCCCTGCGGGTGCAGAGGCACTGGTGGCGGCCGGGCATGCGGTGCAGGTCGAAACCGGTGCAGGCCTCGGCAGCGGATTCAATGACTCTGATTACAGCGATGTCGGTGCGACGATCATGCCCGATGCGGCGTCGACGTGGGCCAGCGCGGAGCTGCTGCTGAAGGTGAAGGAGCCGATTGCACGCGAGTGGCCCTTCTTGCGTCCGGACCTGACGCTGTTCACGTACCTGCACTTTGCTGCGGACGAGGAATTGACGCGTGCGCACCTCGCCAGCGGAGCGACGTGCATTGCGTACGAGACGGTGGAGTTGCCGTCGCGCGAGCTCCCGCTGCTGACGCCGATGTCCGAGGTGGCTGGTCGCATGGCGGTGCAGGAAGGCGCCAAGTACCTGGAGAAGCTGTACGGCGGTCGCGGCGTGCTGCTTGGTGGCGTGCCTGGCGTGCCGGCGGCGAAGGTGGTCATCCTGGGCGGCGGTGTGGTCGGCACGAATGCCGCGAAGATCGCGGCAGGCATGGGCGCGAAGGTCACGATTCTGGATCTGTCACTGGAGCGTTTGCGCTACCTCAGCGACGTGATGCCGGCGAACGTGTCGTTGATTCATTCCAACCGGCACAACATTCTGGAGCAGATCTCGACTGCCGACCTGGTGATCGGCGGTGTGTTGATCCCGGGTGCCAAGGCTCCGAAGCTGATTCGCCGCGAAGACCTGAAGCGCATGCGTCCCGGTTCGGTGATCGTGGACGTGGCGGTGGACCAGGGCGGCTGCGTGGAGACCATTCATGCGACCACGCACGAGAATCCGACCTACACGGTCGATGGCGTGATTCATTATGCCGTGGCGAACATGCCCGGCGGTGTCCCGCGCACGTCCACTCTGGCGCTCACCAACGCCACCTTCCCGTATGTGATGCACCTCGCGACCCATGGCTGGCGCAAGGCGCTGGCGTCGAATGGCGCACTGTTGAAAGGCCTGAACATGACGGCAGGCAAGACGACATACCGCGCGGTGGCGGAGTCGTTCGGACTGGAGTTCAGCGAGCCGGCACAGTTCGTGGCGTGAGGATCGCCCGGATGTTTGCCTGACACGGGCAGGGCGGTGGCGACCACGTGTGGCGCTGCCGCCTTTCGCGTTCTTCGACATCGGCTGTTTGTGTAGACGGTGTGTTGCGCGCTCACTTCACCGAGTGTTGCAGATCATGCTAGGTTGCAGCAGGACAAGCCGGTGGTTGCCTCCACGTTGCCTGTGTCCGGCCCGCCTTCCCGGGCCCCCTTCCGCGCAAAACAATGCCGTTTCGCTGGCCATTCAAGCCGGGATCCCTCTTCCCGGCGAGCGCGATCGCCGTCGATCTCGGGACCGCAAACACCCTCATCTACGTGAAGGGCGAGGGCATCGTGCTGAACGAGCCTTCGGTGGTCGCCATTGACCGCGACACGAAGAAGATCAAGGGCGTGGGGCTCGAGGCGAAGCGCATGCTTGGCCGCACTCCGGATGGCGTGATTGCCGTACGTCCGCTGAAGGATGGCGTGATTGCGGATTTCGACGTCACCGAGAAGATGCTGCGTTACTTCCTCACGCTGATCATCGAGAACCACGTCTTCAAGGTGAAGCCGCGCGTGATCGTGTGCGTGCCCAGCGGCATCACGGAAGTGGAGAAGCGCGCAGTGCGCGACAGCGCGCTCGGTGCTGGTGCGAAAGAGGTGTTCATGGTGGCGGAGCCGATGGCGGCGGCGATCGGTGTCGGCCTGCCGGTGGAGACGCCGACGGGCAACATGGTGATCGACATCGGTGGCGGCACGACGGAGATCGCGGTGATTGCACTCAGCGGCATCGTCAGCGACACGTCGATCCGCACCGGTGGCGATGAACTGGACACGTCGATCGTGCAGTTCATGCGAAAGAATTACAACCTGCTCATCGGTGAGCCGACGGCCGAGCAGATCAAGATCCAGATCGGCAGCGCGTACCCGGTTGGTGAGGAGCGCGATATGGAAGTGAAGGGTCGGGACCTGGTCAGCGGAATTCCCAAAACGGTGCGTGTACACTCGTCGGAGATCCGTGAGGCGATTCAGGAGCCGATCCAGCAGATCGTCGACGCGGTGCGACGCGCGCTCGAGATCACGCCGCCGGAGCTTGCGTCGGACATCGTGGATCGCGGCATCGTGATGACGGGCGGCGGCGCGCTGATTCGCGGTCTCGACCTCTTGCTCAGCCAAGAAACGAACCTGCCCATTCATGTCGACGAAGATCCGCTGACATGTGTCGTTCGTGGCTGTGGCCGCATTCTCGATGACGAAGAGAAGTACCGCTCGGTTCTGAGTTCCTGAGCTGACGATGGCCCGCACGTCTCGCACGGGAACGCGCACGGACCTGGCGCTGCTCGGCGTGGCGGTGCTGCTGTCAATCGTGGCGCTCATTCTGCCATCGACCGTGCGCGGCACGGTGCAAGGCTCGCTGCGGTCCAGTGTGGCGGCGCCGCTGGTGGCGGCACAGGCGTGGGCGGAACGTGGGCGTCAGGCCATCGGTGATCACGGCAGGCTGGTGAACATCGTGGATAGCCTCTCGCTCGCCGCGCAATCCACCGCGCCACTTCGTGCCGAGAACGAGCGATTGCGCGCCCTGATCGGATTGGGGCAGCGGCTGCAGTGGGGCTTCGTCGCGACCGAGATCGTGCACCCCGGGCGTGGTGCGGACGAGAACACGGTTTTGCTGGCTGCCGGTGCCTCCGCCGGCGTGCGACCGTTTTCCCCCGTCGTCGTGCCCGATGGATTGATCGGCATGGTGACGAGCGTTGATGCGGGTTCGAGCACCGCGATCTTGTGGACGAATCCGGATTTTCGGGCCAGCGCGACCACGACCGACGGACTGGCGTTCGGCATCGTGGCAGCGCACCTGGGTATTGGCGCGGATCGATACCTGCTCGAGATGCGCGGCGTTCCGTTCCGCAGTGAGCTCAAGCCCGGCACTTTGATCGTGAGCTCGGGGCTCGGAAACGTTTTTCCGCGCGGCATTCCGATCGGGATCGTGCTGCGCGAGACGAAGACTGTCGAAGGTTGGGCGCGCACCTACCTGTTGCGCCCCATCGTGCCGCCCGACGCGACAGGCGAGGCAATCATCCTGTTGCCGCCACGTGCGGCGGTCGGCGTGACGACCGCCTGGAGCAGCGCTGCCGCGGCCGACTCGTCGCAGAAGCGCATCACGATGGCCGGCGACTCGATGGTCGCAGATTCGCTGCGTCTCATCAGCATGCGTACCGATGCGCTCGCACGCCTCGATTCGCTGCGCCGCGCCGCGATCTTTGGCGGTGACAGCGGCGTGCGCGTCGAGAGCGACTCCACGACGCAGCCTGCAGGAGCGCGTGCGAGCGACAGCATGAGGACGCGGCCGCCAGTCGCGTCACCGCCAGCGTCAGTCACCCCCCCGCAAGGTTCACCCGTCGTCGCACCATCGGCTCGCACGACGGCTCCCGTCATCCGGCCGCCTGCGCGACGCGCACGACCCGATTCAGCTCAGTTGATCCAGCCGCCGGCTAGGCGCGCACGACCCGACTCAGCTTCCGTGATCCGGCCTCCGTCTCGTCGGGCACGACCCGATTCGGCAGCGAGAAGCCTCAGGACCGACTCGGCACGCGCCCGCAACCGTGCGCGGCCGATAAAGAAGGCTCCGCCGCCGGCAGAGAGTCCGTTCCGCCTTCCGCCAGCGGGAGCGAGTGAGTGAGCGGGCTGTACGACTGGCTTCGCCTGATGGTCACCGTGTTCGCGCTGGTGATTGCGCACTTCCTGCTACGGCCACTGCTCGGCATCCGGATCGAGATCGATTTCCTCGTGCTCGCGCTGTTGCTGATGTCCATCCGCGTTCGGCCCGGAATCGGCGCAGTGCTGGGCCTGCTGCTGGGTGCGGCGGCTGACGCGGCCTCGCCAGGCGGCTTCGGGAGTGCCATGCTCGCCATGACGCTCGTGGGGTATGTGACGAGTTGGCTGAAAGCTGCATTCTTTGCGGAGAACGCCGTGCTGGACGGCGTCGTGATCTTTGCCAGCGCCTGGGGAGTCATCCTGATGCGCCTGTTCCTGTCCGGACGTGGGTTCGAAGCCGGTGCGGCGATCTCCGCCCTCGTGTGGGCTCCGTTGTCGGCGGCGGCGACTGCACTGGTCGGTGCGCTGCTCTTTGCGGTGCTGCGTCCGCTGCTCAAGCCGGCCAGGGCGTGAGTTACCATCCGCATGATGTGTCGCGCCGCGCGTCGCTGGCGCGGCTGCTGCTCGGCCTTGGTTTCGTCGGCCTGATTTCCGCGTTCTTCCGCGCGCAGATTGTCCGGAACAAGGAATTTCTCGCGCAGGCTGAGCAGAACCGGTTCCGCGAGGTGCCGCTTGCCGCGCCGCGTGGCATCATTTACGACCGCAACGGCCGCATCATCGCGGAGAACCTGCCGGG
>JACMPK010000203.1 GCA_014377535.1 Gemmatimonadaceae bacterium
CGAACGTTCACGGCGCAATTCAACGGACTGGGCGGCACAGCGCGTTTTCAGCGCTATTCGCTCGACCTCAAGAACTATGCGACGCTGACACAGTTCGGCGGCAGCAAGCCAGGTTCGCAGCCCATCAAAATCGTCGCGGGACTGACAGTCAAGTCGGGTGCGGTGCTCGGCAGTGCTGGTGCCTTCCGCTTTACGCAGCAGTTCAACATGGGTGGCGTGCAGTTCGGCGAACCCTTGCGCGGCTACCCCGAATTCTCGATCACGCCCGACGGTTACCTGCCGGATGCGACGAGCAATCAGTCGGCATTCAACAACCCCGGCGCGGCGTTTTTCTCGACGACCGCCGAGGTTGGCGTTCGATTCAACTCGATGTTCTACGTGAACGGCTTCTTCGATGCCGGTAACGTGTATCGTCGGGTGCAGCAGTTCGACCCGACCCGGCTGTTTCGAGGCAGCGGCATCGGTCTGTCCACCGTGACCCCGCTTGGCCCACTTGGGCTGGATTGGGCATACGGCATGGATCGCATTGACTCGTTCGGCCGCCCGGCACCCGCCTGGCAGCTGCATTTCCGCCTCGGCGGTCAACAGTTCTGATCTTCTTTCTTGTGGAGTGGGCAATGCGTGTCGTGAGTCGAATTGTGCTGGGTGGTGTGCTGCTGGCGGTGTCGAGCGTTCCTTCGCTCGCGCAGGCAACGGCGGTCCAGACCGGCGTGCTGAAATTTGCATATGTGAACTCTGGTCAGATCCTCGAGAGTGCGCCTGGTCGGAGCGAGGCGCTGGCGGTTTTCGAGAAGGAGACGCTACCCATGCGCACGCAGATCCAGCGCATGCAGGATTCGCTGCAGTCGATCATCAACGAGTACCAGAAGGCTCAACCGCAGCTGACCCCGGCGCAGCGGTCGCAGCGCGAGGCCGCGATCGGCGGCAAGCAGCAGGAGTATCAGCAGCGTGCGCAGGCGATGCAGCAGTCGGCGCAGTCGCGTCAGGAAGAGCTGATGGCGCCGGTGATGGAGCAGGTGAACAAGGTGATCCAGGATCTGCGTTCGGAAGACGGTTATGCGTTCATCTTCGATTCAGGCGCGCAGGTTCCGTTCATCGTTTCGGCGGACAAGAACCTGGACATCACGACGCGTGTGCTCGATCGGTTGAAGACGCTTGGCCCGCCGAAGCTGCCTGCGCCAACGGCCGCGGCTCCGGGCTCGACTCCGCCGGTCAAGCCGCCCGCGACGGGCCCGGTTGCCTCACCGACAGGCGTGTCGCGCCCGCGTCCGTAAATTCCGTGAGTACGTCACTGCAGCCGCAGGTTTGCCGTCGGTGGTGACCGCCGCCGCGATCGCTACAGCCGTCGGTGGCACGCTCGTTGGCGATGGTTCCGTTGAAGTGACGCGCGTCGCCGGGCTCGATTCGGCTGACGCGTCGTCGCTTTCCTTTTTCAACAACGTGCGGTACGCCGACGATGCAGCGGCCAGCAGCGCCGGCGTCGTGCTGGTCACGTCGGCGCTTGCCGATCGCATCGCGCATGTGCCGGCGCGCGTGATCGTTTCCGTGCCTCAGGACGCAGTGCTGACTGTTTTGCCGCTGCTGCATCCACCGGTGAGCGCGCCCGCCGGCGTGCATGCATCTGCCGTCATTGGCGATGGCGCCGTGCTCGCCGACGATGTGCACGTTGGCGCACGCGTCGTGCTGGGTCGTGGCGTCACGGTCGGTGCACGCTCCGTGATAGGTGCCGGTGTCACGCTTGGCGATGGCGTGATCGTTGGCGAGGCGTGCACGCTGCATCCGAACGTGACGCTGTACCCGGGCACCGTGCTGCATGATCGTGTGCAGGTGCATGCTGGCGCGGTGTTGGGCGGCGATGGTTTCGGGTACACCTTCGCCGCCGGCGCCCATCGCAAGATCCCGCATGTCGGTGGCTGCATCATCGAGTCGGACGTCGAGATCGGCGCCAACACCACCATCGATCGAGGCAGCGTTGGCAACACCGTCATCGGTGCCGGCACGAAGATCGACAACCTGGTTCACCTGGGCCACAATGTCCGGTTGGGCAAGCACTGCCTGGTGATGGCACAGGTTGGAATTTCGGGCTCGACGCGTATTGGTGATGGTGTAATCATCGCGGGACAGGCGGGCCTCGCTGGGCACATCACGATTGGCTCCGGTGCGCGTATCGCTGGTCAAGCCGGCGTGTTCGGCGATGTACCGGCCGGTGAGACGTGGAGTGGATACCCGGCGCGTCCACATCGCGAGTCGATGCGAGTGCAGGCCGCTGCGCATCGGTTGCCCGCCTTGCTGAAGACGCTGGATCGACGACGGGACGACTCGTGAGCGCCAGCCGCCGACAGACCATCCGGCACGCGACGACCGTCAGCGGTGTCGGGCTCCATCTTGGACAACGAGTCACGCTTCGCTTCGAGCCGGCAGCGCCGCACGCGGGGGTGTCCTTCGTGCGCGGTGATCGCGCCGGGGCCGCACCGGTTCCGGCGCTTGCACGCGTGGCGGTGCTCGCCGATCGGCGCACGCAGCTGGGTGAGGGCGACGATGCGTTCCACACGGTCGAGCATGTGCTGGCGGCCGTCGCGGCACTGCAGATCGATGATTTGCGTATCGTGCTGGATGCCGCCGAGCCGCCGATCGCGGATGGGAGCGCGGCTCCGTTCGTCGAGGCGCTGCAGCAGGCGGAAATTCTCGAGCATGGCGGATTGGCGCGGTACCTTTCGGTCACGAGCCCGATTCGCGTGGTCGATGGCGAGTCGATCTACGAAGCCACGCCCTCGTCGCGGCTGCAGCTCGCGGTGTCAATTTCGTTTCCGCACCCGTTGATCGGCGAGCAGGCGATCTCGCTGGACGTGACGGCCAAGTCATTCACACGAGAGCTTGCGCGCGCACGCACCTTCGGATTCGTGCACGAGGTGGAGGCGTTGCGTGCGGCAGGGTTGATTCAGGGTGCGAGCACGGCGAACGCCATCGTGCTCGATGCAGCAGGACTTGTCGAGACCACGCTCCGGTGGCCCGATGAGTTCGTGCGGCACAAGGCACTTGATTGCGTTGGAGATCTTGCGCTGGCCGGTGCCCGTGTCCGCGGGCACATCCGCGCGTTCCGACCGAGCCACAAAGGCACGGTCCTGTTCGTCCGCGAGCTGCTCCGGACAGCGAAGGAGGAGACGACGGTGCTCGGTATCGAAGAGATCATGAAGGTGCTTCCGCACCGGTATCCGTTTTTGCTCGTGGACCGCATCCTCGAGCTCGAAGAAGGCAAGCGCGTGGTGGGCATCAAGAACGTGACGATCAACGAGCCGTTCTTTCAGGGCCACTTCCCCGGTCATCCGATCATGCCGGGCGTACTGATCGTCGAGGCGATGGCGCAGGTAGGCGGCATGCTGATGCTGGGCAGCCTGCAGGAGCCGGATTCGAAGGTCGTGTACTTCACGAGCCTGGACAACGTGAAGTTTCGCCGGCCGGTGAAGCCCGGCGACCAGCTGCGCTTCGAGCTCGATGTGCTGGCGATGCGCGGGCCGCTCTGCAAGATGCACGGTGTGGCGCGCGTGGATGGCGAGGTGGTCTGCGAGGCGGACATGGCAGCGATGGTGCGGCCGCGATGACGACGCCCGTGACGAGCGGCATTCATGCCACCGCGATCATCGCGCCGAGCGCCATGCTTGGCGATGGCGTGAGTGTGGGCCCGTATGCGTACGTCGGTGACGACTGCGTGGTGGGTGACGGATGCGTGGTCGCGATGCGCGCGACGCTGGAGCGGAACGTGACGCTGGCGGCGGGCGTGAAGATCGGCATCGGCTCGGTGATCGGCGGCGATCCGCAGGACCTGAAGTACAAGGGCGAACGCACGACCGTGGAGATCGGCGAGAACACCGTGATCCGCGAGTACGCGACAATCAATCGCGGGACGACGCACTCGATGAAGACGACCGTAGGCAGCGGCTCGTTCCTGATGTCGTACGTGCACCTCGCGCACGATTGTCGGGTGGGCAATGGCGTGATCATCGGCAACGGCACCCAGCTGGCCGGCCATGTGGCCATCGACGATCGCGCGATCGTCTCGGGACTGGTTGCGGTGCACCAGTTCGCGCGCATCGGGCGGCATTCGTTCGTCGGCGGCTGCTCACGCGTCGCCAAGGACGTTCCCCCGTACCTGAAGGCCGTCGGCAATCCCGTGAAGCTGTACGGCCTCAACTCCGTCGGGCTGCAGCGCTGCGGCTTCGACGATGCCATCGTGCGCGAGCTGAAGCGCGCCTACCGGCTGGTGTTCCGCTCGGAACTGAACGTGACGCAGGCCATGTCGCGTGCGCGCGCCGAACTGCAGCCATTTCCCGAGGTGACTGCGTTCCTCACATTCATTGAGGAGAGCGAGCGGGGCATCGGGTTTTGAGCACGCGCATCGGTGTGGCAGGGGCAGGTGGACTGGGCTATCACCACGTCCGCATCCTGCGGGACATGCCTGACGTGGCGTTCGCCGGTTTCTACGACGCGAATGCCGAGCGTGCGGCGATGGTCGCCGGTGAGCTGGGCGTGCAGGCGCATGCGTCGCTCGAGTCGCTGATGGCGTCGTGCGACGCCGTGAGCTGCGTGGTGCCGACGATGGCGCATCACGAGGTCGGCATGGCGATCCTTGGCGCCGGCAAGCACCTGTTCGTGGAGAAGCCGATCGCGGTGACGCTGGACGAGGCGGATGCGCTGGTCGAGGCCGCGGCGGCCGCCGGCGTCGTGCTGCAGGTGGGGCATGTGGAGCGTTTCAACCGCGCCGTGCGCGCAGCATTGCCGCACCTCGCCGACCCGCTGTTCGTGCAGAGTGACCGCCTGGCACCGTACACGCCGCGTGGTGCGGATGTCGCCGTGGTGCTGGACCTGATGATTCACGACATCGACCTCGTGGCCACCATCGTCGGCAGTCCGGTGGTGGACGTGAGCGCGGTCGGCGTGCCGGTGCTGACGGACACGCTCGACATCGCGAATGCGCGACTCGAATTCGCGAGCGGCGCCGTGGCCACGATCACCGCGAGCCGCGTGTCGCGCGAGAAGACGCGGAAGCTCCGCATCTTCCAGCGCAGCGGATACGTGTCATTGGACCTTGGTACCGGGGTCGGCATGTTCTTTCGTATGCGCACCGATGTGGATCCGCGCGACCTCGCTGCGCAGGCCACGTCGCTGGAGCAGTTCGTGGAACCCGTGCCGCTCTTCGCGCCGGACGGCGAGCCGCTCCGGCTGGAGCTGGACAGCTTCGTGTCGGCGATTCGTGGCGAGCAGCCGGTGGTGGTGAGCGGTGCCGCGGGCCGCGAGGCGCTGTCCACGGCGCTGCGCATCGTGACGGACATCGATCGTCACGCCATGCGGCTGCGAGGCGGTGCGTTGAGGCCTGCGTGAGCGTGAAGGAAGTGATGATCGTCGCCGGCGAGCCATCGGGCGACATGCATGCGGCCGCGATGGTGGAGGCGCTGCGTGTGCGCCGACCCGAGCTGCGCCTGGTCGGCGTCGGCGGCGGACGGCTTGCATCGCAAGGCGTCGAACTGCTGGAGCGCGCTGGGCGCATTGCGGTGATCGGGTTCGTGGAGGTGATCAGGCACCTGCCGATTCTGCGACGGCTGATGGCTGCGCTGCGTGCGCGCATGGATGCCGGTCACGTGAAGCTGGTGATCCTGATCGATTATCCGGGCTTCAACATGCGCGTGGCGCGCGAGGCGAAGCGGCGCGGGATTCCGGTGCTGTATTACATCACGCCGCAGGTCTGGGCATGGCACAAGAGCCGCGTGCGCGCCATCCGCGAGACCGTCGCCAAGGCGGCGGTGATCCTGCCGTTCGAGGAGCAGCTGCTGCGCGACGCCGGGATCGACGCGACGTTCGTGGGGTCACCGCTGATCGACGCAACACAGTCGCTGCCGTCACGCGAGGCGGCGTGCGCGGCATTGGGCCTTAATCCGGCGCGTCCCGTGCTGTCGCTGTTCCCCGGTAGCCGCGCCGGCGAGATCGGGCGCCACCTCGTGGATTTCGTCGCGACGGCGCAGGCGGTTTTGCGTGCGTGTCCTGACGTGCAGGTGATCGTGAGCGCCCCGCCGACCGTGCAGATCGATGCGGCCATCTGTCCGTTTCCCGTGGTTCGCGACTCGTCGCACATGGTGTTCCGCGCCTCGACTGCCGCGATGTGCAAGAGCGGCACGACGACGCTCGAGTCGGCGCTGTGCGGCTGCCCGCTGGTCGTTGCATATCGCACCAGTGCCCTGACGTACGCGATCGCGCGCCGACTGGTGACGCTGCCGAACATCGCGCTCGTGAACATCGTCGCCGACCGCCGCGTGGCGCCCGAATTCATTCAGGATGAGTTGCGCGCGGACCGCGTGGTGCCAGCGCTGCTGCCGTTGCTGGACGTCACGTCGCCGGAGCGCGCCGCAATGGTCGAGTCGCTGATCGAGGTGCGACGTCTGATGGGGAAACCCGGTGCCGCCGTGCGCGTGGCGACCATGGTCGACGAGCTCGTGGCATGACGGACGAGGTGGCGCCGCGCGATGCCCGCTCCGTGTCGGATGCACGTCGCGCACGCTGGCTCTCCCTGGTCGGCTCATGGATCATCCGCATGCTCGGCGTGACCTGGCGGGTGCGCATGATCGACGTGCGGGCGGTGGATGCGCTGCGGCATGATGGTCACCCCGTCGCGCTGCTGCTGTGGCACGGGCAGCTGCTGCCGCTGCTGTACGTGATGCGCTTCCAGTCCATCGCCTGCTTGATCAGCACGCATCGCGACGGCGAGCTGATCGCACAGGTCGCGCGGCGTCTGGGCTGCAAGCTGATTCGCGGTAGCTCGTCGCGTGGCGCGGACCGCGCGTTGCTCGGGCTCGTGCGCACGCTGCGCGATGGATTCACGGTGGCCGTGACGCCGGACGGGCCGCGTGGTCCTAATCGCTCCTTCGCCCCTGGTGCACTGGTCGCGGCGCACCGGGCGTCGGCGCCGGTCGTCGCGTTCGGTGTGCACGCCTCACGTGCCTGGTACTTGAAAAGCTGGGACCAGTTCATGATTCCCAAGCCGTTCGCGCGCCTCACGATCGTGTTCGACACGCCGATGCGGGTGCCGGGCAACGACGCGCGTGATGCGGCTGACGCCGTGCCGATGTTCACCGAGCGGATGGCCCTGGTGGCCGCACGTGCCGCTGGCTGACATCGCGGACGCGGTGTGGTATGGCGACACGTCGGCCGCGCGGCTGAGTCGCGAGCTGCTGTCGCCACTGAGCGCCGTCTTCAACGCGATCGCGGCGCGCCGGAATGCCCGCTACGACGCGGCGTCGATCACGCCGTCGCCCATCCCGGCGGTCTCCATCGGCAACCTGACCGTCGGCGGCACGGGCAAGACGCCGGTCAGCGCCTGGCTTGCGGCCCAGCTGCAGGCGCGTGGTGCGACGCCGGCCATCGTCATGCGCGGGTACGGCACCGACGAGGTGCTCGTGCATGCGTTGCTGAACCCGGGTGTGCGCGTGTTCGCCGGCGCCGACCGCGTGGCGCAGGTGCGCGCCGCGGCAACAGCGGGTGCCGATTGCGCCATCCTCGACGATGGGTTCCAGCACCGCCGCGCGGCTCGCGTGGCGGACGTCGTGCTGGTGAGTGCCGATCGCTGGCGCGACGACGTGCGGCTGCTGCCCGCCGGCCCGTTCCGCGAGCCGCTGTCGAGCCTCAAGCGTGCCTCGCTCGTCGTGGTGACGGTGAAGGCCGCCGAGGCCGCGCGCGTGTCGGCGTGCACGCACGCACTGCGTTCAGCGACCGCCGCGCCGGTCGTGACCGTCGACCTCGTGCCAGGCGCGCTGGTGCCGGTGCATCCGGATCGGATGCAATCGCCGCGCTTTGCCGTCGGCACCGGGCGCGTACTGGCGGTGTGCGCAATCGGCGATCCCGCCGCATTCCTCAGGCAGCTCCGGCAGCGTGGACTTGATGCAGCCCCGCTGGTGTTCGCGGATCATCACGCATTCGATGCGCGCGATGTGCAGCAGATTCTCGCTGCGGCCGCCGCGGCGTGCATCGCCGTCATCTGCACGCTGAAGGACGCCGTGAAGCTCGGCCCCATCTGGCCGGGTACGGCGCTGCCCCTGTGGTATCTTCCGCAATCGGTCGTTCCGCGCGACGGAGCCACGGCACTGGACGCATTGGTCCAGCAGGTGCTCGAGGCGCGGCGGAACGGTCCCTTCGCTTCCGACCTTTCACGCTGACGAGCTGACTTATGGCGACCGACCTCCGGCTGCCGACGACCAACATCGTCCTTCCCGACAAGGACCGTTTCCTCGACGAGCATAACCCGTTCGAGGCCATGATGTCGCGCTTCGACCGCGCGGCCGAGCTGCTGGATCTGGATCCCGGGATCTACAAGATCCTGCGGAATCCGGAGAAGCAGTTGATCGTCTCGATTCCGGTCCACATGGACAACGGCGATGTCGAGGTGTTCACTGGTTTCCGTGTGCAGTACAACACGTCACGCGGGCCGGCGAAGGGCGGCATCCGCTTCGACATGCAGGTGAACCTGGAGGAAGTGAAGGCACTGGCGGCGTGGATGACCTGGAAGTGCGCCGTGGTGAATCTGCCCTTCGGCGGTTCGAAGGGCGGCGTGATCTGCGATCCAGCCACGCTGAGTGTGGGTGAGCTGGAGCGCCTCACGCGTCGCTACACCTCAAACATCATCTCGCTGCTCGGCCCTGACACAGACGTGCCTGCGCCGGACGTGAACACCAACGAGCGCGTGATGGCGTGGGTCATGGATACGTACTCCATGCACATGCGGCACACGGCATCTGCGGTCGTGACGGGCAAGCCGCTGGAGCTGGGGGGTTCTGCGGGTCGGAAGGAAGCAACCGGTCGTGGCTGCATGCTCGTGACGCGTGAGGCATTGCGCGAGCTCGGCATGCCGGTGCGCGGGACGACGGTGGCCGTGCAGGGCTTCGGCAACGTCGGATCCATCACGGCGCTGCTGCTGGAGCGCGAGGGCTGCCGCATCACCGCAATCAGCGATCGCAACGGTGGCGTGCACAATCCGCAGGGCATCGACGTCGCGGCGGCGATCGAATACGTGCGTCGCAACCGTGACCTGGACGGATTTGCGGGCGGCGATCCAATCTCGAACGAGGAGCTCCTTACCCTCGACGTCGACGTGCTCGTGCCGGCGGCGATGGAGAACGTGATCACCTCGAAGAATGCCCCGCGGCTGCAGGCAAAGATCATCTGCGAAGGCGCGAACGGTCCGACCACGGCGGCCGCCGATGCGATCCTGGAGGAGAAGGGCATCTTCGTGATTCCGGACATCCTCGCGAATGCCGGCGGCGTCACCGTGTCGTATTTCGAGTGGGTGCAGAATCGCGGCGGCTACTACTGGACCGAGGAGACGGTGAACAGCCGCCTCGAGGAAATCATGACGCGCAGCTTCGGCGACGTGCGTACGCTGGCACGCCAGCACAAGGTGAACATGCGCACCGCCGCGTACATGCTGTCGATCAGCCGCGTCAGCACGGTGCACAAGCTGCGTGGCATCTACGCCTGACGGGTGGAGCTCACGCTGGCGGTGGTCGGTCGGGCGCACGAGGCCACGTTCGGCGCCGCGATCGCGGAGTACGAGCGACGCGCGGCGCGCTACTGGCCGCTCGTGGTGCGTGAAGTGAAGGAAGCCGGCGGGCGGAGCACCGCGCCCGCCGTCACGCGGCGACAGGAAGGGGAGCGACTGCTGGAGGCCTGCATCGGTCGCGGCGAACTGGTGGCGTGCGACGAGCGCGGTTCATCGATGACCAGCACCGATTTTGCGGCCTGGCTTGGCCGGCTCCGCGACGCTGGTGGTGCCGTCACCTTCGTGGTCGGCGGCGCGTTCGGATTGGACGAGGCGGTGCGCAGCCGCGCCACGCGACTGCTTGCCATCGCCCCGTGGACATTGCCGCACGAGATGGCGCGGCTGGTCCTTACGGAGCAGCTCTATCGAGCCGGGACGCTCTTGCGCAACGAGCCGTATCACAAGTGAACGCGCGCCCTGCCGATACGACCGTTCCGGCGCGCACTATCTTCGCAGGGCGATGACTGGCGCGGCATCCTCGCGCTGTCCAATCATGGGTGACATCTGGAGGTGTGGCGTGGTCGTGCACGACGACGGGGTGCGCATGGATCCTCAGGTGCTCGCGCAGTCTGCGCAGTGTCCGGAGCCGACGCGATGTCGGTGATGCCCGTCGTTGAACGCCTGCCGTTGCGCATGGGCGCACTGGCCAGCGCCGTGCTTGACGGATCGCTGCCGCCGCACATGACGGTTCCGTCGCCGCGGTCCGTGGCCGAGTGGCGCGCATGGATCGAGAGCTGCCGCGAACCGATGATGGGCACGGGATGGGCGATGTCGCTCCGCGACGCGATGCGTCCCTCCGGGGCTGCGGCCGCTCGGATCGCACGTGTCGCCGGAGGGCAGGGCGTCGTGGTGACCACCGGCCAGCAGCCGGGACTTTTCGGTGGTCCGATGTACACCATCCTCAAGGCACTCAGTGCGCTGGCACTAGCCGACCGCATCGAGGCAGTGACGGGTGTACCGGCCGCGCCGATCTTCTGGGCGGCGACGGATGATGCCGATTTTGCGGAGGGCGCCGTCACGTGGCTTCCGTCATCGGGTGCACTGGTCGCGGCGCGTCTCACCGCGGCGCCGCCCGACGGCACGATGATGTCGCACGCATTCCTCGCGGCGCTCGGACCGGCGAAGGCCGCGCTGCTGCGCGCATCGGCCGGCGCGGCCTGGCCCGAATTCATCCGCGCGGCACTGGCGGCGTACCATGACGGCACGACGGTGGGCAACGCCTACGTGGAGCTGATGCGCGAGATGTTGATGCCGCTCGGGATCACGGTGCTGAACGCCGCGCATCCCAGCGTGCGTCACCAGTCGGCGCCGCTGCTGCGTCGCGCGCTGGCCGAGGCGGCGTCGGTGGATCACGCGCTGCGGCAGCGCACGACCGAGCTGCAGGCATCGGGACATGTGCCGCAGGTGGAGCTGCTCGACGATCGCCCGCTGGTGTTCGTCGTGCGCAATGGCGTGAAGGAGCGCGCGTCGGTCTCCGGCGCCGCCGCCCTGCTGCCACGCCTGTCCGACGACCTGTTGTCGCCGAACGTCCTGCTGCGTCCCGTCGTCGAGCGCGCACTGCTGCCGACCGTGGCGTACATGGCTGGTCCGGGCGAGCTGGCGTATTTCGCGCAGGTCAGTGCCGTGGCGGAGGCGCTGAGCGTCGCGGTACCGCTGCCGCTGCCGCGCACGAGCGTGCGCATCACGCCGCCCGATGTGCAGGAGACGCTGTCGCGGCTTGCTGCGACGCCCGATGCGATGCGTGACACGACCGGCATCGTGCGCGCGCTCTCTGCCAACGCTACGCCGGACGTCGCGATGAACGCCATGGCTGCGCTGCGCGCGCAGATCCGCCGGAGCTCAGACGCGATCCGCGCCTCCGACGCCGTAATCACGCCAGCCGCGCTGGACGGCGCGGTGGCGCAGTTCACGCACCGCGCCGACCGCCTGGAGCGTCGCCTGCTCGCCGCGTCGAAGCACACGATCGGGGACCAGCTGCGTCGCGTGGAGCAGGCGCAATCCATGCTGTGGCCACATGGTGCGCCGCAGGAGCGCGTGGTGAACCCGTTGCCGTGGCTGGCACGCTTCGGAACGCCGCTGCTCACGCAATTGCAGCAGGCGTGTGACAGGGACGCGGCCGTGCTGGTGCATGGCGACGACTGACGACCCGGCACCCGTCCGCCAATTTTCGGGCGGATCGGGTGCCTCGCTGGTCGCGGCCGGGATCCTGATCAGTCGCGTGCTCGGTTTCGCGCGCGACGCCGTGATCGCACATGTGCTCGGGACTTCGGTGGCCGGTGGCGCACTGCGTGCCGCGTTGCGCATCCCGAACCTGCTGCAGAACCTCTTCGGTGAAGGCGCGCTGTCCGCGTCGTTCATCCCGGTGTACGCGCGCCTGCGCATGGAAGGACGCGACGCGGAAGCGGTGCGCGTTGCCGGCGCGGTGTTCACGTTGCTGGCGCTGCTGTCGTCGGCGCTGGTGCTCGTCGGCGTCATCTGGTCCGCGGAGCTGGTGACACTGCTGACGCCGGGCTTCGCGCCGGCGACTCGCGCGCTCACCACCACGCTCGTGCGCATCATGTTTCCGGGTGTGGGGCTGCTGGTGCTCTCGGCGTGGTGCCTGGGCGTATTGAACAGTCACCGACGATTCTTCCTGTCGTACGTGTCGCCCGTGATGTGGAACCTGGCGATCATCGCGGCAGTGTTGTTCGGCCGTCGTACGAGTCTGGAGGATGCGGCACGACTGGTGGCGTGGGGCGCGATGATCGGCAGTGCGCTGCAGTTCCTCGTGCAGCTGCCAGCCGTGCTCTCGCTGCTGCGCGGGCTGTCGCTGTCCCCGGCAATCGAGGATCCGGCGGTACGCACGGTGGCGCGCAACTTCGCCCCGGCGTTGATGAGCCGCGGTGTCCTGCAGGTGAGCAGCTTCGTGGACCTGCAGTTCGCCACGATGATCTCCGCGAGTGCGGTCGCCGCGCTCGGGCTGGCACAGTCCATCACGTTGCTGCCGGTGACGCTCTTCGGCAGCGCGATCACCGCGGCTGCGCTGCCGGCCATGTCGTCAGAGGGCGGCGATGGCGATGCACGCAGCGCTGCGCTGCGCACACGCCTCGCGATGAACCAGCATCGGATTGCGTTCTTCATCGTGCCCTCATCAGCGGCATTCCTTGCGGTTGGTGATGCACTGGCCGCAGCGTTGTTCCGCTCCGGACGCTTCGGTGCCGCCGATGCGACCTGGCTCTGGGCAATCCTCGCCGGTGGATCACTCGGCCTGCTCGCGTCCACGCTCGCGCGGCTCTACAGCTCGGCCTTCTTCGCGCTGCAGGACACGGCGACACCGCTGCGTTTCGCACTTGTGCGCGTCACCGTCGGCATGGCACTGGCCTACCTGCTGGGCGTGCGCGCACCGGGCTGGCTTGGCATCGAGTCGCGCTGGGGCGCGGCCGGCCTGACGCTGGCCGCTGGCGTGGCAGGCTGGACGGAATTTGCGCTGCTTCGTGGCGGGCTGCGGCGACGGATCGGCGCGCTGCCGCCCCTGCTGCCTCACCTGATGCGACTCTGGGGCAGTGCACTCGTTGCCGCTGCGGTCACGTGGGCTGTTCGGCTGCCGTGGCTCGGCGCTCGAGGCGTTCCGGTGCGTATGGAGGCGGTGGTGCTGCTGCTCGTCTTCGCTGCGACATACGGCCTCGTCACGCTTGCACTGCGTGTCCCGGACGCCGTCGCGCTGGTCGGCCACGCCAGGCGCGGTCGTGGTGCGGTCGTGCGCGGCCGCCGGCCGTAGGTTTCAGGATGTACGCGATCCCTGATGTCGTTGCCGGCAAGCTTGCCGCGCTCCCTGATTCGCCCGGTGTCTATCTCTGGAAGGACGCGGACGGTCTGGTGCTGTATGTGGGCAAGGCGAAGAGCCTGCGCTCGCGTGTGCGCAGCTACTTCGCCAGCGATCACGAGACGAGCGTCAAGACGCGACATATGGTGCGCCTGATCCGCGACATCGAGACCATCGTGGTGCCGTCGGAGGCTCATGCGCTGATTCTCGAGAACAACCTGATCAAGGAGTACAAGTCGCGATTCAACATCGCGCTGCGCGATGACAAGTCGTATCCGTACATCAAGGTCACGCTGCACGAGCCGTATCCGCGCGTGTTCGTCACGCGCCGGTTCCAGTCGGATGGTGCGCGGTACTTCGGCCCGTACACCGATGTCGGTGCCATGCGCCGCGCGCTGAACGTGGTGAAGCGGATCTTCACCGTACGCTCGTGCCGGTACGACATGCCCGCCGAAATGCCCGAGCGCGCCTGCCTGGACTGGCACATCGGGCGCTGCAAGGCGCCGTGTGTCGGGCTGCAGACGTTGCACGACTACCGCGCCATGATTGCGGACGTCGTGCAGTTCCTGGATGGGCGGCCCGAGGAAGTCACGCGTCGGGTGCGTGCGATGATGGAGGCTGCATCGGCCAGCCTGGAGTTCGAGCGTGCGGCCGAGTTGCGCGACGCGCTGCTGAAGCTGGAGACGATCGAGGAACCGACGGCCGTGATGCAGGTCGAGGGCGGTGATCGCGACGTGGTGGGCTTTGCCCGCGACGGCGACGATGCCTGCGTCTCCATCCTGCGCATCCGCAATGGCAAACTGCTCGCACGCGATCATCGATACCTGAGCAACGCCGAAGGCGAGCCGGATGACGAGATCCTCGTGGCGTACCTGTTGCAGCACTATCAGCAGCAGCCCGAGCGTGCGCGCGAGGTGCTGCTGCCTTTCGAGATGGCGGAGCTGGCGCTGGTCGAGACCACCATGGGCTCATCGCGCCTGCTCGTTCCGCAGCGGGGTGCGAAGCGCGAGCTGATGGATCTCGCCATGCAGAACGCACGGCACCTGCTGGAGGAGATGAAGCTCACGACCGACGAGAGCGAGGAACGCGCCATCGACCCGGTCTACGACCTGCAGCGGGAACTGGGCCTGGCGATCGTGCCGCGCAGCTTCGTCTGCTTCGACATCTCGCATGCGCAAGGGCGCGACGTCGTGGCCAGCATGGTCTGGTTCGAGAACGGCCGGCCGAAGCGCTCGGAATACCGGAAGTTCAAGATCGTCGGTGAATGGGGCAACGATGACTTCGCATCGATGAACGAGGTCGTCACGCGGTACTTTTCGCGTCGCGTTGCCGAAGAGCAGCCGCTGCCCGACCTGTGCGTGATCGATGGTGGCAAGGGCCAGCTGCATGCCGCGCAGGATGCCCTGGCCGCGATCGGACTTGGTTCGCTGGCACTGGCCAGTCTGGCGAAGAAGGAGGAGGAAGTCTTCCTGCCGGGGCGGAGCGAGTCACTGCGCCTGTCGCGCCGCTCACCGGGATTGCGGCTGCTGCAGATGGCGCGCGACGAGGCACATCGGTTTGCCGTGACTTTTCAGCGAGCGCGGCGCGCCAAGCGTACAATCACGTCGCAGCTGCTGGAGATTCCGGGTGTCGGCCCCAATCGTCGCCGCGCACTGTTGAAGGAGTTCGGCAGCGTGCAGGGGGTGAAGGACGCCGGACTGGAGGCGATCGCCGCCGTGCCCGGATTCTCGACGCTGCTTGCGGTGAAGGTGCTGGCGGGGCTCGGCATCGAGGCGCCGGTCGCGATGACCGGTGCGACGACCGAGGTGCCTCTGGTGACGGCAGCAGACGTCGCACCCGATGTCGCGACTGATGTCGCGGTCGATGACGCAGCGAATGTTGCCGCTGATGTCGCGACTGATGTCGCAGTTGATGACGCAGCTGATGTCGCAGTCGATGACGCGACTGATGTCGCGACTGATGTCGCAGTTGATGACGCCGTTGATGTTTGAGTTGATGTCGCAGCGGACGCCGTGTTCGACGATGCATCCGACGCACAGGTCAGGCGCGACGAGATGCTCGACATGACGGAGGCGGCGCATGTGGACAGGCAGGTCCACGATCCGGCTGATGTGCAGTTTTCCCAACAGACATTCACGGAATGAGCATGAGCACGAACGGCACGACCTGGAGCCTGTACTGCAGTGCGTGTGACGCGACCGCGCCGGGTGATGTGCTTGCGTCGCTTTGCCCTGTCTGCGGGCAACCATGGCTGACCTCCGTCACCCTGCCGGATCGCTCGGTGGGCATCGATTCGGCCGCGCGCGGCTTGTGGCGGTATCGCAGCGTGCTGCCAGTCAGCGCCGGTGAGCCGGTCGTGGCAATCGGCGAGGGCTGGACTCCGATGTTCGAGTCACCGGCGCTCGCCCGTGCACTGGGCATTGCGCGACTCTGGATCAAGGATGAGGGCCAGAACCCCACTGCGTCGTTCAAGGCGCGCGGCATGGCGCTGGCGATCACGCGGGCCCGCGCCTTCGGTGTGCCGGGAGTGACCGTGCCGACCGCGGGAAATGCAGGCGCTGCGCTGGCCGCCTACGCGGCGGCGGCAGGCATGCCGGTGCGGGTGTACGCGCCGCGGACCACGCCTCCACCCATCCTTGACACCGTACTGGCGTTCGGTGCCACGCTCATCCTGGTCGATGGGCATATCGGCGACGCGGGCCGCGAGGCTCGTGCCTACGCCGACGACCATGGCTGGTTCAATGTGGCGACGCTGCGCGAGCCGTATCGCGTGGAAGGCATGAAGACCATGGGCTACGAGATGGCCGAGCAGCTGGGCTGGCGGCTGCCGGACGCATTCGTGTATCCGACTGGCGGCGGCGAAGGAACGATCGGCATCTGGAAGGCGATCGCCGAGATGCAGGGCGCAGGCTGGCTCGATCCCGACGCGCGCCGGCCGAAGGTCATCGTGGCGCAGGCCGCGGGGTGCGCGCCCATCGTGCGCGCCTTCGCCGCGAACGCTGACCGGGCGGAACCGTGGGTGGACCCGGTGACCTATGCCAGCGGTCTGCGTGTACCAACACCGCTGGGCGACCGGCTGCTGCTTCGCGCACTGCGCGAAAGCGATGGCGCGGCGGTTGCAATCGATGATGCGGTGATGCGTGTCCAGACGGAGCGGCTGTCGGCGGCGACGGGCGTGGATGCGGCTCCCGAAGGCGGCTGTGCGCTCGCAGCACTGGAGGTGCTGGTCGCGAGTCGCACGCTTGGCTCGACCAGTGAGGTAGTGCTGTTCAACACTGGCAGTGGCGCCAGTTACCGCTGGCGCGACTAGCCGCCGCAATCACGGGGCTGCGAGATACATTTTACGTTGCTCGACATTCGAGCTCACCAGTGGTGCATGACTCGAGCGGGTTCGTGATGACGAATCCGATCATACGAACTCCGGAGATTTGACGAATGGCTTTCTGGACCACACGCAGCGGGCTGCGTCGATCGTTCGCGGCGCTGGCCGTCACGGCGGGCTCGCTGGGCGCACAGGCGCCGAAGTGCGACATCCCGATCCAAAATCAGGCCAAGTTGTTGCCCGCCAGCCTGATCTTCAATTCGGCGTTCAAGGCGAACGTGAAGCCCGAGGAAAAGGTCAAGGCACTCACCGGCACGGTGAAGGCACTGACCGATGACGTCACGGGCTTCCCAGCCGTGGCACAGCCGGGCCGCCACTTCATGCTCGCACAGGCACTGCTGGTCTGGCTGGAGCAGCCGGGCACGGGCATGGTGGAGCCGCGCGGCAAGCTCGGCTACACCGCGAATCCGACCGGTACGGTGAACATTCCGGCTGCGCTCGGCTCGTCGTTCGCAGCCATCCGCGCCATGAAGCCCGAGTGCTCCGACTCTCTCAAGCTGTACACGAACGGGCTGTGGGGGCAGTTGATCAACAAGGCAGTCTCGTTCACGAACTCGCAGCAGCTCGACTCGGCGGAAGTCTACGCCCGCGCCTCGCTCCGCTTCGACAGCGCGCAGTACTATGCGTACAACATCATGTCGAACGTCGCATTGGTGAAGGAAGACACCAGCATGATGATCGAGTGGTTCAACAAGACGATCACCGTGACGTCGGCGCTCACGGACACGAGCGCGATCAAGGTCCGCGACAACATGTTGAACAACCTCGGCGCGATCTATTCAAATGCAGCCGCGACGGCCACGGGCGCGAAGAAGGACTCGCTGACCAAGGGCGCGCTCGCCATCTACGAGCGCTATCTCGCGCTGTACCCGAACGATCTGGCGACGAAGCTGCGCATCATGCGCATGTCTGGCGTGGCGCTGGACAGCGCGGCCGCCGTCAAGTTCGCGGACGAGGTGCTGGCCAAAAGCGAGGTGTACTCGGACGCGCAGCTGGCTGAAGCCGGCAACGAGGTCACGAAGAACAAGCTGTATGGCCCGGGCCTGCGCCTGTTCGAGGCCGCACTGAAGAAGAATCCGTACAGCCGCGATGCGCTGTACAACTCGGCCGTCGCGCTGAACAACCTCGAGCGCTTCGACGAGATCCGGCCCTACTTCACCAAGCTGCGCGACCTGGACCCGAACAACACGGGCATCTACGCGCTGGCTCGGAACATCCAGGCGTCGCGCAAGCTTGCCGTGCAGACACGTGCGAACAAGGGCGTGAAGCCGCGTGCGGGCCAGTCGATCATGCTGTCGCCGGCACAGCAGGCACAGATCAAGATCTTCAACGACTCACTCGTCTACTACACGACGCTGATGCAGAGCATGGCGCCGACGGTGGAAGTGCGCAGCTTCTCGCCCGTGACGGGCGGCATGCAGTTCAGCGCCGTCGTGCAGGTGCCGCCGGACAAGCCGGCCGCGGCGTACTCGATGGTGGTGGATTTCCTGAACGCCGCGGGCACGTCGATCGCGACGGAAACCGTGCGGACCAAGCAGATCGCAGCCGGCGGTTTCGATCAGGTGACGGTCACCGGCAAGGGCGAGGGGATCGTGGCTTTCCGTTACAAGGTCGCGAAGTAACCGAAGCGGGATGCATGAAATGACGGAAGTCACTGGCACTGCTTGATTTCCGCCCTTTCACTTCGTACTTTTGTTGAGCCGCGCCCCGGCCTCCGCGGGCGCGGTTTCGCATTGCAGGGCGAAGGTTCGACGAGTTCGAGGGAGGATCGGGATGGTTCGTGTTGCGGCCGTTGAAGCCGGACAGTTCGGGGCGTCGTTGGGCATCGTTCGTGGCACCGAGCTGCGCGCGGTCAATGGTCGCGTGCTGGACGACTTTCTTGATTGGGAGTTCCTGACCGCCGACGAGCAATTCTCCGTCGACGTGCGGCAGCCGGACGGCTCCGAACTCACGTGGCATGTCGTGCGTCCGGAAGGTGCCATGATGGGTATCGAGCTCGAGCCCCCGACCATTCGTCGCTGCGCGAACCGGTGCGAGTTCTGCTTCATTGAAGGGCTGCCCAAGGGCCTCCGCAAGCAGCTCTACATCCGCGACGACGATTACCGGCTCTCGTTCGCGTACGGCAACTTCGCGACGCTTTCGAACGTGAAGGAGCGCGACATCGCGCGCATCATCGAATATCGGTTGTCGCCGCTCTACGTATCGGTCCATGCCACGCCATGGGAAGCACGCAAGGTGCTGTTGAACAACCCGCGCGTGCCGAACATCGTGGAGCAACTGACGCGGCTCGCGGCGGGCGGCATCCAGTTTCACGGACAGATGGTCGTGGTTCCGGGTGTGAACGATGGTGCGGTGCTCGAGGCGTCGCTCACCGATCTCTGGAACCTTGGCGACGCGGTGATCTCCGTGGCGCTGGTCCCGGTCGGCGTGACGCAGTTCTCGCACTTGTATACGGGCGAGAGCATGGGTCGTGATTCATCGCGCGCACTGCTCGAGATCGTGCGTCGCTGGGAACGGCGCGCACTGGCCGAGCGGGGCGATCGCTGGGTTTATGGCTCCGATGAGCTGTATCTGCTGTCGGAAGCGGAATTGCCGGATGTCGAGCACTATGGCGACTTCCCGCAGATCGAGAATGGGGTGGGTGCCGTCACGTCGCTGCGAAGCCGTCTCGCGGACGGCCTTGTGCGACTGCCGCGCCTGGATGGCAAGCGCATCGCCGTGGTGACGGGTACCAGCATGGCGCCGCTCATGCCACCGCTGCTTGCGAGCCTGACCGAGGCGACCGGCGCGTATTTCGAGTTACTCGTCACCGAGAACTCACTGTTCGGACCGACCACCACCACGGCCGGACTGCTGGTGAGCGACGATTTCCGTCGCGTGCTGGCGGGCCGGACTGATTTCGACCTCGCGCTGATCCCGGCCGAGAGCATCAACGAGAACGGCGTCTTCCTCGACGACACCTCCTTCATCGCGTTGCGCGAGGAGTTTCCGTTCCCGGTATTTCCTTCATACGATTTCATCGACGTGCTTGAGGCGGAACCAGCCGTCGGGTCGTCATTACGGAGTGCTGCGTGAGTATCCCAATCGTTGCCCTCGTCGGTCGTCCGAATGTGGGCAAGTCGGCGTTGTACAATCGAATCATCGGCGACAAGAACGCCGCCATCGTCAGTGAGGTCGCCGGCACGACGCGCGCCCGCCACTTCGGCCGCGCGGCCTGGAACGGCCGCGATTTCTGGCTGGTGGATACCGGTGGCCTGCCGGAAGACACGCTCGATCCGATGGATGTCGAGATCAAGCGCCAGGTAAAGGAAGCGATCGCCGAGGCCGACCTGCTGTTGTTCGTCGTCGACGCGAAGATGGGCCTCGTGCCGTCGGACGTGAAGGTGGCGGACCTGATGCGCGAAAGCGGCAAGCCGTGGCTGCTCGTCGCGAACAAGTGCGACGAGTTCGGCACCATCGCCCACTACGAGTTCTTCTCGCTGGGTGCGGGCGATCCGTTCGCCGTCTCGGCGCAGAACAGCAACGGCATCGGTGACCTGCTCGACTCCATCGTCGAGCAGATGCCGCCGCATCTCGAGGAAGAGCCGGATGCGCTGCGCGTGGCGGTCATCGGTCGCCCGAATGTTGGCAAGTCGTCGATCGTGAACCGCCTGCTGGGCGAGGAACGCCTGGTGGTGACGGATGTCGCGGGCACCACGCGCGACGCCATCGACAGCCCGATGCTGTATCACGGGCGTCGCCTGATCTTCGTGGACACCGCCGGCCTTCGGCGACCCACACGTGTGGATGACGGCGTGGAGTTCTATTCCACGCTACGCACGCGTCGCGCGATCGAGCGTGCCGAGATCTGCGTGCTGGTGCTCGACGCGACGCTGGGCCTCGAGAACCAGGACCTGAAGATCGCGTCGCTGGCATTCGAGGAGGGCGGCCGCGGACTGATCGTCGTGGTGAACAAGTGGGACGCGAAGGAAGAGAAGGGCGACAAGTCTGCCGCACACTTCCAGCGCGATGCCGGCGAGAAGGTGCCGTACCTGAAGTTCGTGCCGTTCATCTTCACGTCGGCGCTCACGGGTCAGCGCGTGACGAAGATCCTCGAGACGATCCTGCAGGTGGAGGCAGAGCGTCAGAAGCGCATCTCGACGTCCGAGATCAACCAGACGCTCGAGGAACTGCTCGCACGTCGCCAGCCGCCGCAGGCAGCGGGTCGCGAAGTGAAGCTGAAGTACGCCACGCAGATCGAGATCTCGCCGCCGGCCATCGGCGTCTGGGGCAACCACCCTGAACTCGTGCAGGAGCATTACGTGCGCTACCTGCACAACGGGTTTCGTGCTGCTTACGGCTTCACCGGAAATCCGCTGCGCATCGTGATGAAGCGCAAGGGCGACTGATGCATCCGGCGGTCGGGCTGGTCATGGCCTACATGGCCGGCTCCGTTCCGTCGGCGTACCTGGCCGGCAAGGCCAAGGGCGTCGACCTGCGCACGGTCGGCAGCGGCAACCTCGGTGCGACCAACGTGTTTCGCACGCTGGGGTGGAAGATTGGCCTGACCGTGTACGTGGCCGACTTGCTGAAGGGATTTCTGCCGGTCGCGCTGCTGCCCGCCGCACTGGGCACGACGCAGATCGGCTGGGCCATCGCGTACGGCGTGGCCGCGATTGCCGGACATGTGAAGCCGATCTTCCTGCTCGGCAAGGGCGGCGGGAAGGGTGTCGCGACGGCATCGGGCGTGTTCCTCGCGCTGGCACCGTTGCCGATGCTGGTCGCGATGCTCGCATTCGCGGCGGTCGTCGCGGCATCCGGGTACGTGTCGCTCGGATCGTTGATTTCGGCCGTCGTGCTGGTGATTGCGGTCGCTTTGCGCGGCACGGGCGGCATGACGCTGCTGATCACGGTGACACTCGTGGCCGCGTTCGTGTTCTGGACGCACCGTGCGAACATCGCGCGGCTGCGTGCCGGCACGGAAAGCCGCTTCGGCAAGCGCGGCACGAAGGCATCGAACGTGTCGGGCACGGAGCCCGCGGCATGACATCGGTCGTCGTCGGGGCGGGCGCGTGGGGCACGGCGCTGGCCGACCTCATCGCGCGCGGAGGACAGCCGGCCGTGCTGTGGGCGCGCGAGGAAGACGTGGTTGCCGACGTCAATTCGCATCACCTGAACACGCGGTTCCTGAACGGTGTCACGCTGTCACCGGCACTGACCGCGACGACCGATCTCGCCGATGCAGTGTTCGCGGCCGAAACGATCACGTTCGTGGCGCCCTCGCACGTGCTGCGTGCGGTGGTGCGCAGTGCTGCACATGCCGTGCGGCGCGACGCGGTGCTGATCGTCGCCACGAAGGGCATCGAGCGTGAGTCGTTCGCGCTCATGACGGACATCGTGGCCGAGGAGTTGCCGGGACGTGCCGTCGTCGCGCTGAGTGGTCCGAGTTTCGCCGCGGAAGTCGCCATGCGGCAGCCCACGGCCGTGGTGGCCGCCAGTCGTGATGTCGAGGCGGCGCTGCGTGCCCAGCAGCTCTTCTCGTCACGCGAGTTCCGTGTGTACACGCAGCGTGACGTGACCGGCGTGGAACTCGGTGGCGCGTTGAAGAACGTCATGGCCGTTGCAACGGGTGTTCTCGATGGACTGGGGCTCGGCTTCAATCCGCGCGCGGCGCTGATCACGCGTGGACTCGCAGAGATGACGCGCCTCGGCGTCGCGCTTGGCGCCGAGGCGCGTACGTTTGCGGGGCTCGCCGGCATGGGTGACCTGGTGCTGACCTGCACCGGGTCGCTGAGCCGGAACCGGACCGTGGGCGTCGAGATCGGGCAGGGACGACCGATCGAGGACGTGCTGCATGCACGCGAAACCGTCGCCGAGGGCGTGATCACGACGCAAAGCGCACACGCGCTGGCGCTGTCGCGCGGCGTCGAGATGCCGATCGTGAGCGCGATGCACCGCATCCTGTTCGAGGCGATGCCGCCGCGGGATGCCATTGCCGAACTGATGGCGCGTGCCCTGCGCGCAGAGAGCGACTGATGCCTGCGACGTCGCGTGAACCGGTGCAGGAGTTCTTCTCGATCGGCGAGGTCTGCGTACTGACCGAGCTGAAGCCGCATGTCCTGCGCTACTGGGAAGGACAGTTCCGCTTCCTCAGTCCCGCGAAAAACCGGTCCGGCAACCGCGTGTACCAGCGGCGCGAAGTGGAACTGATCCAGCTCGTGAAGCAGCTGCTGTACACGGAGAAATACACCATCGAGGGCGCCAAGCGTCGCCTCGATGAATTGCGCAAGGAAGGGGAGTTGCGGCCGGCGGCGCGGCAGGCGCTGGAAGTTGCGACCTGGCAGGGTATCGAGTCGGAGCTGCGACAGATACTGCGCGTGCTGGCCACGCCGGTCGCCAGCAGCGACTGATGCTGCCTGCGGCGTGCGTGATCCCGGCCTATCAGGCAGCGGATTCCATCGCCGCCGTCGTGCTGGGAGTGCGCTTGCATGCGCCCGAACTCGTGATCATCGTGATCGATGGCGGCTCGATCGATGCGACGTTCGATGCTGCTGTTGCCAGTGGCGCGGATCATGTGCTGCGGCATGCCTCGAATCGCGGGAAGGGTCGCGCGTTGCTGACCGGGTTCGCGCATGTCGCGACGCTGATTCCCGCCGTCGTTGCGGTCATCACGATGGACGCCGACGGGCAGCACGATCCGGCCAGCCTCCCGGCGGTACTCCAGGCGCTCATGTCTGCCGACCTGGTACTTGGCGTTCGCCGGCGGCGCGGCACGTCCATGCCGTTGCTCCGACGCCTGGCCAACGGCATCTCGACGCGCGCCATTGCCTGGTGTGCCGGCCGACCGATGCGCGACGCGCAGTGCGGATTGCGCGGAATACGCCGCTCGCTGCTTGACCGAGTGCCGCACGTCGGCGAGCGATACGAGGCGGAAACCGGATTCGTCATCCGCGCAGTGCGCGCAGGCGCTATCATCGCTGAGACTGAAATTCCCACGCGTTATGGACCAGCCAGCCATTTTCGTCCGCTGCGCGATGCCGTCCGTGTGGTTGCCACGATCTGGTCCCACCGTCCCTCCCGCTTGCCCGCATGCGACTTCTCTGCACCAACGACGACGGTATCCTCGCCCACGGGCTCGACTGCCTGATCCGCGCCGCGGAGCCCCTCGGAGAGGTGACCGTCGTTGCACCGGACCGTGAGCAGAGCGCAACGAGTCATTCGCTCACGCTGCACCATCCGCTGCGCCCCGTGCGTCTTGCCGAGCGACGCTGGCAGGTCGATGGCACACCAACGGATTGTGCGATGCTCGCGATCGAGGCGCTGATGCCGGAGCGCCCTGACTTCGTGTTGAGCGGCATCAACCACGGTCACAACATGGGCGAGGACGTGTTGTACTCGGGGACCGTGGCGGCCGCGATGGAAGGGCTGTCTCTTGGCGTGCCGGCGATCGCGCTGAGCTTTGCCGGCGGCGACCTCCGCGCCGACATCACGTTGCTGGACCAGCTCGTCGAGCCGCTGACGGACCTGCTGGGCCACCTGATGTCGCTGCAGATGCCGAAGGGCACGCTGTTGAATATCAACCTGCCGCCGCGTCGCGGGAACGACGTCGGCGGAGTGAGGCTGACCCGCCTCGGTCGGCCCGCATCTTCCAATGCG
>JACMPK010000204.1 GCA_014377535.1 Gemmatimonadaceae bacterium
CGCGGCACCGCAGTGGACCCGCTCGACTGGCTACGAGGCAAGTAGGCAATGGGTGTTGACATGACGGGGAGGAAGGCTGTGACGACGGTCGCGAAGACGGCGGCGAAGACGGTCGCAAAAAAAGCGGCGAAGACGGTCGCAAAAAAAGCGGCGGAGACGGTCGCAAAGAAAGCGGCGAGGACGGTCGCGAAGAAAGCGGCGAAGCCGGCGGCTCTGCGACCGTCCGTCGTGGGCGCCGCCGTCGCGAAGAAGAACCCGAATCCTCTCGTCACGAAGCGGACGCCCGCGAGCCTCGCCGCACTGCCGCCGTTGCCTCGCGTGCCGGCGGGGTTTCGCATCGGCACGCATGTGAGTTCGCAGGGCGGCAGCTTCGCCGCACCGCCGCGCGCCAGCGAGATCGGCGCCACGGCGCTGCAGCTGTTCACGAAGACGCCGAACCAGTGGAAGGAACGCGAGATCGATGCGACCGAGCGCGCGCTGTTCCGCGAGGCGCTGCGCGTGGCAGGCTCGCCGGTCACGGTGTCGCATGACAGCTATCTGATCAACCTTGCGTCGCCGGACGACGCGATGCGTGCGCGCTCGATCGAGAGCTTTGCAACAGAGCTGCGTCGCTGTCATGCGCTGGGCATCGACTTCCTCGTGTCGCATCCCGGCAACTACATGGACGATCGCGACGCGGGCCTCGCGCGGAACGCGGCATCCATCGCCATCGCACTCGCGGCAGAACCCGGCGACACGATCCTCTGCCTGGAGACGACGGCCGGCTCCGGCACGGCGCTCGGTGCCACGTTCGAGGAGCTTGCGGCCATCATCGCGGCGCTGCCCGCCGCGGTGCGCGGCCGCGTCGGCGTGTGCGTGGATACCTGCCACATCTATTCGGCCGGCTACGACCTGGTCCAGGACTTCGATGGCGTGATCGACCGGTTCGATCGTGTGCTGGGACTGGACCGGCTTCGCGTCTGGCACCTGAACGACTCGAAGACGCCGTTCGACAGTCATCGCGATCGGCATGAGCTGATCGGGTCAGGTTCGCTGGGCGACGCGCCGTTTCGCCGCATCATGACGGACCCGCGATTCCGGCACACCGTGCGGATCCTCGAGACCCCGAAGCTGGACGACGCGACGGCGACCGATCGGCTGATGCTGCACCGGCTGCTCGGGTTCCTGGCCATCTGAGGCACGGCTGGTTGCGGGTGCGCCACCGCATGTGGTGCGATGCGCGGTGACACGAACGACACACGGTCGGCACCACGAAAATTCGCGCATGCCGACGGTGTCGTCATGACTGCCTAGAAGCCGAGCCGGTAGACCAGCGAAACGTTGCGGCCGGGATTGAAGGTGAAGGCCTTCACGCGGCTGGTCGCATCGGCATAGCGCTCGTCGAGCAGGTTGTCCACGCGCAGCGTGAGTGTCTGCGCCGTGTGCCGCGACGGGATCGTCCACGAGGAGCTCAGGTTGAGCAGCGTATACGAGTCGGTCGGCACGTCGATGCTGTTGTCCGCGGCCACGCGCGTCTGCTTCATGACGCGTCGTGCCTCGCCGCCCAGGCTGAACACGCCGGTGTCGTAGCGCAGCGAGCCGCCGACGCGCGCTGCGGGAATGAACGGCAGGTTCGTGTTGCCGGCACCGCGACCGCGCACGGCATCGGCCATGGCACCGACGACCAGATGGTGAGCCAGCTGGGTTTCGCCGGAGAACTCCAGGCCCGTGAGCGTCGCGTCACGCTGCACGATGTTCACAAGCGGCACCTGTTCCCCATCCACATTCGTCGTGCCCGTGACCGAGGGCGTGATGTAGTCATTGATCCGGTTGCGATAAGCGGACACCTGCAGCGTGCCGCGCGATCCCTGCGCCCGCAGGACACCATCGAGCCCCATGCTCGTCTCGGCCTTCAGGTTCGCGTTGCCGATGTCGAACGTGCCGACGGCAACGTGGAAACCATTCGCATACAATTCGTCCACCGTCGGCGCGCGGAAGGCACTCGCGACGCTGCCGCTGATCGTGAAGTGCTGCGCGAAGGGCACCGACAGGCCGAGCGACCCGCTGGCATTGTTGAAGCGCCGTGCGCGCTCGACGGCGAAGCGCGGATCGCTGCCCGCCTTGCCCGTGATGCGGAAATCGTCGAAGCGACCGCCGAACTGCAGGCGTGGAGTGCGCGACTCGGCGCTGCCCGACGTGAGCGGCAGTTCCTGGTAGATGAACGCGGCGATGTTGGTGTTGTCGGCGGCCGGCGTGAAGGCCTCCGCACCAATCGGTTCGTACTGCCGCAGGAACGCCTGCACACCGATCGACCCGCTCATGCGGCCGAACTGTGTCTTGCCCGAGACGGAGGCGGTCTGCGAGTTGAGGTTGAAGGTCGTGCCGATGGCGTTGTCCTGCACCGCGATCTCGTCATGCTTGTACGACTGCACCGTGCCTTCGATGCGCACGTAGCTGAGCGCACGCGCACCCGTGGTGATGCCGATGCGGGCCTGTCCTGCGCGCCGCACACCGTCGATGCGGATTTCCTCGCCCCCGGACTGGAACGGGATGCCGTAGTTGAAGTCGCTCTGACGATAGACCAGGCCTGCCGTGACCGTGGATCCGATGTAGCCCAGCCCTGCCGTGCCATTCCATGAGCGCACGTCGCTGTTCGGCTGCGCACCACCACCGTCGCCGATACGGTACGACGACTGCCGCCGCAGGGTACCGCGCAGCGTGGCTGCGAACGAGCGACCGAGCGGGATGTTCAGTGCGGCGCTGCCCACGCCACCTGGCGTCACCGACTCGGACTGTCCATTGAAAAAGCCACCGAGGCGCGAGGGCACGCTGGTCGGGATGTCACCCGATATCACGTTCACCACACCGCCGATGGCGGCGTTGCCGTACAGCAGCGACGCGGGACCGCGAATCACCTCGATGCGTTCGGCGCTGTTCGGGTCTGCCACCACCGCGTGATCCGACGACGTGGACCCAAGATCGCCGACGCGCTCACCGTCCTGCAGCATCAGGATGCGCTCGCCCGACAGCCCGCGGATGACGGGAGCATTGGCCATGGGACCATTGAAGCGCATCGCCATGCCTGGCTCGCTGGAGAGCGTCTGCGCGACCGAGGCACCAAGCTGACGTTGCAGATCCTTGCCACTGAGCTGCACCGTGGACTGCGTGACACTGAGCGGATCGGTGCCGGTCGGCGACGCGGTGATCTGCACACCGGCGAGTCGCAGCACGGTGCGACGAAGCGTGATGCGCAGCGGTGCCGACTCACCGGTCGCCGGCACGTTCACCACCTCATGCACGGGCACGAAGCCCATCAGCACGATCGTGAGGTGCACCGTACCGACGGGTGCGCCCACGAAGGTGAACGAGCCGCTGCGATCCGTGACCGCCACCCGCTGCAACTCGGTCGCGACGACCTGCACGTTCGAGATGGGATTGCCGGCCGTGTCGACGACGACACCGCGGATCGGCGGGGCGACGACAGCGGCGCGGACGCCGGTCGGCGAGCCAAGGGCGACGGCCGCGCAGGCCAACACGGCGCGCAAGCAGCGCAGGGCAGTGGATGATGTCATGGCTTTCAGGAGACGGGGGTGCGACGCGACGGGGAACTGCTCAGCAAGGAATCGGGGTCAAGGGGTCAGACTTCTCGATCGGGTCTGGGGTCAGCGTTCCTGACCGGGTCCAGGGTCAAAGGGTCGGGCATCCTGACCGGGTCGAAGGCAACGGGTCAGGGGTCTCGATCGGCCCACGGGGTCAACAGGTCGGGTGTCGTGACGGGAGGAGGAGACCGGTCAGCGGTGCTACTCGCCGTCACGCCGCGAGGCGCCTCACGTGCGCCGCGTGGCGCAGACCTCGACCATCCGTAATTGATTTTACTATATCACTAGCAACTGGAAACGACAACACGCGGACCCGCACGCTCGCATCAGTGCGCTTCGGTACACCCCGTATCCGCGCGCCGGTGTCGTTTCGTTAGCTTTGCCCCGATCCGCGAGCTGTGACGCCGTGCCCGCAAGCACCGCCACGACCCGCGCGTCACCCAAACCTCCCGCACTTATGGCTACGCAGACTGCGCCGCAGACCCGCTCCAGCGCCCATGGGCTTGCTGAGCAGGGCCTTGCTCCCGCCGGCGCATTGCATTGGAACCTCGTCACGCCCGAGCTGGTCCAGGCTGCCGTGCGACGCGACGAAGGCACGCTCGCCGACATGGGACCGTTCGTCGCCGTCACCGCACCGCATACGGGCCGCTCCCCGAAGGACAAGTTCTTCGTCCGCGAGGCGGGCTCCGAGGCGAACATCGACTGGGGCGCCGTCAACCTGCCCTTGGAGGAGGCGTATTTCGACGTGCTCCTCGCCGACGTCCGCGAATACCTGAACACGCAGCCGGAATTGTTCGTGCAGGATCTCTACTGCGGCGCACACCCGGCGCACCGGCTCAGCGTTCGCTACGTGACGCCGAACGCATGGCACGCGCACTTCGTCCGGAACATGTTCATCCGGCCCGAGTTGCATGAATTGGCGCAGTTTGCGCCAAACTTCAGCGTGCTGCATGCACCGGACTTCCAGGCAGTACCCGAGAAGCATGGCACGCGCAGCAGCACGTTCATCATCGTCAACATCGCACGCCGGATGATCCTCATCGGCGGAACGCGCTACGCCGGCGAGCTGAAGAAGTCGATGTTCACGATCATGAATTATCTGATGCCCACGCAAAACGTGCTGCCCATGCACTGTTCCGCGAACATCGGCACGGCCGACGACTGCGCCTTGTTCTTCGGCCTCCCGGGCACTGGCAAGACGACGCTCTCCGCCGATCCCGCGCGCGCACTGATCGGCGACGACGAGCATGGCTGGGCGGGCGATGGCGTGTTCAACTTCGAGGGTGGCTGCTACGCAAAGGCGATCAATTTGAGCGCCGAGCAGGAGCCCGACATCTTCGCGACCACGCAGATGTTCGGGACGGTGCTGGAGAATGTCGTGCTGGACGAGCAGCGCAAGGTGAAGTTCGAGGACCAGAGCATCACCGAGAACACGAGAGCGTCGTACCCGTTGCACTACATCAAGAATCATGTGCCGAGTGGCCGCGGTGGCCACCCCAGGCACGTGATCTTCCTCACGGCCGATGCATTCGGCGTGCTGCCGCCGATCTCGCGCCTCTCGCCGGAACAGGCGATGTACTACTTCCTCTCGGGCTACACGGCAAAGGTGGCCGGCACCGAGACGGGTGTGAACGAACCGCAGGCCACGTTCAGCGCCTGCTTCGGCGCCGTCTTCATGGTCTGGCACCCCACGCGCTATGCCGAGATGCTGGGCGTTCTGCTGCAGCAGCATGATGCCAAGGTGTGGCTGGTGAACACCGGCTGGAGCGGGGGCGCCTATGGCACCGGCACGCGGATGAAACTGTCGTACACGCGCGCCATGATTCGTGCGGCGCTGGCTGGCACGCTGGATGCCGCGCCGACGACCACCGATGCGATCTTCGGGTTGTCGGTGCCGAACGCCGTGCCGGACGTGCCGTCGGCCGTGCTCGACGCGCGCAGCACGTGGAGCGACGGTGCCGCATACGACACCCAGGCAACGAAGCTGGCCGGCATGTTCCGCGAGAACTTTGCAAAGTTCGGCAGCCAGGTCTCGGCCAGCATCGCGAATGCAGGTCCGAAGGGCTGACCTTCGCGTATTCAGTGATACCTTGGACGGGGGCGCCTGCAGGTCGGGCGCCCTCGTCTTCTTTCATCGAGTGATGCCGACCGTGAAAGTCATTCGCGACCCGCTCTGGAACAACATCCGCCTCGATCCGCTGGCGCTCACGCTCGTGGACACGCCGGCGATGCAGCGACTGCGCTACGTGCGCCAGCTGGGTTACGCGTTCCTGGTGTATCCGGGCGCGACGCACTCGCGTTTCGAACATGCGCTGGGCGCGCATCACATGGCGCGGCGCACGATCACGCTGCTCGCGGAGCGGGGCGAACTGGCGCAGGTGGATGAGCAGGAGCGCGACCTGACCGCCGCAGCGATGCTGCTGCACGACGTGGGGCACTATCCGTTCAGTCATGCACTGGAGGAGATCGGGGCGCTGAACCACGAGAGCGCCGCGACGCCGCGGATCACCACCGGCGCGGTGGCCGGTGCGCTGACCACCGCCTTTGGTGCCGATGCGCCGGCGCGCGTGCTGGCCCTGATGCATGGCAGCGACGAGGGGCCGCTGCAGGGGCTCGTCTCCGGCTCGATCGACCTGGACAAGATCGACTACCTGAAGCGCGACGCGATGATGTGCGGTGTGCCGTATGGCGAAATCGACGTGGACCGCCTGCTCGACAGCGTCGTCATCGTCCCCATGCCGGGCACGGGTCGCCCTGGCGTCGGCATCATGGAGAAGGGCCTCAGCGCGCTGGAATCACTGCTGTTCGCGAAATACCAGATGTACCGCAACATCTACTGGCATCATGCGGTGCGGAGTGCGACGGCGATGTACAAACGCCTCGTGGATGACGCGCTGCAATCCGGTGCGCTGCCGCTGGACGGATTGGCGGACTGGACCGACGAGGGCCTCGTGCATGCGCTGCTTCCCAGCGCGCCGCCGCTGTTGATGGCACTGCGCGAGCGTCGCCTCTACAAGCGCGTCGCGCAGTGGAGTGCTGCCGCGCTGGGTGACGAGGCGGGCGAATGGATTGCCTCCGATCGGGCACTGGCCGTGGCGGTCGAGGATCAGCTGGCGGTGGAGCTGGGCCTGGCCAGAGGCGAGGTGCTGCTGGATTACCCGGCGAAGACGCAGATGCTGGGCGTGGACCTGCCCGTACTGCGCCGCGATGGCGCCGTAGAGCATCTCACGAGCACGGGGATTGCCGGTGCACTGAATCTTCCGGCACTCAGCCAGCAACTGTACCACTCGGCGCGCTGGCTGCGCGTCTTTGCGGTACATCGGGTCCCTGTGAATGTGGACCAGCTCTGGGCAGTCGTGACCACAGACGCCGACACGCTTCGCGCCTCACTCGTCGACGGTCGTCCGCTGCTGACCTGAGCGTGCACGCGGTGAGCGATGCACTGCGCCACTCACTCTGGAATGATTGCAACGCCGATGCGTCATCGCGTCAGCACGGCGGTGCTGCATCGCGGCAGGCCACGCGGGCACCGACGGCAGCAGCGCAAAGCGCCGCCGATAATTCAGGCGGGCGGTCGGGCCTTGTCGCGTCCGTGCGCGTCAGCCAGCGCTCGCCCTATTCCGCGATAGAACATCGCGTCCTCAGGCTTCTCCTCGGCCTCGAGCGACAGCGCCGTGCGCTCCAGTGCGAACAGGATGTTGCCGAGATACAGCTCGCTCAACTCGCCGACACGCATCGGCACGCCTTCGTCCGGGCTGTCGTTCCGCATGCCGGACTGCACGTCACTCTGCGACATCAGGTCAGCGCGCCGTCGCGATCTGGACGATGACCGCGGTGATGTTGTCCACGCCGCCTGCACGATTGGCGTCCCAGAGCAGCGCATCGACCATCGGGCCCGGTGACTTCCGCGCGGTCAGGATCTTCAACAGGTTCTTGTCCTCGACCATGCCGGTCAGCCCGTCGGTCGCGAGCAGGTACAGGTCGCCGTCCACCAGGTCGCCTTCGTAGATCGTGGGCTCCACATCGGTCGCGACGCCCACACAGCGCGTGATCACGTTGCTGAACGGGTGGTATCGCGCCTGTTCCGGCGTGAGGTATCCGGCATCGACCTGTTCCTGCACGTACGAATGATCGACCGTGATCTGGGACAGTTCGCCGCTGCGAAGCCGGTACACGCGACTGTCGCCGACATGGGCAATCATGTAGCGCCCCTCGCCCACGACCATCGTGGTGAGCGTGGTGCCCATGCCATGCTTGTCCGGTTCCTCGATGGTGCGATTGAAGATGCGGCGATTGGCGTTGAGCACCGCGTCGGCGGCGACATGCTGCAGCTCGGCGATCGGCCGCGGCGACGAGCGCATGGCGTCGCACATGATCTCGACGGCCATGGCGCTCGCGACTTCACCCGCCGCGTGCCCGCCCATGCCGTCGGCCACGATGTAAATCCCGCGGTCTGCCGTGGCCTCCGCGAGAAACGCATCTTCGTTCCCGGTCCGTACCATGCCCACGTGCGTGTTCGCGGCGTGAACTAGCTGCATGACACCGCTGCAGGGAGCATCAGGTCCTGAGTCAGCCCTCGCGCGCGCCGTGGCACGTCAGCGAAGGGAATGAAGAGTGTTGATCGTGGCATTGGTCGGGAGAAGCTAGGCTCAGTCGTTGGGCCCGGCAAGCGCTACCGCCGCTGCCGTCGTCTCGTCCGTCAGCAGCCCCGGATCGCCGACCTGCAGGCGCCACAGTCGCTCGTACAAACCCTTGCGCGCGAGCAGCACCGCATGTGATCCGCGCTCGGCGACCACGCCGTGATGCATGACGAGTATCTCGTCCGCATCCACGATCGTGCTCAGGCGGTGCGCGATCGCGATGGTGGTCCTGCCCTGCATCAACGTGCCGAGCGCCGCCTGGATGTCTGCCTCGCGCTCGCTGTCCACCGCGCTCGTGGCTTCGTCCAGCAGCAACAGATCGGGATCGCTGGCCAACGCGCGCGAGAAACTCAGCAGCTGGCGCTCGCCGACCGACAGCGTGGCGCCACGTTCGCCCAGCATCTGTGCGTAACCGCGGGGCAGGCGCTCAATGACCCGATCCGCGCCGACCCGCGCCGCTGCGGCACGCACTGCGGCATCGTCGATGGGATTCGATAAACGGATGTTCGACGCAACGTCGCCGGCGAACAGGAAGATGTCCTGCTGCACGTACCCGATGCGCGACCGCAGCTCGGCCAGCGGAAGCGCGCGGATGTCGATGCCATCGAGCAAAATGCGGCCGCGCTGCGGATCGTAGAAGCGGAGCAGCAGGCTGACCACGGTGGTCTTGCCGGCGCCGGTGTGTCCCACCAGCGCGAGCGTTTCGCCCGGCCGCACGGTGAACGACACGCCTTTGAGCACCCAGTGCGTGGCCGCATCGTCCGCTGCCACGCCATCGGCCGTGTCGTACGCGAACCAGACTTCGTCGAAGGTGATCGTCACGCCGCGATGGGTACGCTTGGTGACGTCGGGTGCGACGGCATCATCGGGTACCGTGGCGGTAGTATCGAGCAGCGTGAAGATGCGCTCCGACGCGGCCATGGCCTGTTGCAGCGTGTTGAACTTGTCGCTCAGGTCCTGCAGCGGCTGGAAGAAACGACGCACCAGCTGCAGGAATGCGGCGACCGTACCCACCGTGAGCAGGCCGGCGTTCACGCGCTGCGTCGCCGCCACGATCAGGCTGGCCAGGGCCACGGTCGTGAGGATCTCGATCGCGGGAAAGTAGGCGGCGTAGTACCGGATCGACCGGATGTTCGAGTCGAGGTGATCGCGGTTCAGCGCATCGAACCGTGCCGACTCGCCGGGTTCGCGACTGAACAGCTGCACCACGCGCACGCCGGTGATGCGTTCCTGCGCGAAGGCGTTGATGCGTGCAAGCTTGCCGCGGATCTCGCGGTATGCAACGCGTACCTTCTTCTGGAAGATGCGGCTCGCCAGCCAGACGAACGGCACGGCGCCGAACGATGCGAGGGCCAGGCGCCAGTCGGTGAGCAGCATCATGATGGCCATCGCGGCCAGCGCAAACACGTCGCCAAGCCCCGCGACGACACCGGCAGTGAACAGTTCGTTCAACGATTCCACGTCGCTGGTCACGCGCGTGATGAGGCGACCGGCCGGGTTACGGTCAAAATAGCTGATGCTCAGCGACTGCAGCTTCGCGAACAGTTCCGTGCGCAGGTCGCGCATCACCCGCTGGCCGAGCAGCCCGGTGAGCATCGTCTCGCCATAGCTGCAGAGGAACTGCACCAGCAGCGAGGCGGCGAGTGCGATGGTCGCGAGGCGGATGAAGCCCAGGTCACGCGCGGGAATCGCGTGGTCGATGACGCGCTGCGTGAGCCAGGGGCCCACGACGGCGGTGGCACCCTCGAGCGCCAGCAGCAGCACCGCGCCAATGACGAGGGCGGTGTACGGGCGCACATACTGAAGAAGGCGACGCAGGAGCCGCCGGTCGAGGACCGGCTTCACCGCATCGTCGTCCGGCGGAATCGCAAGAGATGTCATTGTCCGGGATAACGCTACGCAGTCCCGGTCCGTGTCGTGAGGGTCGTAGCTGATTAACGTTCAGCTGTGATCGAAAGCATTACCATCCGCGGCGCCCGGCAGCACAACCTCAAGGGAATCGACCTTGACCTGCCGCGACGTGCCATCACCGTGATCACGGGACCGAGCGGTTCCGGCAAATCCTCGCTGGCCTTCGACACGATCTATGCCGAGGGGCAGCGGCGCTATGTCGAAAGCCTGTCGGCATATGCGCGGCAGTTTCTCGAACGGATGGAAAAGCCGCGCGTCGACCGCATCGAGGGCCTTTCGCCTGCGGTGGCCATCGAGCAGAAAAATCCCACGCGCTCGTCGCGATCGACGGTCGGGACCGCGACGGAGATCTACGATTACCTGCGCCTGCTGTGGGCGCGCGTTGGCCACACATTCTGCGGCACCTGCGGCCGCGAGCTTCGCCCCGATACACCGCAGAGCATTGCCGACCTGGTGCGAACGCTGCCGGAGGGCACGCGCTTCTCGGTCGTGTTCCCGCTCACGCACGCGACATCGCTGGGCGCCGAGGCGCTGGCGGAAGCGCTGCGCGTGAAGGGCTTCGTGCGCGTCGCGCTGGACGGCGAGATCGTGCACGTGGACGACCTGGTGGCATCGAAGCGCAGTATCGAGACGGTGCAGCGCATCGACGTGGTGGCGGACCGCCTGACGGTGAACGCCGACGTGGGAGGTCGTGTGGCCGATGCGGTGAGCACGGCATTCGTGGAAGGCGACGGCGACTGTGCCCTGCTCTTCCCGACCGACGTCTCGCTGCCGGTCGGACACGAGCCTCGCACACGCGTCGCCTTCACCGAGCGCTTCGCCTGTCCCGACGACGGCACCGTGGCCCCCACGCCATCACCGCAGCTCTTCAGCTTCAATAACCCGCGCGGCGCCTGCGCGACCTGCAACGGCTTCGGCGCCACGCTGGAGTACGACGAGTCGCTGATCGTGCCTTACCCGGAGCGCTCGCTGCGCGATGGCGCAATTCATCCGTGGACGATGCCGCGCTACGAAGAGCTGCGGAAGAAGCTCTACGACATCGCGAAGCGCGACGGCATCTCGTGGACGGCGCCGTGGAACACGCTGCCCGCCGAGCAGCGCACGTTCCTGCTGCGCGGCAAGACGAAGGGCTACGTCGGCATCTTTCCGTTCCTGAAGTCGCTGGAGGAGAAGCGGTACAAGCAGTACATCCGCGTCTTCCTGCGGCAGTATCAGGCGGCAGCGACCTGCGCGACCTGCGGCGGCAGCCGGCTCACGCGTGATGCGTTGAACGTGCGCATCGGCAGCCTGACCATCGCCGACGTGAGCGCGATGTCAGTTGATGCACTGGACGTGTGGACCGACTCGCTCGCGCTGTCGCCATTCGAGATGCAGATCGCCGAGTCGGTGTTGCGCGAGGCGCGTGCGCGTGTGCGCTTCCTGCGCGATGTGGGCCTGGGCTACCTGTCCATGGATCGTGCGGCCCGCACACTTTCGGGCGGCGAGGCGCAGCGTATCTCGCTCGCGAACTCGCTTGGCGCGCAGCTGGTGGACACGCTGTACGTGCTGGACGAGCCGAGCATCGGGCTGCATCCGCGCGACATGGACCGGCTGCTTGGATTGCTGCGCCGCCTGCGCGATGCCGGCAACACGGTGATCGTGGTGGAGCATGATCTCGAGGCCGTGCGCATGGCCGACTGGATGGTGGAGATCGGACCCGGCAGCGGTGACAAGGGCGGCGAGGTGGTGTTCAGCGGACCGTTGTCGGATGCGGCGCAGAGTCCACTCACGGGTCAGTATCTCACCGGTGCGACCACGATTCCATTGCCCGAGGAACGTCGCACGGCGGGACCGCGGTGGCTGTCGCTGAATGGTGTCACGGCGCACACGCTGCAGGGCGTGAACCTGCGCGTGCCGGTGGGCTGCTTCGTGGCGGTGACGGGTGTGTCGGGCAGCGGCAAGAGCACGCTGGTGCACGACGTACTGTATCGCGCGCTGGAAACGCGACTGACCGGCGAGAACTCCGCCAAGCAGCATCTCGGCGAGATCGTGGGCGGGGTGCAGTCGCTGACGGGCGCCGAGCATTTCGACGACGTCGTGCTGATCGACCAGGAGCCCATCGGCCGGTCACCGCGCTCCAATCCGGTGACGTACGTGAAGGCGTGGGACGAGATCCGGCGCATCTTCTCGCAGACACCGCTGTCGAAGCAGCGCGGGTATGCACCGGCGACATTCAGCTTCAACATGGCCGGCGGTCGCTGCGAGACCTGCGAAGGTGCGGGCTACGTGGAAGTCGAGATGGTGTTCATGGCCGACGTGCTGGTGCCGTGCGAGACCTGCAGCGGCAAGCGCTTCAAGCCCGATGTGCTGGAAGTGCGTGTGTGGGGCAAGAACATCGCCGACGTGCTGGAGATGACCGTCGACGCCGCGACGCGGCTCTTCCCCGGCGAGGATCGCCTGGCCGCCGCACTCTGGCACCTGCAGCAGGTGGGGCTTGGCTACCTGCACATGGGTCAGCCCGCGACGACGTTGAGCGGTGGCGAGGCGCAGCGCATCAAGATCGCGCGCGAGCTGTCGCAGTCGTCCAAGTCGGCGGGTCGCAAGCTCTACATCATGGACGAGCCGACCACCGGCCTGCATCTGGAAGACATCCGCAAGCTCGCGCGCGTGCTGCAGCGGCTCGTGGACCAGGGGCACACATTGATCGTGATCGAGCACAATCTGGATGTGATCAAGCTGGCCGACTGGGTGATCGACATGGGGCCCGAGGGCGGCATCGGCGGCGGCCAGGTGGTGGTGGTCGGCACGCCGGAAGAGGCCGCGGCGCACGCCACGTCGCACACCGGGCGATGGTTGCGCACCGTGCTGCCGTCGTACGTGGACGGCGTGCTGGTCAAGCCGGCCCGGAAGCGTTCACCGAAGCCGAAATCCTGAGTGCCAGCGCGCGCGGTGCCGCGCGCAGCAACTGGATCATCAGCCGGTTCATGACGCCGGGAATCACGACGCGCTCGCCAGCGCGCAGCCCTGCCCAGCCGATGCGCGCGACCGACGCGGAGGCCGACAGGATGCTGCGCTGCTTGAACAGCTTGCTTTGCGACATGCCGGCGACGGCCCCGAATTCGGTGGCCGTGGGTCCGGGACAGAGTGCGGTCACGCGGATGTTGGCGTCGCGCAGCTCCGCCGCCAGCGCCTCGGTGAACGACAGCACGTACGCCTTGCTGGCGTAGTAGACCGCCATGCCCGGCCCGGGCAGGAATGCGGCAGTGCTGGCGACGTTCATGATGGCGCCGTCGCCGCGCTCGATCATTGCGGGCAGCAGGCGGCGGGTGAGTTCCGTGAGCGCGGTGACGTTCACCTGAATCATGTTCATCTGCGTCTCGATGCTGATGTCGGCGAC
>JACMPK010000205.1 GCA_014377535.1 Gemmatimonadaceae bacterium
ATCATGACTGGGGCGAAGTCGTAACAAGGTAGCCGTAGGGGAACCTGCGGCTGGATCACCTCCTTAACGGAGTCTGCGAGTAGTATCACCGGCAACGGCGATCTGAAAGTGACTCAGTAGTCGCACCACCACGCGCTCTTCTCTCGATTGCTCATATAGCAGGACCATCCGCCCCCGGCGCTCTCACGAGTGTCGGGGGCGTTTGCATTGCTGGTTCGTGCCAGAGTGGGACCATGGTCGCGCTCGATGCAGATTCCAGGAACGCGGGACAGCCGCGCGCATTCTCGTGCACATTCTTGCGCGCACTTCTGCAACCTCGCCTGTGCGCACTTCAGCGCGCCACCTGCGCGCAGACTGACCGTGCGGTGAGCACAAACCCATATGCAGCAAGGGAATTTCGCATGACGGCACGGGAGCTGCTCTCCTGCATGGTGAGGATGTGTGCGGGACGTACTCGCGCCGTAAGTTCACCAATCAGGCTGGAGCTTGAGCAATGATACGTTCCTTCACGCTAATTTCTGGCGCAGCGATGCTAGCTGCGTGCGCGTTGCCGAGCCTCGTGTCGGCTCAGGATACAAGCAGTACGGGTACTCGCACGGCGCGAGACAGTGCAAGTGCGCGGTCCGACATGATGGTGCGATTCGATTCTGCGCAGACGGTGACGATCACCGGCGCGACCATCGTACGCGTGGATACGGTCGCCGGTCGCGGGGCGGCGGGAATGAGCGGTATGCATGCGGGAATGCATGCGGGAATGCATGCGGGAGGGAACGCTGGAACGGGCGCTGCCGGTGCCGGTATGGGTGGTATGGGGTCACGTCGCACCGGTGGGGACACGACGGTTGTGAGCCGGATCGGTACGGAACGCACCTCAGTGGGACGCACCGGAACGGGACGCGCTGACACGAGGCCGGCCGGCATGGGACGCGCGGAACCCATCCGTCCTGACTCGGCGGCTGGACGAATGCGCGCGAGCGGACGCGACTCGATCCGCTCGGGCATGGCAGGCAGCGCGGGCATGACTGCAAGTGGCGCCAGTGCCATGAACCGCAGCGTACCCTCGATGATCTCGATCCCGATGCCGTCACAGGACTCGGCATCCACACTGCGAGCGGTGGTGCGTACAGGCAACGATTCGCTGCAGGTCCTTCTCGCCCCTTCCAGCTACCTCAAGGGCCAGGCGCTGATGCTGAGTGCGGGCGACGTGGTGGACTTGAAGGGCATGCGCGTGGCGACCGGCGTGCTCATGACACTGGTAGCAACGGAAATCACAAAGGGCACGACCACCGTGCAGCTTCGAAACAAGTCGACCGGTACACCGGTCTGGGACATGCAGGGTGGCATGACGAGTGACACCATCGCCACGCCGACGCGTCGTGTTCCGCCGACCGATTCGACCTCGAGGTCGCGCCGTAACATGTTCACGGATTCCACGAAAGTCGACAGCACGAAGAAGAAGCCCGTTCGCCCGTAAGGAGCGCGTTCGGATGACGGATGCAGTCAGTAAAAGATCGGAGGCGTCCATTGCACGTGAGAGAGCTGCAGAGGCTCTTCTGGATCGACATGGTGATCGGTTATTTCCAGCCGACATGCAGCGACAATCTGCAGCAGTTCTCTCGGTTGCAATTAGAGAGCTGGGAAGATAGTTTCTGACGGTCTGGGGCCTGTAGCTCAGGTGGTTAGAGCGCACGCCTGATAAGCGTGAGGTCCGAGGTTCAACTCCTCGCAGGCCCATACCCAGGCACGAACATCGAACGGACGGCCTCGCGAAATTTGCGAAGCCGCCCGTTTCTTGTTTTGTGTCGCGACCCCTGCGACGCCGTCAGTGCGGCACAGCCGCGTCGATCCGCATGCGCGATGTCTTTCTGCCGGGTCGTGCTGACGTAATACACAGGCCTGCCAGTCGGAGCCGGTCCGTGCCGCTCGTTGCCGTGAAGCTTACAAACTCTCACGCCACCGGACACGCCGTGGCCGACGGGCGACCAAGCAGAAATCCCTGTACGTATTTCGCACCATTCTCCTGCACCCAGCGCAGCTCACCCTCGGTCTCGATCCCCTCCGCCAGCGTATCGATCTGCAGGGCAGCGGCGACATCCAGGAGGTTGGCCACGAGGCGAGCCTTGTAGGGATCGGTATCCACGCCCCGGATCAATTCCATGTCGAGCTTGAGCAGGTCGGGCCGCAACTCGTGAATCAGGTTCAGCGAGGAGTATCCCGCTCCGACATCGTCGAGGGCGACACGGAAGCCGGCAGACCGGTAGTAATCAAGGATGTTCCGCAGGTGCTTGGGATTGTGCGCGCGATCGGTCTCCACGATCTCGAACACGACATCGTGCCTGGACATGCCTGACTGATCCACTGCGGCCACCGTGCTGCGAAGGCAGGAGGCCGGATCGTAGATTGCGGTCGGCGAGAAGTTCACGAACAACGCGCCCCGCATCTCCTGCTGCTGTGCGCGGGCGATGGCGGACCGGCGCGCCGCCAGATCGAGATGAAAAAGCAGTCCGGCGTCGCGCGCCGCGTCGAACATCAGGCGCGGCGAGACGAGCTCACCGGTCGCTGTGATGCCCCGCAGCAACGCCTCGTGCCCATAGATACGATTAGGAGCGGCGGCGTGCATGATGGGCTGGAAGAACGACGTCATGCGCGACTCACCGATCAGCGACAGGAGCCAGCCGCTGCCGTGCCGAGCCAGCAGTCGCGACAACGACTCCACACGTGCGAGATCCTCCGGCACCGGCGAGGCGTCAACCTTCGTCATCAGCGCACGCGTGTCCTGGCATTCCACATCCGTGAGACGTTCGCGGATGACGGCGATGACGGCATCCAGCTTGTCCGATGGAACATTGTACGCCACCCCGCCGGCCGGGGACGGTCGCGTGGTCAGGTGAAGCTCAGAAAGCGCTGTGCGGAGCTTACCCGCGACGTGCGTGGCCGGACACCAACAGTGCAGGTCACCCGATACGTCGACGGGTTCGGGCAGCACCTCACATCGCAGGCAGCCACGGCGCTCCAAGTGCGCGGTGGTCGTGCTGTTGTCGGCAAGAATCGGGAGCATGCTTTCAGTATCGGCTCACCGACCGGGGGTCTGAAATGCGATAGTATTTGAGCGCCGGGTGCGCGCGGATGCCTGATTCGTGGCGCGCCATGCCTGCTGTACACAGCGGGAAATTTCGCGATGTGCCGGCATGGCTATATGCACCAGCAATGCTCGCCAACGAATCAGGGGCGCCGCATTGCGCCGATGACGACGGCGGATGACTTGAGTACACGATCACGCTTGTCGACATCCATGGTTACCGGAATGAGGCGCGTGACTGAGCGGCCGCTGCTAACGTATTTGGTCAGCCGAAGATCGAACGATATACGCACGCTGTATGCGCTGAAGCTCGTGATCACGGGCGTGCTGGCAAGTGTCACACGATGTTCCGCGCCGTCGTCGAGGAATTGCAGGACGTCGGCATTGCGCACACCGCCGATTTGCATGATGCCGGCGAGTTGCACCGCCGCGGTCCGCATGTCCGTAGAATTGGGCAGTGTGCCGCGTGGTGCGTCCGCTGCGGAGCTCGCACCGGGTGCGGCCGAGCGTAATGCCGCGGCAGAGGGCACTGCCACGCCTGTCGCCGCTCGGGCCGAGGCGGAGTCGCGCCGAAGCACTCCTGAACGAGCGGATCGTGATTCCGGTGCTTGCGCGAGTTCCGGCGAAGCCTCCCACTGCAAACGCGTGGAGACGCGCGACATGATGGCTGTCGCGCTTGCAGCATCGATGCCGACCAGCGGCGGAATCGTCACGAGAGGAAATGCCGCCGGAAGTCGCACCTCGAGCGTCACGACTTTCATGCCGGCCGCGCCGGCGTCGACGATGATCCGCGCACGACCCGGCGCTCGCGCCGTGACGAGACCGGTGCGACTGTCGACGGATGCGATGGTGGCATCGGCACTCGTGAAATCCACGCGCTGGGGCGCGCGGCGGCCAGACGGCGGGCGGAGCGACCAGCGCAGGCGCACGCGCTCACCCATGCGCAAGCTGTGAGAGACGAGCGGTGCAATTTGCAGCGCCGAGCCGCGCGATGCACTGGCTAACGCTGCACGCACGCGCACATCCGTGCGGTCGACGGTGCGCGGCGTCGTCGGTGCTGCGATCGTCGGCGCTGCAATCGTTGGCGCAGCAATTGTCGGTGCAGCGATCGTCGGTGCTGCGATCGTCGGTGCTGCGATCGTCGGTGCAGCGATCGTCGCGACGCCAGGCGGCTGCACGGGTGACAAAGTCGCGACGCGCGGAGACGGTGTCGTACTCACTGGCGCCAGAACGGGCACACGGCTCACCTCCGTCGCGTCGGGCAGGATCCACAAACTGATTGCCGCAACGAATACAGCCAATACGCCTGCGCCGATGATTGGTACACGTGATCGAGTTCTGCGATGCAAATCAGCCGAGAGCGCAGGGCTGCCGGGTAAAACGAGCATCGCGCGCCCGGATACGTTCGCAACGTTCACGTCTGCGCCACAGCGCGCGCAGGAGGGAGCGTCATCAACGATCTCTGTCCTGCATGCTGGGCAGGCGTCGGCGAGCAGGGATCTCATGCCAGGGCGTGGGCAGGACGAAAACGGAACCAGCGCTTTCCTATGTCGCCATGCAGGGTGCATGCGCGAGCGGATCCAGCGTCCATGATGTGACACCCCCGTGCGAGGATAGTGCCGCGACGGACCGGCACTGGTAGAAATTCGAGGAGACGCGCACGCTGCCGCTGCTCGCACCGTGAGCGCATCGCTCGCGTCAGCGCACGGTGCGTTATCTCGATTCTACACCGTGCAAATCACCACCAGAATGCGATCGATCTCGCTTCGCAGCAGCACAGCCATACGAGAGGGTTCATCGGCGGCGTCAAGCAACTGTTCGGCGGCATTTCCAGTCTCGCGAACGGCGTTAGAGACGCTGGAGATTGATTGCGTCCCGTCGCGCGTGGCCACTGCAGCTTCGTGAATGCTGCGATTCATCTCGTCATTGGCGCTACGCTGCTTCATGACGGCGTGGGTAACGGGATGCGACAGCTCGCTGACACGTCGGATCGTGTCCCCGATCCGGTCGATCGCAGTGACGACCCAACCGGTCGCGGCCTGGATGGCGTTTAATTGCAGCTCAATCTCAACCGTAGCAATTGCTGCTCCCGCGGCAGGGTTCTGCACCTTTGCATCGACGACACCAAAGCCGCGGCTACCTTGCCAGCGGGCGCCGCATCGATGGCGGCCTTGGGCGCCAGCAGGCGAGTCTGTTATGAGATGTCGGTGAACAGCTCCACGACCCGCCAGATCTGGCGTGACGCCTCGTTGAGGGTCGCCACGGTCGAGATGGTGTATGGTTGGCGTAGGTGATCTTTCCAGTGTCATCGGTCTTGCTGGCGAAGATCTCATCGTCGCTGAAACACTGTTCACGGCCGTTCGCGCTGCTCTGCGCTTAAATGGTCAACATGGCGTTGCGTCGCGGTTCGGGAACGAGAACAAGAGCGCTGCGTATCCTCGGGTCTCGTCTGTAAGGCACAATTCCCTCATCAGGCAAAACCCGACTCGACGCTTACGACGCCGATCAGGGACACCCTGCGCCAACCTGTCCAGTTGCCAATTGACTTCGCGAAGATGCGCGTATGAGCTTCTGCTCATCGAACGTACAATCGGCCGCTCGATGTCGCGCGACGAAACTGTCATGGACTCAGTCACGGTCAGCCACCACCGAACGCTTCAGCCACCCAGAGAATCAGCGGCCAGACATACAAGAGCCGTAGTTGCGCAAGGACCGCGAGTAGCGCGCACACCGCGAGCGTGACCGGGATTGACGATATCCATGTCACGCTGCGGTGATGCGCTGCACTCCGACGGAGTATGAGCACGTCTCAGGTCAGGCGCACAGGTGCTTCTTCGGCATGCGGAGCGAGACGGCTGGATGGACTTGTGACGTGCCTATTTCTTCATTCGAGCGCCGGAGGTGGTCGGAACAAACGAGGGTGGGTCTGACGCGTCCATCGAGTCAGCGGAAGCAATGTCGACCTCGTCCTCCGAAACCATTGGTGCTTCCGCATCGCGATCGGCGTTCTCGGCCTCTGCGTTATTTACGGTCTCCGCGTCGGTCGATGCCATGTCTGCCTGATTCTCAGCGGTGGCGGTATCGTGGCGCGTTTCGCGCTCATCCACGTCGTCGAGTATCTGTACTTCTCGACTTTCAACCCGGGTGGCCGCCTCGTTCTCGCGCTCAGCGACGTGTGGTGGCACATTAACTGGGTGGACTCGCGCTTTGTCGTGTTGTGTCGACATGTCAATCTCCGTTGAAGAAAGTGGATCATACCGCGCTCGCATGGCGCGCTCGAGGACCAGCTGACGCTCACGATGCTGAGCCATCGCGGCGGTTCTGACGAGGATTGCCCGTAATGGAGCAAATTCGCCTTGACATTTGGCAGAGACTGATCGAGAACGTCGGGCTCATCCGGACTTCATGAACTCGATCGCCGACACCGCCCATTTGTTGAAGCGCCCCAGGCAGAAGATGAGATTGCCTTGCACGCAACACACAGTACATCGTTCAAAAACATCCACGCGCAATTTGCGTGCGTGATGGCACACACAAGCGCATCGATGCCAATTCTTGATGTACGAGCAGAGCTATTGATGCGGACCGTCGCACGCCAGCAGGGAAATGCGGAGCCCGAGGCGGCAAATTTCTATGGGCTGATTGCTACGGTTGTTGGCATGCTTCGTGCAAAATTAAATTTCCGGTCGCGTTGAAGGCGCTACTCAGATTTCACCTTATCGCGCCGTGAGAGTGGCTGTGCGCTGAAGGCGGATGCGGAAGGTTAGCGTTCGCCTTGTTGTGATTCGAGGTGTGGCATTCACGCGTGCGGGCTCAACCGACGGCAATGAAACTGCGGCCAATTCCCACGCTTCGGAGAGTACAGATGCGAGCACGCATGATGACCTTGGCGCTCGGCGTAACAGCATTGGCAGGGTGCGGCGGCACGAAGGAATCCGACACCGCAGCGGTAACGACAACTCGAAGCGACTCGAGCGCGAGCGTATCTCCCTCATCCGACGCGGCGAAAGCGCGTGGCACCTCGATGGTGCGCTTCGTCAACGCGGTGCAATCGTCCGGTGAGCTGGATGTGATGACGGACTCGGTCGCACTCTTTTCCGCAGTCGAGTATGGCAGCGTCACAGCGTATCGAGAAGTTCGGGACAACATCAATGCGTTCTCGCTGCGACCCAAGGGCAGGGATCCACAGCTCATCGGCAACACGGAAACGATGCGCGATGGGGGACGCTACACTGTGGTGGCGTTCCCCGATCGAGATGGTGGCACGACGCTCCGTGTGATGAAGGACGACCTGGCAACGGATTCGGGCAAGGCACGCATCCGGGTCGTGAATGCCGCACCAGGAAATGATGATGTGGACGTTGTCATGATCGGTCGGAAGGATGCATTGTTTGATGACATTGATTACGGCACCGAGGCAGGCTTCAAGGACGTCGAGCCGATCGAGACCTCATTCGCAATCCGGCGTGAAGAGAGCCGGCGCGACATGACGACAGTCAAGCGCATGCAGCTCAAGGCCGGTCGCGCATACACGATCGTGTTGGCCGGTGGCGCAGGTGGCGCACTTCGCGCCATCAGCTTCAGCGATGAGCTCGCGGTAGATTCCACATCCCTCACCTCATCACGCGATACAAATCGCAACCGCAACCGCACACCATGACGATCGCTCTGCGGATAGTGGTTTGATGGTTCGCATTGATGGTGTGATGTGTTTTGGGGGTCATCTCCGCGATCGTGTTCCCGCTGTCCCGTGGCGCTCGCGTCTTCAGTCGCAACGCCAGGTCAATAGACTACAGCAGCCGCCACGAGCGTACCTGTAGCCGCGACATCTTCCGGGACATTTTCATGCAGATTAATTCGCTGCGCGACTTGCTCGTGTTCTCCCATCTGCGTTGGGATTGGGTGTATCAACGCCCCCAGCACCTCATGGTACGTGCGGCACGTGACCGTCGCGTTTACTTCCATGAAGAGCCGATCTTCGACGGAGAGGTGCCGACGATGTGCGTGACACAGGTGGAGCGTAACCTGCAGGTTGTGACGCCGCACCTTCCCATCGGACTTTCGCACGGCGCAACGATCGATCTGCAGCATTTGTTGCTGAACGAGTGGATGGTGAACTATGGTATTCATCCCGATATTCTCTGGTATTACACACCTGTTGCGCTGGAATTTACATCGCACATCAGGGCGCCGACCATCGTGTACGACTGCATGGACGAGCTGTCTGCTTTCTCCGGCGCACCACCCACGCTGCGCGCGTTCGAGCGCGAGCTTTTTTCCAGGGCTGATGTCGTCTTCACGGGCGGGATCAGTTTGTACGAGGCGAAGCGGACGCTGCACAACAACGTGCATGCCATGCCATCGTGTGTGGATCTTGATCACTTCAGGTCAGCGCGCGGTGTCGTCGGTGAGCATCCCCTGCAGCGTCATTTGCCCAGGCCGCGGGTTGGGTTCTGCGGCGTGCTGGACGAGCGGCTTGACCTGCCACTCATCGAACAGACGGCTGCGATGAATCCGTCGCTCACTTTCGTGTTCGTGGGTCCCGTGTGCAAGATCGAGGAATCGAGCCTGCCGAAGGCTGAGAATATCCACTACCTGGGCCCGTGTGCCTACGCCGACCTGCCGCAGCTGCTAGCCGGATGGGACATTGGCTGGCTGCCATTCGCGCTGAACGACGCCACCCGATTCATCAGTCCGACAAAAACGCCGGAGTATCTGGCTGCCGGACTTCCGGTCGTGTCGTCGCCGATCAAGGATGTGGTACGGACGTGGGGAGACGACGGCTTCGTGCGCATTGCGGCTACGAGCTCGGAATTCACCGAGGTCCTGAAAGCGCAGCTTGCGACGCCTGCGTCGCAGTCACGACTGGCCCAGATCGATCGGACCCTGGCGCTGCACTCGTGGGACGCACTCTGGTCTCGCATGGTTGAGCGCATGCGACTCACCGCCATCAACGCAGCCTGAGGAGCCGTACCATGTATGATTTCTTGATCGTCGGAGCAGGTTTTGCTGGCAGTGTGGCCGCCGAGCGCCTCGCGACGTTACATAACAAGCGAGTCCTCGTCATCGACAAGCGCGATCATGTCGGTGGTAATGCCTACGACCACCTCGACGAGCACGGGGTGCTGATTCACAAGTACGGTCCGCACATCTTTCACACGAATTCGCAGCTGGTCTGGCGCTATCTGTCGCAATTCACAGAGTGGCGGCCATACGAGCATCGCGTCTTGAGTTCTGTCAACGGCAAACTTCTGCCGATCCCGATCAATCTGGATACGATCAACGGTTATTACGGCACGAGACTGAATGCCGAAGAGGCTGAGCGTTTCCTCGAGTCGCTCGCGGAGCCGCGGGAGCAGATCAGGACGTCGGAAGATGTGATCATCAGCAAGGTAGGCAGGGAGCTGTACGAGAAGTTCTTCCGGAATTACACGCTCAAGCAGTGGGGTCTGGATCCGTCCGAGCTCGACTCGAGCGTGATTGCGCGTGTGCCGGTGCGGACCAATACCGACGATCGCTACTTCACGGACGAGTTTCAGGGGATGCCGGTCGACGGATACACGGTGATGTTCGAGCGCATGCTCAATCATCCAAACATCAGCACCATGCTTGCGACTGATTTCCAGGCGGTTCGCAACTCCGTTCAGTATCGCGAAATGATTTTCACGGGACCGATCGACGAGTTTTTTGATTATCGATTCGGTGCGCTCGAGTATCGTTCGCTGCATTTTCGCTATGAGAATCACGATGCTAACCTGGTGCAGCCGGTGGCCGTGATCAACCATCCGAACGAGCATCCGTGGACCCGTGTTACGGAGTTCAAGCACCTGACGGGCCAGAAGCACTCGAGTACCACACTGGTGTACGAGTATCCAACGAACGAGGGCGATCCGTACTACCCGATTCCTCGTGCCGTGAACAAGGAGCTGTACCTGCGGTATCGCACGCTGTCCGAGCAGGCGCCGGGCGTGTACTTCAGCGGCCGCCTCGGCACCTATCGGTATTACAACATGGATCAGGTGGTGGCGCAATCACTTGCGTTGTGTGACCGGATCATGGGTACACGTCGTGATTACGCTGCTTTGCAGAGCGTTGACGGTGCCTGAGGTGTGGGGTGGCATTGAATGCACAGTGAACCGGGTGCACGATCGCTACCACGACCAGATTCAGCGTGCGGGTCACGAGGCGCGTGTTGGTGACATCGACCGGTTCGCGGCGCTCGGCATCACCCGTTTGCGCTATCCTGTGCTCTGGGAGCGGCTGGCCCCTGAGCCGGACGTGGCGCCGCGCTGGGCGCAAGTCGATTCGCACATGATCCGTATGCAGGAGCGTGGCATTACGCCGATCGCCGGTCTCGTGCATCATGGGAGTGGGCCAGCGTACACCAATCTCACGGATCCCCATTTCGCGGACCATCTTGCCGGTTACGCACGCCTCGTTGCCGAGCGCTATCCGTGGCTGCGCTGGTGGACGCCGGTCAACGAACCCGTCTCCACAGCGCGCTTCAGTGGGTTGTACGGTCATTGGTATCCGCATGCGCGGCGCGATGACATTTTCGTTCAGATTCTGCTGAACGAGTGTCGCGGCATTGTGCAGGCGATGCGCGCGATCCGCGAGGTGATTCCGGATGCGATGTACATGCATACCGACGACGCAGGAGTTATCACGTCGTCTTGCGCGCTTTCGTATCAGGCGGAGTTCGAGAACGAGCGCCAGATGGTCGCGATGGACCTCGTGTCAGGCCGCGTGGACCGGCATCACTTGCTCTGGAGTTACTTCAGGCGCCATGGCGTGACGGAGGCCGAGCTGGAGTGGTTTCAGGAGTTTCGCTCGCCACCGGATATCACGGCGGGTGATTACTACGTGTCGAGCGACAGGTTCCTCGATCAGCATGTCGAGTGCCATCACCCCGCTGCAGCCGGTGGAAACGGCGTTCACCAGTATGCGGATGTGGCGACGGCGGAGTGCGAGGGGTGGACCGCGAATTTCGAGGGCGTCCTGCGTCGTCTGTGGGATCGTTATCGCTGCCCCGTGGCAATCGGCGAAGTCCACTTGAATGGAACCCGGGAGGCGCAGTTGCAGTGGGCGCGTGCCTGCTGGGATGCGGCGCTGCGCGTGGAGGCGGACGGCATTCCCGTTGCCGGCGTCACGTTCTGGGCGCTGCTCGGCACATTCGACTGGAATGAACTCGTGCGGCATGAACGCGGGTTCTACGAGGTCGGAGTGTTCGACTTACGCGGTCCTGCGCCTCGCGAGACGGCGTTGGCCAAGTCGATCCGCGGACTCGCGGAGCACGGTACGCTGATGCACCCAGTCCTGCCGGTGCGAATCAGTGCCGTGCCGATACAGACGCCCGACGTCACGAAACAGTCGCCGCGTCAGGCGCCTCTCGCGATCGTTGGTGCGGGCGGCACGTTGGGACAAGCACTCGTCGATTGTTGTAACGCACGTGGTATCAAGTATGTGGCACTCACACGCGATGCGCTGGATGTGACGCGGGAGCAGTTCGTTCAGGATGTCATCGGGCAGGTCAAGCCGTGGGCCGTCATCAATGCATCGGGTTACGTAAATGTTGATGGAGCGGAGCTCGATCCGGAGCGTTGCCATGCGATCAATGTGGCTGGTGCGGTGCATCTGGCACGAGCCTGCGAACGTACTGGGGCTCGCCTCGCCAATTTCTCGTCAGATCTCGTCTTCGATGGAGAGAAAGCGTCTCCGTATATGGAAAGCGACGCGCCAGCCCCGCTGAACGTGTACGGGCGGAGCAAGCACGAGGCGGAGGGACGCGTGCGCGAGGTGCTACCGGAGGCGTTGATCGTACGAACCAGCGCATTCTTCGGCCTCGATAACCACAATTTCGTGGTGCAGACGCTGCGGCGGCTGCATGCGGGACAGCGCGTGCCTGCATCGACGGCAATCGTGTCCCCGACGCATGTGCGAGCGTTGGCAAATGCTGTTCTGGACCTGATGGTGGATAGCGCTGAGGGTGTGTGGCACCTGAGCTCGGCAGCGCGACTCTCGTGGGCTGATTTTGCGCGCGATGTCGCGTTGCACGCACAGTTGGATCAGTCGTTGGTGTATGCGGCAGAGCCACTGGCGCTTTCATGGCGAGGCATCAGGCCCGACTATTCGGCATTGGGAACGGAGCGTGGTCAGACGATGCCTGATTTCAGCGAGTCGCTCGCGGCGTGCGTCGCGGAGTGGCAATCCCGGTTTCGTCATGGCTCGCATCATTCGGCTTCGTCTACGTAGACACCTCATCTCATCCTAAGTCGGCATGTGACGAGCAGGCAACGCGTCACGCTGCTGACTTGCCTCGTCGCAGGCGAAACGCCGGCGTCGCGTAGCTGGGCCCGTATCAGGCACATGCACCGACGCGCGCCGAGATTCTGAAACGGTGCCGATTCCGTCGGAAGTTTGGTCGCGATCCGAATGAAGTCGGATGCAGGATCGTGAAGCAAGTCGATCAGATTGGTCGTGAGTTCGGACGCGGGCTCCAGCGCGTGCAGCGTCGCGCTGGACCAGCTGGGTGATGGGCCTGCCAAGATTTCCCAGTACGATATGTCAGGCGGCGCCCAAGAGTTTCTGCTGCCTATGGCTGCGTTCCCAATTAAATGGGCTTATGACGACGCGTGCGCGGACGTGTTGGCAACGATCCTGCATGATGCAGTGGTGTACGCAACACCCTTTTGACAGGAGCAGAGGCAATGGCAGAGTCATACCCGAATTCGAATCCTTTCCATCAGGACGATACTGCGCTCGACACCGACATGGGTCAGCAGCCGCAGGAAACGACGATGGGTGGATATGCGTCCGTGGATCACGCTTTTCAGAAAGTGGAGCATGAGGCTGCGGAAGGAATACACAGAGTTCGCGACACCGCGGAACGTGCCGGGGGTCGCGTAAAGAGCGGCCTGTCGCAGGCCACGAATTACGTGAAGAACCTGGATGCGGCTGACATGTGGGGCGACGTCAAGGAGCTGGCACGTCGCAACCCAGGCGCATGTCTGCTGACGATGGCGGTCATAGGTTTCGCACTTGGGCGCACGACCTCGCGCAACTCGAGGTGATCGTGGCCGTGCAGAGCGGTACTGAATCCATTGGGCAGAATGTCCGTGGGCTGCTGACGCAGGCGGAACGGCTCGCGCGCACCGAAATGGAGCTTGCGGTCGCCAAAGGCAAAGATTCGCTCAGCAATCAGGCCCGGCATCTCGTGATGCTCATGGGCGCTGCGCTGCTCGGGCTTGGAGGAATGGCCTACTTGCTGTATGCCGTCTACTCCGGGCTTGCAGGGCGGATGGATGGCTGGGCTGCGGCGTTGAGCACAGCCGGCGTGTCGTTCGCGTGTGCCTTCGTCTTCCTCAAGCTTGGCGCGAAGCGCGAATCTGCGAGCGACGAACCCAGCCCAAGCCGGCAAAGGGCGGTCTCCGCGCGATGAGCGTACAAACTGAGCGGCTCGAAAAGATCGCCGCAGAAGAGCGGGAGCAACTAGCCGTGCATCTTGAGAGTCTCCAGCACCAGATAGAGCGAGCTGTAGATCCGAAAATGATATTCGAGCGATATCCGCTGCCGGTACTTGGCGCAGTGATGTTTGCTGGAGTCGTGCTTGGCGCGGTCACGAAAGGTGACGGGCGTCGTCGTGATGCGCAGTTCAAGCAGCAGCGCATAAGTCGTGATGAGGCGCAGACGCAGACTACATGGGGCGAGATGCGCGGTGCGGCCGTCGGGATGATCGCATCGCGGCTTGGGGATGTTTTATACAATGTGGTCACGCGCGCATGGCAGTCGCGCTTCGAGGCCGATGGCGACCGGCTTCCCGAAGACGTGCCCAGCAACCCCGGCAATGCTTCCGGACGCCATCGGTCGGCGTCAACGTAGCGTGTCCATGAGCTTCGTGGTATGACGGACGCGGGCAATTCGACGCGAATTTTCGCGGCTGCAGCATAAAATGAGGAGCCCTCGCCATCGTGCGTGTGCTCCTCGTTTTGCGTCGTCACGCTTTGAGTGCGGCTCGGTATCGAAAAGCAGCGCACGCGAACCGAACCTTTTGCCTGCCGCGCGCTGTTGGAACCCGTGCATTTAGAACGTTACATTGCATTGCTTTCAAGGCCGGACCGATTCCGGCGCGGCATCGGCGGTAGTCTGATTGTGCGCGTCACGCCATTTTTAAGCCTGACGCACGTGCTCGTCAAGTCGATGCGCGCTGCGAGGGGCCCGCGCTGCCGCAAGGTCCGACTCCAAGAGCACGTGCCGTTTTCGTTTGTTCAGAAAGCAGCACGATCGGTTCATTCCACAGTCCTGTCATGACATCAGCGCCAGTGCAATTGCTCATTGCCGTCCTGTTGCTCACCGTGCTCACGTTGAGTGTCGCGGTGGTGGCGACGACCGTGCGGCATTCCAGCTGCAAGGCGAACTCACGTGCTCTGCTGCAGCGGTTGCTGCCATCGCTTCGGCCGCAACTTCATTACCGCTGGGACCTGAAGAGCGGCCGCGTCGTTCGCGACATCACGATTCGTGAGCGGCTGGGACTCGGTGCCACAATCTGTGCTTCGGGGTGGCAGGAGTGGGCGGCGCTCGTTATACCGGCCGATCGGAGCGCTTATGAAAACGCCATGAGCGCAGTGGAGGCGGGCGCGAGCAGTGGATACCTGCTGCAGTACAGCGTGACTGCAAGTGATGGCCGCGTGCTCAGCCTGGTGGATCAGGGAGTTGCAACGGCGGTCCGACCCGACGGGCGCGCGCGAGTGATCAGCGGCCGCGTCGGCATTCTCGTGGATCATGACCAGGAAGCGGGGCGCGAATACCCGCACGGTGGAGTGGCCGTGCGCACTGGCGCACCCGTCAAGGCACTGGTGTCAGTGAACGGCGACGATCGCAGATTGCGCAATGGCGTCGAGCGCGGGCCCACGTTGCCCGACCCAGTGTCGGCGCTGCCCTCTGTTGCACCCGACACAATCGAGGTTCAGCAGGTGCTCTTCGGTCGAGCGGGCGGCGTTCTGTTTTCATCAGCGGAGATTGCCGCGTTCTTCGTGGAGGACGTCGAGACGACTCAGAACCTGGGCTCGCGTGTGCTGCACGCGGCGACGGCGGTGGATGCGGTGCACCTTGACGAACTCTGGCAGCAGGCCGAGCGGCGCGGCCTGGCGCGTCGGCGAGTGCGACTCTCGACGCACGCCGGCAGTACGCGGCTGCTGGACCTCACGCTGGTCAGCGTGAATTCGGAGTTCGCGCGATCGGAAATGCTGCTCGAGGCGCGCAATGTTTTGGCATCCGAGGACGACGAGGGACGTTCCGAGGGGCTTCGCCTGGAGATGTTGTCACGCTACACGCGTCGTTATGCCCATGATGTGCGCAGCCCACTTGGCACCGTGCGAAACCTTACGGAACTCATCCGTGGTGCCTCGGAGGATCAGGCGGGCCGCGAGCGTCATGCGATGCTGATTGATCGAGCTGTGGACGACATCGCCGCGGCGACGCGTGACCTGGGTCGCTTTGCGGACTGGAACAAGGATTCGTTGGACACCTGCGATCTTGCGACGGTGCTCGAGGCGGTCGTCAGCGAGTTCGGCGCAGAATACGGAATTCATCGCAGCTCGCTCATCATTCCCAACGATGCGCGCGCCATTGCGATTCCTGATCCTGCACTCCGGGTCGTGGCGCGCTCTTTGCTCCGCGAGGTGTATGAAGCGACGTTCGGGGAAGGTGGCGTCCATGTATTGGCGACGCGAGTTGATGACGATGTGGTGATCCGCGTCGAGTCGGACGATGCGCTGTCGTATGCACGACGCGAAGCATCGACGGCGTCGGTTGCATCGTCGGATCCAGAGGTGCGCACTGCCGCTGTGACCAACGACAGCGGACGGCGCGTGCGGATCGCGTCGGAGGTGCTCGGCATGTTCGGCGCAACCCTCGCGGTGTCACGGACACCGACTGGTGGAACGTTGTTCGAGGTACGCTGCCCGGCTTCGGCGACAGTGTTGTAACGCGGCGAGCATGAGCGACAGGGGGATTCATTGCCGTGCACAGGCGCAATTTAATTGTCCCGATTAGGAGAAACGTGTACGACGTGCTTCGTCGAGGCAGGGAAAGCTGTGCGTCTGCTTGCGGCGCTTGCGTTCCCACCGGGCGTCGAGGCGCCGCATGGTCGTTATGCCGCACGTCACTCCCAGCATTCGTTGCAGCGTTCACAGGAGTTCTTGGACGTCCGATTCAGTCTCACAGGAGCCCGTGACATGCAGGACAAATCACGCCGGTCGGCACGAATTCAGAAATACAGTAGCCCTGCGCGAAATGATGGACGCAGCGACGGCGACGGCCCGGGCCCAAGCGGGCCGCGTGACGCCAAGTCCGACAGTCCTGCAACGGACGGCGACGGGAATCAGAGCGAGCAGAATGGACAGGGCAAGCCTGGAGAGAATGTTGATCAGGCCGCTCCTGTAGCAGCCAGTCAGGTCGGGGAATCCGCAGCCCGGTACGGGCGGGACAGTGGATTTGGTGAATCCGAACAGGGCAGCTCGTCTGAGGGCGGATCCGGTGAGGGCAGCTCGTCTGAGGGCGGATCCGGTCAGGGTGACCAGGCAGAGAGAATGAATCGTGGCGCATCCACCAGTTCCCATCAGGGTGAGGGCCGCGGCGAAATGCCTCAGCCGCAGACAAATCTGGTGCGACCGGGTGAGAGCGGATGGGGACAGCGCAACGATGAGCGCGGCAGTGAGCACATTGGCGGTGGTCAGCAGCGCGAAGGCGGCTTTGAGTATGGTGGTCCCGGTTCGCATCAGGATGGTAGTTCACCGGACGAATCGCCGAGCCATCCTGATGCAGGCGAGAAACAGAAGGATCAAGGCGCGCAGGTTGGCAAACGGCACAGCAAGGTGCGGCCGCGCAAGGCCACCTGACCTGCGTGCGCGAGTGCGGTAGACGCGCGCGGGATCGGGCACACGGGAACCACGGAGCATCACATGGCACGTGCACTCTGGAAAGGCACGCTCGGATTCGGCCTGGTGAACGTCGGCGTCGAACTGCTGTCGGCCAGCAGCTCCGAAGAGAAACTGGACCTCGACATGCTGGACAAGCGTGATCACGCGCGTATCGGCTACCAGAAAATCAACAAGGTGACGGGCGAGGTCGTGGACAGCGTAAACATCGTGAAAGGATTCAAGGTTGGTGACGACGAATACGTGATCCTGAACGATGCCGACCTGAAGGCCGCAAACCCAAGGGCGACGCAGTCCATCGATATCGTGGGCTTCGTGCCGCAGTCTTCAGTGCCGCGCACATTCTACGACCGTCCGTACTATGTCACGCCCCAGAAAGGGAGCGAGCGTGCGTACGCGCTGCTGCGCGATGCGCTTGCCGATACCGACCAGTTGGCGCTGGCGCAGCTCGTGCTGCACACCAGGCAGCACATGGCTGCGGTGTACGCGTACGAGGAGGCGCTGGTGGTCCAGCTGCTGCGCTACGGAGTGGACCTGAAGGACCCGGTGGATGCGGGTGTACGCACGGTGCCGTCGCTTACTCGAAGCACTGCGAGCCGAGAACTGGACATGGCAAAGCAGCTTATCGGCACAATGACGATGGACTGGAATCCCGACGAGTTTCGTGACACGTATCGCGACGATGTGCTGAAGATGGTGCACGAACTCGCCAAGCAGGGCGGCAAGCCGTCGCCGGCCGGTCCCGCGACGAGCACGAAGCAGACGAAGGTGCTGGATCTGGTGTCTGCGCTGAAGAAGAGTCTCGAGTCACCGACGCAGCGGACCGCCACGCGCGCTTCGTCCAGACGCGTGGCGAAGGTGTCGGCGACGGGTGAGAAGACAGTGGCCGCGCCGCGCACGTCGGCGCGAAAGACGGTGACTCGAAGCGTGAAGAAGGGCAAGGTCGCGTGAGGTTCCCCGTGCACATGCCGCCGGCGCTGGCCACTCGGGTCGACCGCGTGCCTGGCGGGGGCGACTGGGTGCACGAACCAAAGATCGACGGCTATCGCATCCAGTGCCATGTCGACGGCGATCGCGCTGTGTTGTTCTCGCGGAAGGGTCTGGATTGGAGCCATCGATTTCCGAACGTCGCGCCAGCGGCTGTGGCGTTGCTGAACGGCCGTCACGCCGTGCTCGATGGCGAGATCGTCGTGCCCGCAGGCTCCGGCCAGTCGCCGTTCCAGTCGCTGCAGGCCGCACTCAGCGCGGGCCCGGTGCGGAACGCCATCTATTGGGTGTTCGACCTGCTCATCGACGGGGGTGACGACCTTCGTGGACGTCCGTTCCACGAGCGACGTGCGCGACTTGCTGCGCTGGTCGGTCGCAGCACGAAGCTGGCGATCATTCGCACGTCGCCCGCGTTGCGGGAGCGGCCGGAGTCGCTGCTTGCGGCGGCCTGCCAGCGCGGAGAGGAAGGCGTGATCAGCAAGCGGCGCGACGCGACCTACCATGGTGGGCGCTCACGCGATTGGCTGAAGATCAAGTGCCAAAATCGCGATGAGCTGGTCGTGATCGGCTACACGGAACCGGAGGGATCGCGCGCGCACTTCGGCGCGCTGCTTTTGGCCACGCGTCCACAGGCCGGCGCCGCACTGCGCTATGCAGGTGCGGTCGGTTCGGGTTTTACGGAGACCATGCTCCGGGTACTGCACGAGGCGTTGCGCACGATCAAGCGCGAGACGCCGTGCGTGCCGGTGCCTGCGGCCGTGGCACGCCGCGCGCGCTGGGTGGAACCGCGCATCGTGGCAGACGTGGCCTTCGCTGAATGGACCACCGATCATCTGCTGCGGCAGGCCACGTTCCTCGGCATTCGCGAGGACAAGGAGGTGAGTGACGTGCGCAAGGAAACGGCAGATATGGTCGCCGGCGTCAAAATCAGCAGCGGTGACCGCGTGGTGTACCCGGAACTGAAGCTCACCAAGCGACAACTCGCCGACTATATGGAGAGCGTCGCACCGCTGATGCTGCCGCATGTGGACGATCGCCCCATATCCACCATGCGATGCCCCGACGGTGCGCATGGTGAATGCTTCTTCCAGAAACACTGGCCGTCCGCGCGAAACATGTCTGTGCGCACCGTGCGACTCGCAGAGGCGACGGCAAAGGAAGCGGATTACGCCGTCGCGCATCAGGTGAGTGATCTGGTGGCGCTGGTGCAGATGAACGTGCTCGAGTTTCATGTGTGGGGCTCGCGTGCGGAGTATCTCGAGTCGCCCGATCGCGTGATTCTCGACCTCGACCCGGGCCCCGGCATCTCGTGGAAGGTGCTGCGCGAGAGCGCGGTGCGCGTGCGCGAGCTGCTGCAGGGCGCGGGATTGGCCAGCTGGGTGAAGCTGAGCGGTGGCAAGGGTGTGCATGTGACCGTGCCGCTGGAACGGCGAATCACATGGGAGCAATGTTCCGGGTTTGCGCAGCTTGTCGCGCATCGGCTCGTGGCCGACAGCCCGACGACGTTCGTCGACGTTGCCGCCAAGGATCGCCGCAACCGCCGGATCTTCGTGGACTGGATGCGTAACAGCCGCGGCGCGACCGCCGTCGCCCCATGGTCCATGCGTGCCCGGAAGCATGCACCGGTCGCAGTGCCGCTCGACTGGTCAGACCTGACGGCGATCGAGGGGCCTGCAGTGATGACCGTGCCCGTCGTGATGGACTTCTTGCAATCGAAGCCCGCCGATCCATGGGCGACCATGCGCACCACGCGCCAGCGGCTCACCGCCAAAGTGCTCGACGCGCTGGGCGACTCGCCTGCATCGCCTGCGCGACGTACCGCGTCCCAGCGCAGTGGGCACCGCGCGAGGCTTGCCTGACGACTTCACGAACGACACCACGAACGCCGCCGCTGCCGCCTGCCACGCAAAGCCTCGCGCGCAACGCGGTCCCGGACGCCAGCGGGAGTCTGCGCGCTGCCGATCACTACATCCGGGTCCGTGGCGCGCGTGAGCACAACCTGCGTGACGTGGACGTGGATGTCCCACGTGATGCGCTGGTGGTATTCGCTGGCGTGTCGGGCTCCGGAAAGTCGTCGCTCGCATTCGGCACGATCTTCGCCGAGGCACAGCGGCGTTACCTGGAGTCTGTTGCGCCGTATGCGCGGCGACTGTTCGACCAGGTCGGCGTGCCTGACGTGGACTCCATCGAGGGACTGCCGCCGGCCGTGGCACTGCAGCAGCAGCGCGGATCACCCAGCGTGCGATCGTCGGTGGGCAGCGTGACCACGATCTCCAACCTGCTGCGCATGCTGTACTCGCGCGCCGGCACCTATCCGCCGCGACAGCGGATGCTGTACGCCGAGGATTTCTCGCCCAACACGCCGCAGGGGGCATGCCCCGGGTGTCACGGTCTGGGCACGGTGTACGACGTCACGGAGCAGTTGATGGTGCCGGATGACTCGCTCACGATCCGTGAGCGTGCCGTCGCATCGTGGCCGACGGCGTGGCAGGGGCAGAACCAGCGTGACATCCTCGTCTCGATGGGTCACGACGTGGACGTGCCGTGGCGCGCGTTGCCGAAGAAGACACGGCACTGGATTCTCTTCACCGACGAGCAGCCGACGGTGCCTGTGTATGCCGGCTACACGCCGGCCGAAACGCGCACGGCCGTGAAGCGGCGGACGGAGCCAAGCTACATGGGCACCTTCGTCGGAGCGCGGAAGTACGTGCTCGACACCTTCGCGACCACGCAAAGTGCCCTGATGAAGAAGCGCGTCTCGCGTTTCATGGTGGGCTCGCCGTGCGCAACCTGCGGTGGCAGGCGGCTGACGCAAGCTGCGCTTTCCGTCACGTTCGCAGGCATGGACATCAGTGCCATGTCGCAGCTTACGCTGCAGCAGCTCGCCGACGTGCTGCGGCCAGCCGCCGAGCGCGATCTCGCCGCCGCCGCCGCAGTCGACGACTCACCGCGCGTGCAGGGTGCGTTGCGCGGGCGCGTGGCAGGTGCGGGGTCGCATGCGGCCTCGCCGGATGTGCGTCGCACACCGAACGACTCGGCGGAGAAGCGGATTGCCGCACAGCGCATTGCGCGCAATGTGCTCTCGCGGCTCGACACGCTGCACTCGCTGGGACTCGGCTACCTGTCGCTGGAGCGCACCACCACCACGCTCTCTGCCGGCGAACTGCAGCGCCTGCGCCTCGCCACGCAGATCCGGTCGAACCTGTTCGGCGTGGTGTACGTGCTGGACGAGCCGAGTGCCGGCCTGCATCCCGCCGACAACGAGGCCCTGTTTGCGGCGCTCGACAACCTGCGCAACGCCGGCAACACGGTGTTCGTGGTGGAGCATGATCTCGAGATCATGCGGCGGGCGGACTGGATCGTGGATGTGGGGCCCGATGGCGGGACGGCGGGTGGGCATGTCCTGTACAGCGGTCCACCCGAGGGGCTGCGTGACGTGAAGGCGTCGCGTACTGCGCCGTACCTGTTCGGCGCGAGGGACACGGTGGTGCGCGTGCGGCGCACGCCCACGCGCTGGCTGGAACTCGCGCAGATCTCGCGCAATAATCTCAATAGTCTCGACGTCCGCATTCCGGTTGGCGTGATGACCATGGTCACCGGTATCTCCGGCTCGGGCAAGTCGAGCCTCGTGAGCCAGGCGCTGGTCGACCTGATCGGCGAGCAGCTCGGACACGAGACGCAGGTGTCCGCCCTACCACCGGACGACGAGGAGCCCGGGATTGCGACGCGCACACGTGGACGCATCGCCGCGGGCGGTGAGCACATCCGTCGCATGGTGACGGTGGACCAGAAGCCCATTGGACGCACGCCGCGCTCGAACCTCGCCACCTACACCGGCCTGTTCGACCATGTGCGACGGCTGTTCGCGGCCACGCCACGAGCGCGCGCAAAGAAATTCGATGCCGGCCGCTTCTCGTTCAACATGGTGCCCGGGCGCTGCGCGACCTGTGAAGGCGAAGGCTTCGTGAGCGTCGAACTGCTGTTCATGGCCACCGTGTATGCGCCGTGCCCCACCTGTCATGGATCGCGCTACAATCCGGCAACGCTCGAGGTGCAGTGGCAGGGCCGCAACATTGCCGAGGTGTTGCAGCTGACGGTCGCTGCGGCAAACGATTTCTTCGCGGATGAGGCAGCCATCGCGCGGCCACTTGCTTTGCTGCGCGACATTGGACTGGAGTACCTGCGATTGGGCCAACCGGCAACCGAGCTCTCCGGCGGTGAAGCGCAGCGCATCAAACTTGCGACAGAGTTGCAACGGGCGCAGCGCGGCGACACGCTGTACGTACTCGACGAGCCGAGTACCGGCCTGCACGCCGCCGACGTGGACCGATTGATGGTGCAGCTGCATGGACTGGTCGACGCCGGCAACAGTGTCGTGCTCGTGGAGCACGACATGCGCTTGGTAGCATCGAGTGACTGGGTGATCGACATGGGTCCTGCCGCCGGCGCATTCGGTGGGCGGATCGTGGCGGAGGGACCGCCGGAGGTCGTCCTTGCGAGCGCCGAGAGTCGCACCGCGCCATACCTCAGGCATTGGATGGCCAACAATGGCTGACGCCGCAGCGTTGCGGCACATGTGCGTGCGACATCACGCGCGACTGACTGCTTCCGCAACGAGTGACTGATGACCATCGATCATTGTTTTGCACCTGCGTCGCTGCACGGCTGGATGCAGCTTGCGTTGAACGAGGCGCGTCGCGCCCTCCACGTGGGCGAAGCGCCGATCGGGTGCGTGCTTCTGGATGCCGACGGCAGTGTGATCGGTGCGGGGCACAACGCAATGCGCGAAACAGGCGTGGTGACCGCCCATGCGGAAATGAAGGCGTTCGAGGCCGCGGCGAACAAGGTGCTGCCAGGACAATCGTACACGCTGGTAACCACGCTCGAGCCTTGCGTGATGTGTACCGGTGCCGCGATGCTGGCGGGGGTGACGACGATCGTCTACGGCTTGAAGGCGCCGGCCGATGCCGGCACCGCGCGCGTCGAGCCACCGGACAGCCCCAATGCGACGGCGCCAGCCGTGATCGGACAGGTCGGTGCCGCGGAAAGCCGCGCGCTCTTCCACCAGTGGCTCGAGATGCACGGCGACGATGAGTCACGATGCGAGCAGCGGCTGTTCATTGACCAGCTACTCGCCCTCACCGACGAGGTCGTGTCAGGCGAATCGACAAAGCCGACGGCGACGCGTGCGCGTCCCAACAGCGAATCTCCCTTGTGTCCACAATGATCGAACCGGAGGACGCGGGCGGCGAATCGCACCGCACGGCGCACGCTCCCATTGCGCTCGCCCGCAATGTGCAATGCAACGATCTGCGCGCACGACGTTGTCGGCATCGGCACACGCGGCACCGCGCGCATCACGCCAGCTCATTCGCCCACTATTCGGAGGATGCATGACGCAGCACAACGATTTGAACTCGCGCAGTGATCGCTACGATGACGGACTCGACTACGACAGCCGCAGCGAGCAGGCGCTTGGCAGCAACTCCGAGCCGGGATACGACGACTACATGCCGCGCGGCTCGCGCCGACCCGGGATGCGCCAAAGCGACGGCATCGCCAAGGCGAAGGACCGCATCACCGACACGTTCAACATGGCATCGCAGTATGTGACGTCGCATGACATGTCAGCGATGGTTGACGACGCGAAGCAGATCGCGCGGAAGCATCCACGCGCTGCGATGATCGCGCTGGCCGCGGTGGGATTCCTGCTCGGACGTAGCCTTCGCCGTTCGCGATGAGCCAGCAGGAAGCGCGCCGGAAACGGCACGCTCCCTGCAACCTCACCATCGTCCAGGCAGCGAGGTGAGTCGTGCAGCGCGCCTTCGCTCGGGAATCTTCATGGAGGGTGGAATGATCGATTCGGAACAGGTGCACGACACGTCAGCCGCTGGCAGTCACCGCAGCACGACCACAATGAATGCTCGTCGCGTGCATGACCTCGCGGGCATGGCGCTGTCCGACGTTCCGCAGGGTCGTCATTATCGTCCCGCCCAGCTTCGGCAACCGGGGCAGGGCGTGGCCAATGGACTCGGCGTGTTCAGCGTGCTGCTCGGCCTCACGCAACTCATTGCCCCTGATGCTGTAGCGCGCCTGGTCGGTGTGCGACCTACGCCCCGCTCACGTGCCACCATGCGCGTGCTGGGTCTGCGTGGTCTCACGAGCGGCGCTGGCGTGCTGTCCAACGGCACAAACGTTCCATGGCTGTGGACTCGGCTTGCCGGTGACGTGCTGGACGTTGCTCTGATCACCACCGCCGTGGGACGGCGCCATGACGACCGGACGCGTGCGTCGCGCGCATTGATGGCGGTCGCGGGTGTCGCGGCGATCGATTACCTCGCTGCGCGTACCAGTCATCGCACGCAGCAGCTCTTCGATTCGGTCGAGCCGGAAGCCACCGTAAGCGGACCGCTGGAGTACGGCGCGCCTGACACCACGGCGTCGGGCACCGGCAACGCTCAAACCACGAACGAGGAGATCGGCCATCTCGCCGCGGACGCCGTCGCTGCGAAGCGGGCGGGTCACCGGAAGGTTCGGTCGGTGGTCACCATCAATCGCAGCGCGAGCGAGCTGTATGCCTATTGGCGCAACTTCGAGAATCTTCCGAACTTCATGAAGCAGCTCGCATCGGTCACCACGACAGGCGAGGGTCGCTCACACTGGGTGACGCGCGCACCAGGCGGCACACAGGTGGAATGGGATGCGGAGATCGTTGCCGACGAGCCGGGCGCACTGATCGCGTGGCAATCGCTGCCGGGAAGTGATGTGCGCAACGCCGGCACCGTGCGCTTCATTCCGGTGCCCTCCGAACGCGGCACCGAAGTACATGTCGAACTGGATTACGATCCACCAGGCGGCGCACTCGGCGTGGCCGTCGCGAAGCTGTTCCGCGCTGAACCCGGGCAGCAGATCCGCGACGATTTGCGGGCATTCAAGCAGGTGATGGAGTCGGGCGAGATCCTCTTTGCACGCAAGCCCGAACGGCTCGAAGGCGAGCAGCAGGGCATCGGTGCCCTGCTGCCCACTCCCCAGGATGCGCAGGAGGTCCGCGGATGAAGGCGAACTGCTGGATGGGCAAGAATACCGTGGAAGTCCGCGAGGTGCCGGATCCGGAGATCCTCAACCATCGCGACGCCATCGTGAAGATCACGAGCACGGCGATCTGCGGTTCCGACGTGCATCTCTATCACGGCGTGGTGCCCACGCTCGAGAAGGGCGATGTGGTCGGCCATGAGTTCATGGGCGAGATCGTCGAGGTGGGTCGCAGCGTCACCAATCTCAAGGTGGGTGATCGCGTGGTCGTGCCGTTCCCGATTGCGTGCGGCCATTGTCATGCTTGTGAAGCAGGAATGACGTCGCTGTGCGAGAACAGCAACCCGAACGCGTTCCTGGCCGAGCGCGCGATGGGTCACTCGCCGTGCGGGATTTTCGGGTACGGGCACATGACGGGCGGCTTCGCGGGTGGGCAGGCGGAGTACGCGCGCGTGCCGTTCGCCGACTTCGGTCCGTTGAAGGTGCCCGATGACGTGACCGATGAGCAGGCGCTTTTCCTGTCCGACGTGCTGCCGACCGGGTACATGGCCGCGGAGCAGTGCAACATCAAGCCGGGCGACACCGTGGCAGTGTGGGGCTGCGGACCCGTCGGGCAGTTTGCGATCACGAGTGCGTACCTGCAGGGTGCGAGCCGTGTCATCGCGATCGACAATGTGCCGTATCGCCTGCGCATGGCGCGTGAGCGTGCGGGTGCGATCACGCTGAACTACGATGAGATCGACAACGTCATCGAGGCGCTGAAGGAGCTCACCGGTGGTCGCGGCCCCGATGCGTGCATCGATTGCGTGGGCATGGAGGCCAGCGGGCACGGGCCCGTGTTCGCGGTGGACAGGATCAAGCAGGCCACGAAGCTGCAGACCGACCTGCCGTTCGCGTTGCGCCAGGCCATCATGTCGTGCCGCAATGGAGGAACCGTGTCCATTGCCGGAGTCTATGTGGGCGTGGTCGATGGCTTCCCGATCGGCTCGATCATGAATCGCAGCCTGCGCATCGTGACTGGTCAGACGCATGTGCATCGCTACATGCGCCCGTTGATGGACCTGATCCAGAAGGGTGCACTCGACCCGACGTTCATCATCACGCATCGCATGCCGCTCGCGGACGCGGCGCGCGGTTATGACATCTTCAGCCGCAAGCTCGAGAACTGCGAGAAGGTGGTGCTGAAGGTCGGCTGACGTGCGGGCCGTCGCGGCGCGCGACTGTCGTTGGCAAATGAGGTTCGCACCTGTCGTTGATGACTGACCGGTACTGCTGATCGGTGCCTTTGACGCCACCGCACGGGACTCCAGCCCCGTGGGGCGGCGTCCGAGTTCCACGACAGGGCGCGCCCGTCTGCGACAGGGCGCTGGTGTCCAGTCCGGCGCGTCTGTAAGTATCGGGTGTCGCTCGTCTCGCCCATCAACGATACCCGCATGCCGCCCAATCGCCGCCCCGTACGCACCATCGCTCAGCTTGCCGCTCTCGCGCTCGTCATGGGCGGATGTGCCAGGTCTGATATCCAGGAAGCGGCCGCTGCGCCGCCGTCGTCACCCGCGGCCTCCGCGGCCGACTGGTCCGTGTACGGCGGCAACACCGACCACACGCATTTCACGACCTTGGGCCAGATCACGCCGGCGAACGTGAAGAACCTGAAGGTCGCGTGGACGTTCGACACGCAGGCCGCGTTCAAGGGGTCGGAGATGCAGGCGAATCCCGTCGTGATCGACGGGATCATGTATGCCACCACGCCGACGCTGCATGTCTTCGCACTGGATGCCGCGACGGGCAAACAGCTCTGGATATTCGATCCGAACAACGGTCAGCCGCCGAGCTCGCGCTTCCGCCATCGCGGCGTGGTCGTCACGGGCGATCGCGTGATCTTCAATTATCGCTACAAGCTGTTTGCACTGAATCGGAAGACGGGCACGCCGATTCCCGGCTTCGGAGGCGACAGCGGCTGGGTGGATCTGCGTGAGGGGCTGGGTCGGCCGGCGAAGGACATCTCCGTCAGCGCGAGCACGCCCGGTGTGGTGTTCGAGGACCTGCTGATCATCGGCAGCACGGTGCCCGAGCAGCTCCCCAGTGCGCCGGGCGACATCCGGGCGTACGAACTTGCGACGGGCAAGCTGCGGTGGAGCTTCCATACGATTCCGCATCCCGGTGAACCGGGCTACGAGACCTGGCCGCCGGATGCGTGGAAAATTGCCGGTGGTGCGAACGCCTGGGCTGGCGTCACTGTCGATCCGAAGCGCGCAATGCTGTTCGCGGCGACGGGGTCGGCGTCATACGACTTCTACGGTGCAAATCGGACGGGCGACAACCTGTACGCCAACAGCGTGATCGCACTTGACGCGCGCACTGGCAAGCATGTCTGGCACTATCAGGTGCTGCGTCACGACCTCTGGGATCGCGACCTGCCCGCAGCGCCCATGCTCGTGACGGTGACGCGCGACGGCAAGCCGGTGGACGCAGTCGCGCAGATCACCAAGACGGGCCATGTCTGGCTGTTCGAGCGCGAGAAGGGCGCGCCGATGTTTCCGGTCGAGGAACGGCGGATGCCGACCGTGGCACTCGACGGCGAGCAGCCGGCATCGTCGCAGCGCTTTCCAACGCTGCCGCTGCCCTTCGCGCGCCAGCAGCTCACGCGCGATGAGCTCACGCAGCGCACCCCGGAAGCACATGCCGCCGCGCTGAAGACGTTCGAGGAATACAACCCGACGCATCCCTACGAGGCACCCAACGTCAGCAAGGGCACGATCATCTTCCCTGGTGTGGATGGCGGTGGCGAATGGGGCGGACCGGCATTCGATCCGGGCACCGGCCTGCTGTACGTGAACTCGAACGAGATGGCGTGGCTGCTGAAGCTCGTGCCGCGGAACGACAAGTCGCTGTACGCCGCGACTTGCGCGGGCTGCCATGGTGATAACCGGCAGGGCGGCGCGGGTGGCCCGTCACTGGTGGACATCGGGCAGCGTCGCACGGCCGATCAGGTCATGACCATGATCAGGGAAGGCAACGGACGCATGCCGGCGTTCGGCGCCGCGATGGATGCAAGCGCCATGAAGGAGATCACCGAGTACCTGATGACGGGCAAGGTGATGACCAGCGCGGCGGTGCTGAAGAGTCCCTACTTCCTCAAGTACCGCACGGCCTTCTTCGACATCTTCCTGGATCACGAAGGCTACCCGGGCATCAAGCCGCCGTGGGGCACGCTGAACGCGATCGACCTGAACACCGGGAAGACCGCATGGTCCATTCCGTTCGGCGAGTACCCGAAGCTCGCGGCACAGGGCATCACGAACACCGGCACCGACAGCTACGGCGGTGCGATCGTGACGCAGAACGGGCTGCTGCTCATTGCGGCCACGACATACGACAACAAGTTCCGCGCGTTCGACAAGGCGACCGGAAAGCTGCTCTGGGAGACGGTGCTGCCGGCCGCTGGCAATGCGACGCCATCGACGTACATGGTGAACGGCAAGCAGTACATCGTGATCGCCTGCGGTGGCGGCAAGAACGGCGCGCCCAGCGGTGGCACCTACGTGGCCTTCGCATTGCCGTAGTCCCTGTGCTCGCGCGCTGATCGGCGTCCGGACGCCGATCAGCACCCGAGCCGCCATCACATCAGGAATCGCGCGTCGTATCAATGCAGGTGCCTTGATTGCTGCGCTTGCGCCATGAAACCGCAGCACCACCCGTCGACAGGTCGATCATCATGTTCCAGTCCATTGCCCGACTTTTCGGTCGCCCCAAGAAGGTCTTCACGGAGTATGCGTTCAAGCAGGTCGACTTCGCGCTGCGTGACGACGGAGTCGTGCAGTACGCACAGTGGCTGCATCCCGGCGAGTTCGGCAACGAAGTGCGACAGGAACACGTCGATTTCTTCCGTCGGTACGTCAAGCGCGGCGATTTCGCCATCGACATCGGCGCCAATGAGGGCGATACCACCGTGCCGATGGCGCTCGCTGCCGGCAGGGAAGGATTGACGTTGGCACTCGAGCCGAATCCGCACGTCTTCCGGGTGCTGGAAGCGAATGCCGCCCTTAATACCGACAAAACACGTATCGTCCCACTCAATTTCGCCGCCACGGCGGACGACGGTGAGTTCACGTTCGGGTCCGGCGACCCGTCCTACGGCAACGGCGGCATCGTCGGCTTCACGCACAACAAGCCCAGAAACACCCGCTACACGTTCCGCGTGACCGGCAGGCACTTGCCGCGGTACCTGGCCGCGCACCATGCCGACGCGCTGTCGAAACTGACCTTCATCAAGATCGATACGGAAGGTTATGACAAGGAGATCGTGAAATCGATGTCCGATCTCATTGCGACCTATCGCCCGACGCTCGTCGTCGAATGCTTCGGGTCGTCCCTCCCCGCGGAAAAGCTCGAGTTGTACGATGTGATTGCGCGGCACGGCTACACGCTCGCCTGGTTGGACGACTTCGTGCTGTCCAAGCATGTGCCGATGGAGCGTCACGCCGTGGTCGTGAAGCAGACGAGAAACATTCTGGCGCTTCCATCCGAGACAGTGCGGTGAGTTCGCCCACGCGTGTTGCACGAAGGCCCGGCGTGGTCGTTCGCTGACACGCCGGAACGCGAGGCTCCGCCCGCGTATCAAGCATCTCTGCTTCCCGCAGCCCCTCGTGCGACGGGCTCGCCACGCCGCAGCATTGACCGGCGATGTCGTGTGCTGACACATTGTTGTAAAGCACGAAGGGCTGCCGCGCAGATGTTTGCGCAGCAGCCCTTCGTCATCTGTATCCATCCGTGCGTCTACCGCGCGCTCCCGACGCGCGCCGGCTGGCCCCGCAGCACGCGGTCGAAATACTCCGCCGTCGCCTCGTACACACGCAGCGAGTTCGCGAAGCGCATCCAGTGGTGCGTGTCGTCCACGATCACGATCTCCTCGTAGCGCACACCCTGCTTCGCGAGTCGCTGCACGAGATCAGTCGTCTCGGTGAATTGCACGTTGCGATCGTCATCGCCGTGGATCAGCAGCACCGGCGAGGTCCACGTGCTCACGCTGGCCACCGGCGACGACGTCCACGCCACCTTCGCCGCCTCGGCGCGATCAGTCGGTTCGAACTGTCCGCTGGCCATCGCCGCGGCGAGCGCCCTGCCCGCGCCGGAACCGGGTGCCGTCATGTCATGCACACCGTGAATGTCCACGCCGGCGGCAAAGAGGTTGCTGTTCCGGCCCAACGCCAACGCCACGAGGTATCCGCCATACGAGCCGCCATAGATGCCGATGCGCGCGCCATCGACATCAGGGCGCGCCTTCAGCCACTCGCCGGCAGCCTTCACGTCCAGGTACTCGCTCGCACCCGCGGCACCGGCGTTCGGTGGCCGATGGAACTCGTAGCCGTACCCAATGCCCAGTCGGTAGTTCAGCGCCAGCACGATGTAGCCCTTGCTGGCGAGATACTGGTTGCTCGCGTAGCCCGCGGCGTAGTAGTCGCTGTAGTGCCATCCCGCGAGCATCTGCCGCGGCGGACCGCCGTGCACGTACACGATCGCCGCCTTCTTCGCCGTGCCGGTCGGCGGCAGGAACAGCTGACCATACACGGTGAGTCCGTCGCCCGACGTGAAGCTGACCGATGTCGGTGTTACCAGCGCACGCGTGGGATACGATGCGATCTGCTCCTCGCCAAGCAGTCGTGCCGTGGCCGCTGTGCCCGTGCGCACGGCAACGAGCGGCGGACGCTGTGCCGTGGCCGACAGCCATGCGATGGTGCCGCGTCCCGTCATCACCGGTGTCCATTCCAGACCCGTGCCGGGCGTCAGCACTTCCGGTGTCGCTGCGTCCACGGGAACGCGCATCACATGTCGCCGGTCGATGTCACCCGGCGTGCGCCCCATGTTGGCGCAGAACAGCAGCGCCGTGCCGTCGGGGGTCAGCGTGATGTACTCCGCCATGCCGTCGCCCGGCGTCAGCAGCAGCGCCTCGCCGCCAGTCGCGCTGATGGAGTACAGATGCGGCCAGCCGTCGGCGTAGCTCAGGAACACGATGCGGTTGCGCGCCGCCCAGTGCAGGTTCACGCCACCCTCGGTGGACGGCGGCGAGCCTCGCAGCGTCTTCGGTGCGCTCCAGAGCTGTGTTGCGACGCCCGTCGCCACATCGGCGGTGAACAGGGCCCACGGCTGCGGCTGTGCGACTAGCATGGGCGCGGGTGCACCGCCGGCACCGGGGCGCCGCATGAAGACCAGGCGCGTGCCATCGGGACTCCAGCGCGGCATTGCATCACGGCTCGTGCTCGGCGCCATCCACTGAATCGGTGTCGTCGCATTCGTATACACGCCGATGAAGGCGTGATCGCCGCGATTCGAGACGAATGCGATGCGTGAACCGTCAGGGCTCCAGACCGCTGCACCATTGTTGCCACGCATCGTGAAAAGCCGCTGCGCCGGTGCCGAACCGTCGACCGGCACGCTCCACAACTGGCGCTCACGCTCGAACACGACCACATCACCCTTCGGCGAGAGCACCGGTGCCTCGCCGTCGCTCAGCAGCACGGGGTCTCCGCCAGTCGTCGCAATGCTCCAGATCTGCACCTTCGGCGGCATGGGCATGCCGAGCGGGTTCACCGGCTGCGCATCGTCCCAGTTGGAGCCATGATCGCCGCCCCGCACATACACCGCATGCGCGCCGCTTGACGACAGCTGCACGCTGGTGAGTTCCTGCCCATCGTCGGTGGCGTACCGCGTCAGCGCACGAGGCACGAATGTCGGCGCTTCTGCCGTCCAGATGTTGCGCCGGCCGTTGTCGTTCAGCGCCCATGCGATGCGGTCCGCGCCCGCTGACGCGACGAGTTCGTTGGGAAATGGTGCACTGCGCAACTGCGCGTATGTCAGTGGCGGTGCCTGCCCCTGCGTCAGTGCAGGGCGCCCGGCAGAGGCGACGGTGAGCACGAGCGACAGCGTCGCGGCACGCAACAGGCGAAGTGGCATTGTCGGCCCTGACGAAAGAGTGGTGGACGCGATGAAGTACAATCAGGATACTCGGCTGCACCGCCACCCCGACGCCCCTTCCTGCCGCGCCCGCACGACGCCATCGTTGCGCATGCCGAAAACCGCCGAGCGTTTGCATGTCTTTTCCGAATCCGTGATCCGCGGCACCACGCGCATGTCGGACCAGTATGGCGCAATCAACCTGTCGCAGGGCTTTCCGGATTTCGATCCGCCGGAGGAGATGCTGGCAGCACTGGAGCGCGCGACGCGTGGCCCGTTCCACCAGTATGCGGTGACCTGGGGCGCGCCGCGCTTCCGCCGTGCACTCGCCACGAAGATCGCGAAGTTCACCGGCCTCGATGTGGATCCGGAACGGCATCTCGTGGTGACCTGTGGCAGTACCGAGGCCATGGCGGTCGCCATGATGACGGCGTGCAACCCAGGCGACAAGGTGATCGTGTTCTCGCCCTTCTACGAGAACTACGCCGCCGATGCGATCCTCTCCGGTGCCATTCCCATCTACGTCGCGCTGCAACCACCGACCTTCAATTTCGATCCCGACGAGTTGGCGCGCGCCTTTGCGGAGAAGCCGAAGGCGATCGTCCTCTGCAACCCGTCAAATCCCACCGGCAAGGTGTTCACGCGCGACGAGCTGCTGATCATCCTCCGGCTTGCCGAGGAGCACGATTGCTTCGTGATCACCGACGAGCCATACGAGCACATCGTGTATGCACCGCACGTACACACGTACTTCGCGTCGCTGCCGGGCGCCTTCGAGCGGACCATCACCTGCAATTCCCTGTCGAAGACGTACTCCATCACGGGCTGGCGCATCGGCTACATGCATGCGGCACCGCAGGTGATCGCGCAGGCGCGCAAGGTGCACGACTTCCTCACCATCGGCGCCGCGGCCCCGCTGCAGGAGGCGGCCGTCGCGGGTCTCGAGCTGCCCGACAGCTACTACGAGGGCATCACCGCATTGTACACGGCGAAGCGCGAGCTCTTCCTCGGCTACCTCCGTGCGTCCGGCCTGCCGTACAGCGAGCCGCAGGGTGCGTACTACGTGATGGTGGACATCGGCGCGCTGGGTTTCGACACTGACACCGAGGCGTCGGAGTGGTTCATCCGGCATGTCGGCGTGGCCGGCGTGGCTGGCTCCAGCTTCTTCCGTGAACCCGTGAACAACTTCATGCGCTTTCACTATGCGAAGCGCGATGCCACGCTGCATGCCGCAGGCGAGCGGCTGGCCGCATTGAAGTCGGGTCGCTAGCGCGGGCGTGAGGCAATCGCCGCGCGCAGCATCTGGAGCAGCTTGTCCAGCGCGAATGGCTTGGCCAGCATCGCGATGTCCTCCAGGCCACGCCGGTCTTTGTGCACCTGTGCATCGAAGCCGGAGATGAACAGGATGGGAAACGCCGGGTCCAGCGCTCGCACCTCGCGGGCAAGCCGGAATCCATCCATGCCCGGCATGCGGATGTCGCTCAACACCACGGCGATATCGGCACGCCGCGCCCGGAAGACTTCCAGTGCCCCGATGCCGTTCTCCGCTTCCACCACGGCAAAGTCCAGACGCTCCAGCAGGCGGCGCGTGGTCACGCGCACGGCGGCGTCGTCGTCCACCAGCAGGATCCGCTCGACGACGGTCTCCGATGGCGCGTCCTCGTGCGGCGGCTCGGTCACGTCGTCCATGCTGCGCGGCAGCACGATGCAGGTGCTCGTGCCCACGCCTTTCACGCTCTCCGCGCGTACGGTGCCACCCGCCTGCGTCACCACGCCGTAGACGACGGCCAGTCCAAGACCGGTGCCCTCGCCAAGTGGCCTGGTGGTGAAGAACGGTTCAAAGATGCGCTGCCGGACGGCGTCGTCCATGCCCATGCCGGTGTCGCTGATCGTGAGCGTGGATTGCATCGCGTCGTCGTCGACACCTACCGACAACGTCAGCGTGCCGCCACTGGGCATGGCGTCACGCGCGTTCTGCGCGATGTTGAGCACCACCTGCTCCAGCTGCCCGCGGTCGGCCCGCACGCGCGCCCCCGACGCGACCGCCTCGATGCGCACGGTCACCGATGCCGGCAGCGAGGTGCGGAGCAGCGGTTGCATGTCGTGCACGAGCGATGCGAGGTCCACGCACTCGGCCAGGGGCGCCTGCCTGCGGCTGAATGACAGCAGCTGCCCGGTGAGTCGCGCAGCGCGCTCCGTCGTGGTCAGCGCAAGCGCGAGATCGTCGCGGAAGGCAAACTCCTCGGGCACTTCGTCCATCACGAGCTGAATGCAATTCCGGATCGCCGCGAGCAGGTTGTTGAAGTCGTGCGCCACGCCTCCCGCGAGCTGACCCACGGCTTCCAGCTTTCGCGTCACGTTCAACTGCTGCTCCAGTTCCATCCGCTGCCGCTCGATCTCGGCGCGATGCGACTGGTCGCGCCACGCAATCACCGAGACACGCCTGCCGCGCAGCGCCGCATGACGCACGCTCACTTCCACCGGCACCGGGTGCCCGTCTGCGCGCTGGTGCACCCAGTCGAACGTCATCACGCCGCGTTCGAGCGTTGCCGCACCGATGCCGCGCGACTTCTCGTCGGAAGGCGTGCCATCCGGTTGCGTGAACGGCGAAATCTCCGCTGTGCGGCGGCCGATCAGCTCGTGCTTCTCGCGCAGGCCGAGCATGCGAAGCGCCGCGGGATTGCAGTCCACGATACCCGTGTCGTCCGAGAGCAGCAGCCCATCCGCCGAATGCTCGAAGACGACCCGGAACCGCTCCTCGGCTTCCTTGCGCTCAGTGATGTCCTGGCCCGTCGCCACGACGCCGATGGTGCGCTGCTCGTCGTCGAGCACTCTCGACACGTTCCAGAGCAGCGTGCGACGCGTGCCGTCGGGGAGCAGGGAATCGTCCTCGAAGTCGTGCGTGACTGCGCCCGTCAGTACGCGGCGGATATCTGCCGCCACGGCGTCGCGATGCTCCGGCGCGATGAATCGCTGCACGTAGTCGGTCCCCATCGCATCGGCGCGCGCGGTCTGGTAGAGCGTTACCGCCGCCTTGTTCCACGCGAAGATCGTGTGGTCCGGTCGCAAGCCGAGTATGACGCTGCCGGACGTGTCCACGATGGCGGCGAGCATGGCGCTGTCCGCGGGGAAGTCCGACAACGTGTCTGATCCGGCTTGCATGCTGCTCGCTGCTCCACCACGCGTGACGCGTGCGGGTCTGGGATGTGTCTGCGACTGCGGGAAACATACAAGCACGGACGGTGCGACAGCAGCCACCCATTCCGTGCTCGTCGTGCCTGCGCGCTGCGCCTCTGGACGACGACAGGCGTTTACTGACGCAGCGCTGTCATTCCATGCCGCGCACCGCTGCGCACGGGTCGCTCAGCGCAGCGCCTTCGCGAGCACGTACTGCACGGCGAGATCCGTCGTGCTCCAGAGCTGGATGTCGGCGCCGCTGCCGTAGCGCATGGCCGCGAGCCGCCCGTCCGTGAAACCATAGCTCCACAGTTCGGTGTGAAAGCCCGACTGCTCCACGGCGCTCCGTACCTTTTCCAGCGCCGTCCGCAACTCTGCCACATACGCAGCATTGTCGGTGCCCGACTGCTGCCGGGCACTCGCAATGCGACCAGCCGTACCAAGAAGAAAAAGATTCACCTCGCGTCCCCAGACCACGCGTGGGCCATGATACGGGTCCTTCACGAACGCGTCCCACGTGGCGGGCGTCGCGTAGGCGTCGTTGGCAACCACGGGCCCGATGCGGTCGACGAACAGGCCGGCGGGATACGGACGCGCGAAGAGTCGCACATCGCGGAGCGTGTGTGCCACTTCCTCAGGCGTCGAGCCTGTCGTCCGCCCTTCGCCCTCGCCCAGGAAGAGCTGCGTTGCCGCATCGGTGTTCGCCACCGCAAGCGGCTTGCCCTGCGCATCCAGCGCCACGGCAAGAAACTCGATCGGCGCTTCGGTGTCGCGCGCGGCACCGGAGCGGGATGTCCACCAGTCACGTTCGGCGGTCGGCATGGCGGCGAGTCGTGCACGAGTCGCCGTCATGACCTGCGGCGCCGTGAGCTGCACCGCAAAGTGGCGCGATGCACCGCGCCACGTCATGATCGCGCGCGTCAGTGACGCACTGTCGCGGACATAGCGTGCGAGCGTGGTGTCGCTCGTCGCGGTTGCGATGCCGAGTGCGCGCATCGCCGTCATGATGCGGCCCAGCGACTCGAGCGCGTGCGGCACCCAGATCGCGTTGATGTCCATCGCATACCGGCCACCGGCGTAGCCGGCGCCGCTGTCGCGCCAGCTCGCGGTGGCCCAACCCGACGGCTCGCGTGGCGCGAAGGCAATCAGGTTGGTGGTCACGGGGTTCGCGGCATACGGGGCCGTGAGCCGCGCCACCAGCGCGAGTTCGCGCACTAGCCGTTGCGCGCGCGTGACGCCGCCATCGCGCCGATCGAGCAGGAATGCACGCTTGGCTGCTGCCGGCACCGCAGGGTCGGTAATCCAGCGTGCGACCACGATCGGCAGCTGGTATTCGTCGTCGATCATGTGGTAGTTCTCGCGCACCGTGCGCAGGTCGCGCAGCACGAGCTCTGCGCGCGTCAGGAGCGAGTCGGCGACATGGGCCGATCCGGTGGCGTCGGCGGCCCGATACGCAGTGATGAGCGCGACGTACGCCGCGGCGGACTCGCGCACCGCCTGGTCGCCAAGCGCTTCCTCATGACTCACGTCGCCCGTAGGCGCCAGCTTGCGCAGGGCGGTGGCGATCACCGCCTCGAGCGCCTGATGCCGCCAGATCGGGCGCATCATCAGCGCGGTCATCAGCATGTCGCGGCCGAAATACGTCGCATAGGTCGGCAGTCCGGCCATCAGCTTCTCGCGCGAGACCAGCAGCTCGACGCCGCGCACCTGGCGCTCCATGCGTCGGGCGCGAACCGAGGCGGTATCCAACACGCCGGCCGCTTCGCCGCGCCGTCGCGTGGCGGCAAGGAATGCAAGGAAATCGGGTGTGAAGATGTCAGTGCGCGTGAGCGGTGTGAGCGTGCGTGCGGTGGTCGATACGTGCACCGTGAACGTGACGCGATCGCCGCGCTGCGCCTGCATCGTGACCGAGTCACCGGCGACGGTCACCGTCACCGCCGCTGCATCGGCGCGCAGTTCCAGTGTCAGCGTGTCCCGCGCATCGAGTGTGACCTGCTGCACGCGTGTTACCCATGCGTCGCGCTCGCGTCGGAGTTGGGGACGCGGGTACATGCGCGAGCGCAGGTCGCCGACGCTGCGTGCGTTGAGGCGCGCGAGATGACGTGCGCGCGCGCGCTGGGGCAGCTGTTCCAGCGCCGCGATGAGCCGATCGACGTCGGGGATGACGTACGGCGCGTCAGCGAACGGCTGCGAGGCGCGCTGCTCGTACTGGAAGTCGCGCTCCACGCGCATCGAGCCAAGCAGGAACCAGCCCAGATGCAGCGTGGGTGTGCGTGCCGCGACGACATGCGTGAAGTGGCGGGTACCGGCGGCGGCGCCGACCGTGGCGCCCGCGGCTCCCCATTGCAGCACGGCGGTGGCGCCGCGGGCATCGCGGGCCGTGAAGCCGGCACTCGCATTGTCGGCGTCGGCCATGAGGTGCACGAGGCGCGCGTTGCGCTGATCGATGTACACCTGCAGCGTGTTACGGGCCGCATCGCGAAAGAATCGTGTCTGGTAGCCGCTGTAGGCACTGGTGTCATCCAGTCCGGCGTCGGGGAACGACAGCACGGGCGCGACGGGTCGCGCGGACACGGTCAGCTGGGCGAGCAGGGCAATGGTCAGGACGGTCATGATCGGGAGGCTGGGCGCTCGGCGGTGCGTGTGGCGACGCCTTTCTCAGCGTTCGCTCATCCGGGCGTGCGCGGAGCGACGCGCGGTCGTCGACTACGGAATTGTACCTGACAGCACAGCGGTCGGCGCGCTTGCTGAGTTACGAGCCTCGATGGTGCCGAAATAAGCCAATATTCGCCGAATTCTGCCGAAACATCTGTATTTCTTGCATTGGCTCTGCACGCCCTCGGTACACAGTCACCATCCTGTTCGTCACCGCATCTTGACATGTCGCGTGCCGACGGCGAGCATGCCCCCCAAGATTTCCCCTCAGGCCGTTCACGTTGCCGTGCGACGTCGTCAGCCTGTCATTACAATTCCTCAACCTCGAGGGGTCGTGCCGTGCGCTGTGCGCGCGGTGACCGGGCGGCGCGAACAGGTGGGATGTGCGGCGCTGACGCCGTGCAGCGGTCACCTGTTCAGGAGCGCGGCGACAGGAGTGCGGCGACAGGAGTGCGGCATGAGGCCAGGGCGCCGACACGTCGAGCGCCGCAGGCCTACGATACATGACAGGTCCGCATCAATTCAGCGACGCTCCGATGCGCCGCTTCCCGTGTGTGTTGTACCGTGACCGGCTACGGCGCGCGCGAGAAGAGGAAGTGGTTCGGGAAAAGGTATGGCCCGCAGTCGCAGGTGTTGATACGACGTACGGTTCTCCTGGACTCCCCGCTCAGGAGCAAGCCCGTTTGACAAATCCCTCCGCATGATCCAGGAGAGCAGACGAATGAAATTGATCCGAGGTCTGATGGCCGCTGCAGTTGGCGGTCTCATTATGGCGAATCCAGTGCAGGCACAGGGTGCCCGCGGTGCGATTTCCGGGCGAGTCATCGACTCGACCAGCCAGCTCCCGATGCAAAGCGTCACGGTGACGATCGAAGGAACCCAGCGCGGCGCCATCACGCGCGTCGACGGTGGCTTCCAGCTCGCTGACCTGCCGGCCGGCACGGCCCGCCTGCGTGTCACGCGTATTGGTTACACCCCGCAGGTCAGGGATGTTGCCGTCGTTCCCGGCCAGACGGCCAACGTCCGTTTCACCATGCAGTCCGTGGCCGCGAACCTCGGCGCCGTCGTGGTGACGGGGTACGGCTCGCAGCGCAGGGAAGCCGTGACGGGTTCCGTCGCGACGATCAATGCGGAAGAAGCCAATGTCGGCGTGATCGCGAACCCGACGGCGCTGCTCGCCGGTCGCGCGGCCGGCGTGAACGTCACGTTGAACAGCGGTGAGCCTGGTGCCGGAGCACAGATCCGCATCCGTGGCGGCACCTCGATCAGCGCCAGCAATGATCCGCTCTACGTCATCGACGGCGTGCCGCTGCAGAACAACGAGTCGGAGGCACGCGGTTTTGGTATCGGCGGATCGCCGGCGCTCGGCCGCAACCCGCTCAACGCCATCAACCCGTCGGACATCGCCACGGTGACGGTGCTGAAGGACGCTGCCGCGACGGCCATCTACGGCAGCCGCGGCGCCAACGGCGTGGTGCTGATCGAGACGAAGAAGGGTCGTGGCGGCTCGGCAACCATGGAATACGAGACGTTCATTGCCGGCAGCAGGGCCGCGAACTCGCTCGAATTTCTCGATGGCAACCAGTATCGCGCGTTCATCCAGAGCCAGATCGCAAAGGGCACACTGCCCGCCTCGCGCCTCACGTCGCAGGGCAACGCGAACACGGACTGGGAAAAGGAGACGCAGCGCACCGGATATTCGCAGAATCACAACCTGGCGTTCGCCGGCGGCAACCAGTCCACCACGTTCCGCGCCTCGCTGAACCTGCTGGATCAGCAGGGTGTCGTGATTTCCAACGGCTTCCAGCGTCTGCAGGCTCGCCTGAATGGCAATCATGAAGCGTTGAATGGTCGCCTGCGCATCGGGCTCAACCTGAGCTCCTCGCGTATCGACAACGATTACCTGCCGTTCGAGAATACGGGTGGCTTCGAAGGCGGCGTGTTCCAGAACAACGCCGTGTTCAATCCGACGCGTCCGGTGTTCGTCATCGATCCCGTCACGAAGGCCCAGCAGTATTACGAGATCGGCCTTGGCCGTCAGTCCGTCCGCAACCCGGTTGCATTGGCGCGTCAGACGATCGACGAAGGCAACACGCTGCGCACCCTCGCGAACATCACGTCGTCGCTCCAGATCTTCCCGAGCCTGATCGCGCAGCTGAACGTTGGCACCGACCGTTCCAACGGCCAGCGCAACGTCTACCTGCCGAAGGGTGGCTCCGTGGGCTCCGAGTTCGGTGGCCTTGCGCAGCAGGCGCAGCGCTCGCTGTCGAACCAGACCTTGCAGTCGCTGCTCACCTGGTCTCCGACCGTCGGTAATGATGCCGAATTCGACATCGTCGGCGGCTATGAGTACACCGATTTCGACAACACCGATTTCTCGGCACAGACGCGCAGCTTCACGACCGACGCCTTCACGTTCAACAACCTTGGCGCCGGCGCACAGCCGCAGATCCCGCAGTCGTACCAGGAGCAGAGCCGCCTGGTGTCGTTCTTCACGCGCGCCAACGTGGGCTACAAGAACCGCTACTTCGTGACCGGCGTGCTGCGTCGCGACGGATCGTCGCGTTTCGGTGATGCCAACAAGTGGGCGGTGTTCCCGGCAATCTCCGGTTCATGGCTGATCAGCGACGAATCGTTCGGCAAGTCGCTGCCGTTCTCGCAGCTCAAGCTGCGCGTCGGTTACGGCCTTCAGGGTAACCAGGCCGTGGGCCCGTACCAGTCACTAGCTTCGTTGGCCCCCGACGGCGGCGCACGCTACGTGTTCGGCAACAATGTGTTCACGGGTATCGTCCCGAACCAGAACCCGAACCCGCTCCTGAAGTGGGAGCAGTCGGCGCAGTCGAACATCGCGTTCGATTACGGCATTGCCAACGGTCGCTTCAGCGGCTCGCTCGAGTACTACAACAAGAAGACGACGGACCTGCTCCTGACGGTCCCGATCTCGCAGACCGGGTCCGCCTTCGTCGCGACGCAGTTGCAAAACATCGGCGCCGTGCAGAACCGCGGTCTCGAATTCTCGCTCGATGCTCGCATGTACGAGCGTGCCGGCAAGGGTCTGAACCTTACCAGCGGCCTCGTGCTTTCCGTGGAGCGCAACAAGGTGCTGAACCTCGGACCGGCTGACTTCATCGAGACTGGTGGCGTCAGCGGCCAGGGCCAGTCGGGCGTGAATGCACAGCGCATCATCCCGGGCCAGCCCATCGGCACGTTCTACGGCTTCGAGTTTGCCGGCTTCAACACGGCCGGTGCACAGGAGTTCAACACGTACACCGTCACCCGCGACGCGAAGGGCAAGGAGACGAGCCGCGTGTTGAAGGGTAAGAGCACGTCGCCGAATGCCGACGACAAGGTCATCATCGGCAATGCGAACCCGACCTTCAGCCTGGGCCTCCGCAGCAATGCCACGTGGAAGGGCTTCGACGCCAGCTGGCTGTGGCGTGCAGAGCAGGGCCGCGATGTGTTCAACAACACGGCCCTGGTCTACGCCACGAAGGCGAACGTCACGCAGGACAAGAACTTCCTGGCGTCCGCACTCAGCTCGCCCGAAAGCCTGACCGAGCCGTCGCAGTATTCGTCGCGCTATGTGGAGAACGGTTCGTTCGTTCGCCTGCAGAACGTCACGGTCGGCTACTCGTTCAACCTGCCGCGCACGGCCCGCCCGGTCCGCCTCTACGTCTCGGGCGACAACCTGCTGCTGTTCACGCCGTACACCGGCTATGACCCGGAAGTCTTCATCGACGCCGGCCTGGCCTCGCGCGGCATGGATTACCTGTCGTACCCGCGCGCCCGGACCTTTACGAGCGGCTTCCGCATTCAATTCTGAGTCGAAGCTGAAAGTTCGTGTGATCACTGTTCGAATCCCTACCAGTCTCATTGAGGCGAATGCGAATGTCTCTGTTCCGCTTCCCGACCCGCTCAGCGCGCCTTGGCGCGCTGATGCTGGTCCCCGTCGGCCTGATGGTTGGTTGCACCGACCTGAAGGAAAATCCGACGAGCCTGATCACGAAGGACACGTTCTACAAGAATTCGGATGAGGTGTTCGCCGGCGTGACGTCGGTCTACGCCAACCTCCGGAACAACATGGAGTCGTATTACGCGCTGAATCAGGTCAGCTCCGACGAGACGGTCGTCCCGACTCGCGGCGGTGACTGGTTCGACAACGGCGCATGGATCGAACTGCACCGTCAGGGCTGGACGCCGACCAGCGTCACCGGCCTGCGTGAGATCAACGACATCTGGAACCAGCAGTACGCCGGTGTCGCGCGCGCCAACGTCGTGCTCGAGGCACTCGAAAACGTCACGATTCCGGGTCAGGCTGCGGTCAAGGCCGAAGTCCGTGCACTGCGCGCGCTGTACTACATGCAGCTGATGGACGTATACGGCGGCGTGCCGGTTGCCACCGACACGAAGGTCGAGCAGCGCGCAGCCAAGACGCGCGCCGAGCTTTTCACCTGGATCGAGACGGAGCTGAAGGCGGCTCGCGCTGACCTGCCGAAGACGTGGCCGGATCAGCAGGGTCGCGTGACGCAGGGTGCGGCTGACGCCATGTTGGCGAGCCTGTACCTGAATGCACGCGTCTGGAGTGGCACAGTGACGACGGCGGGCCTTACGCCTGGTGTCGCCAAGTGGACGGAGGCCCTGAATGCGGCTGACGCCGTGATCAATTCGGGCACCTACACGCTGGCCCCGAGCTTCAAGTCGAACTTCACCTTCACGAACCAGAATTCGCCGGAAAACATTCTGGTGGTTCGTGGCAAGGCGGTCGATGGACTCGGCTTCAACCGTCAGTTCCAGTCGCTGCATTACAACAGCTTCGGTGGTGGTGGTGGCTGGAACGGCTGGTCGGTGGTCGAGGAGACGTACAACAAGTTCAGTGCGGCCGACGTCCGTCGCTCGACGATGCTGGAAGGCCCGCAGGTAGACCTGTTCACCGGCCTGCCGGTCAACAACCGTCAGGGTCAGCGTCTCAATTTCACCGCGCGCATCGGGGACATTACGTCTGCGAACGAGAACGAAGGCGCGCGCATCTACAAGTTCCCGCTCGATCCGAATCGTGCCGGCAATGCCAGCGGCAACGACTTCACGATCTTTCGCCTCGCCGAGATGCATCTGATCAAGGCCGAAGCGCTGAACGAGCTGGGTCGCACGCCGGAAGCCATCCTGCAGCTGAACCTTGTCCGCGCTCGCGCCTTCAGCCCGGCACAGCCGATCGCTGCCAGCCTGACGCAGGCACAGCTCCGCGACGTGATCTTCGACGAGCGCCTGTTCGAGCTCCTCGGCGAGGGCAAGCGCCGCCAGGACCTGATTCGCAAGGGCACGTACACGTCCGGCACGTGGTTCGGCAAGGCTGCCACGCCGGCGTACAAGATCCTGCTGCCGATTCCGCAGCAGCAGATCAACACGAACCCGAAGCTGGTGCAGAATCCGGGGTACGGATCCTGAGCAGTCGTTGATGTGGTAACATTCAAGGCCTGCATCGGTACGACTCGATGCAGGCCTTGATCTTATTCTGCACCTCTCAGGCGCACCGCCGGTGCGTGAGTCTCCCAGACGAAGCGACAACGTTGCATGCGTGATGGATCGGCGGTGAGACGAGTCGTGACGGCAGTGCTGGTCTGCCTCGCGAGCGGCTGCACCGAGACCCCAGCCCCGTCGAGACCCGCTGCGCCGTACACCGGCACGGCACCCGCGGTCGGCGCGACATTGTTCACGGCGATGCCCTCGTCGTTCACCGGCATCCGTTTCGAGAACCGCCTCACGGAGACGCAGGAGCTGAACGTCTTCGTGTACCGCAATTTCTACAATGGCGGCGGTGTCGCGACGGGCGACCTGAATGGCGACGGTCGTCCGGACGTGATCCTCGGCAGCAACCTGAAAGGCCCGAGCCTGTTCCTGAATGAAGGCGGGTTCCGGTTTCGTGACATCACTGCCGCCTCACGGCTCGTCACGTCGAAGCCGTGGACCACCGGCCTGACCCTGGCGGACGTCAATGGCGAGGGTCGCCTGGACCTGTACGTGAGCCATGCCGGCGTTGGTGACGCGAACAGCCGCCGGAACGAGCTCTGGATCAACGAAGGAAATGGTGCCGACAGCGTCCCGCGATTCAGCGAGCAGGCGGCGAAGTACGGCATCGACGACGACGGCTTCACGACACATGCCTCGTTCCTGGACTACGATCGCGATGGTGACCTTGACCTGATCGTCATCAACAACTCGCCGCGTCCGGCCAGCAGCTTCGGCATGCGCAACACGCGCACGGTACGCGACCACAACGGCGGCGATCGGCTGTACCGCAACGACGGCGGGCGGTTCACCGATGTCAGCGAGAAGGCCGGCATCTTCGGGCCGGAAGTCGCGTTCGGGCTTGGCCTCGGCGTCTCGGACGTCAATCACGATGGCTGGCCTGACATCTACATCGCGAACGACTTCTTCGAGCACGATTACCTCTACATCAACAATCGCAACGGCACGTTCACCGAATCCATGCAGCAGCAGATGCCCAACAGCAGCTACTTCTCCATGGGCATGGACATGGCCGATGTGGACAACGATGGGCAGACGGACATCTACACCACCGACATGCTGCCCGAGGACGAGTATCGGTTGCGCACCACCTCGTCGTTCGATGGCTGGGATGTGTACCAGGCCAAGCTGCGCAACGATTACGGGCACCAGTTCATGCGCAACATGCTGCAGCGCAACAACGGTGACGGCACCTTCAGCGACGTGGGACAGATGGCCGGCGTCGCCCGCACGGACTGGAGCTGGAGCGCGCTGCTGACGGACCTGGATCTGGATGGCCGCAAGGACATCTACGTCACGAATGGTTTGTTGCGTGACGTGACATCGCAGGAATACCTGGCTTTCGTCGCGAACACCGAGACCGCGAAGACCGTGACCAGCGGCGGCACGGTGGACTACATGGCATTGACTCGCGCGATGTCGACCACGCCGATCGCCGACTACGCCTTTCGCAACGATGGCGGCATGCGCTTCAGCAACCAGGCAAAGGCGTGGGGGCTGGATCGCGCCAATGTGTCCAGCGGCAGCGCGTATGCCGACCTCGATGGCGATGGCGCGCTGGACCTGGTGGTGAACAACGCCAATCTCGAGGCGTTCGTTTACCGAAACAATGTGCGCACGCTGCTGCCCGCCAATCGATTCGTGCGCGTGCAATTGCAGGGCAGCGGCATGAATCGTTTCGCCATCGGTGCGCGCGTCACGCTGTTCAGCGATACTGCCCGCTTCATGCAGGAGCTCTCGCCGGTGCGCGGCTTCCAGTCGAGCGTCGAGTATCCGCTGACATTCGGCGTCGGCGCGCGTGAGCGCATGGATTCGGTCGTCGTGGAATGGCCGGACGGCCGTCGCAGCGTGCAGGTTGGCGTTGCGACGAACGCGACGCTCGTACTGCAGCATGCTGGCGCCGCGAGCGCACCGGCCGCGCGACCTGTCGGACCGCCGCCGTTGCTGGCGGATGCCACGGCCGCCAGCGGTATCGGCTTCGTGCATGTCGAGAACGAGTTCGTCGACTTCGATCGCGAGCGGCTGATCCCGCGCATGCTGTCCACGGAAGGACCGGCTGCCGCCTCGGGCGACGTGAATGGCGATGGGCTGGACGACCTGTTCATCGGCGGCGCGAAGGATCAGCCCGGGCAGCTGCTGCTGCAGCGGTCGAACGGCACGTTCGCGGTCAGCAACGCGGGCCTGTTCGAGCCCGATGCGATCTCCGAGGATGTCGGCGCCCTGTTCTTCGATGCGAACGGTGATCGCGCTCCCGATTTGTATGTCGTCAGTGGCGGCAATGAATACTCGGAAGGCTCCTCGGCGCTGCAGGACCGTCTCTACCTCAATGATGGCAAGGGCACCTTCCGCAAGGCGACCGACGCGTTGCCCGTGGAGGTCAACAGCGGGTCGCGTGCTGCCGCCGGTGACTTTGATGGCGATGGTGATCTGGACCTGTTCGTGGGCAGCCGCAGTGTGCCGTGGAGCTATGGGCTTGACCCCGTGAGCATGCTGCTGCGCAACGACGGGCGCGGGCACTTCACCGATGTCACCAGCAGCATTGCACCGCAGCTGACACGCGTCGGCATGGTCACCGATGCCGTCTGGCAGGATGTCGACGGTGACCGCCGCATGGACCTTGTCGTGGTGGGCGAGTGGATGCCCATCAGCGTGTTCCGGAACACCGGTGGCCGGCTCGTGCCCGCCGCCGTGCGCGGATTGGAGCAGAGCCGCGGATGGTGGAACCGCATCGTGGCCGGTGACTTCAATGCCGATGGCAAGATGGATTTCATCGTCGGCAACCTTGGCCTGAACAGCCGCCTGCGTGCATCGCCGAAGGAACCGGCGACGCTGTTCGTGAAGGACTTCGACGGCAACGGTCAGGTAGACCAGATCGTGGCCTGCTACAATCAGGGGCGCAGCTATCCGCTGGTGCTCCGCGACGAGATGATCAAGGCGTTGCCGCCGCTCAAGGTGCGGTTCCTGAGCTATACCGAGTACGCGCGCGCCGGTGTCACGGACATCTTCACGCCGGACGATCTGGGCAGCGCGTTGCAGAAGAAGGTCGAGACCTTTGCGACCTCGATGATGCGCAACAACGGCGACGGCTCGTTCACGCTCGTGCCGCTGCCTGACGAGGCGCAGCTGGCTCCAGTGTACGGCATCGCCGCGCGTGACGTCGACGGCGACGGGATCACCGACCTGCTGCTCGCCGGCAACTTCGATGGCGTGAAGCCGGACATCGCGCGGCTCAGCGATTCCTACGGCCTGATGCTGCGCGGTGCGAAGGATGGCGCGTTCACGGTCGTTCGTCGCGCGGGCAGCGGATTCTTCGTACCGGGCCAGTCGCGCGACATCCTGCACCTCCGCTCCCGTGATGGCGAGCGCTTCGTGGTCGCGCGCAACAGTGCGCGTCCCCTTGTTTTCCGTCTTGCCCGTCGCGACCCATGACCAGATACGCACGGTTCCTGGCGCTGCTGCTGATCGCCGGCAACACCAGTGCCTGCTCGCGCGCCTCGACCGTCAGCGCTGCCACCAGCATGACCGATGCCACCCCGCTGCACGATGCCGTGAAGCTGGTGAACGACGTCATCGTGTACGACATCTTCAGCCCGCCGCAGGCCAGCCGCGTGTATGCGTATGCCAGCATCGCGGCGTACGAAGTGCTGCGCCACGGTGACACGACGTTTCGCTCGCTGGCGGGCCAGCTGAATGGCCTCACGCCGGTGCCACCACTCGATGCCGCGGCGCCGGTCTCGCTGCCGCTGGCCGGTGTGCACGCCTACATGGTCGTCGGACGTGCGCTGACCTTCTCGCAGGCACGCATGGACACGCTGCGCGACGGCATGGACGAACGCTTTCGCAAGGAACTTTCGTCGGAGGTATTCGAGCGCTCGGTGGCGTACGGCGACACCGTCGCGCGGCATGTGCTGGCATGGGCCGGCGCGGATGGCTTCAAGCAGCGCACCGGACTTGGCAAGTACAGCGTGCTGCGCGATGCGCCGGGGCGCTGGATCCCGACACCGCCTGCCTACATGGATGCCGTGGAGCCGAACTGGGGAACGTTGCGCCCGTTCGTGATGGACACGTCGAACCAGTTCAAGCCGGAGCCGCCGTTCCCGTTCGATACGGCGAAGCGCAGTGACTTCTACAAGCAGATGGTCGAGGTGCAGCAGGTCGGGAAGCACCTCACCGAGGAGCAGCGCGCGATCGCCGCCTTCTGGGACTGCAACCCGTTCGTGATGCACGTGCAGGGACATACCATGTTCGCGACCAAGAAGATGAGCCCGGGCGGACACTGGATGGGCATTGTGAGCCTTGTCGCGCGCAAGGCTGATGCCGACATGCTACGCTCGGCCGAGGCGTACGCGCGCACCGCCGTGGCCCTGGCTGATGGATTCCTGAGCGTGTGGGCCGAGAAGTACCGCTCGAACGTCATCCGGCCCGAGACGATGATCAACACCTATGTGGACGAGGGCTGGACGCCGCTGCTGCAGACGCCGCCGTTTCCGGAGTACACCAGCGGGCACAGTGGCATCTCGACGGCTGCGGCCGTCGTGCTGACGCAGCTCTTCGGCGACAAGTTCGCGTTCGCGGACTCCACGGAAATGGAATACGGATTGCCGGTCCGCTCGTACGCATCGTTCCATGCTGCGGCTGACGAAGCGGCGATCAGCCGCCTGTATGGCGGCATTCACTACCGTCGGGCGGTGGAGCAGGGACAGGTGCAGGGCCGCAAGGTGGGCGAGCTCGTGGTGTCGAAAGTCTCGACGCACCCGACGCCGATCGTCGCATCCACGCGCTGAGGCCCGACGTGAGGCGTGCGCGGCAGTCCTGGCTCGCGCGTGCAGTCGTCACGCTGACGTGTACGCTGGTATTGACGGCCTGCGAGCGCACGGCCGCTGTACGCGGTGACGCCGTACGCGGTGACAGTGCACTGCTTGTCGCGGCGGAACCCGCGGGGCCGCCGCTCTTCGAACGACTCGACCCGAAGCGCACCGGCGTCGCGTTCGCAAACACGCTGCCGGAGTCACCGGATTTCAACATCCTCAACTACCTCTACTACTACAACGGTGGTGGTGTGGCAGTGGGCGACGTGAATGGGGACAGCCTGCCCGATCTCTACCTGTCGTCCAACCTCGAGCCGAACCGGCTGTATCTGAACCGTGGCGACTTCCGGTTCGAGGATGTGACGGAGCAGGCGGGTGTCGGCGGACCGCCCGGCTGGAAAACCGGTGTCACGATGGCCGACGTGAATGGTGACGGCCGCCTGGACATCTACGTGTCGGCGGTGCGCTACCTCACGATGCAGGGCCGCAACATGCTCTACATCAACAATGGTGACGGCACGTTCACCGATCGCGCGGCGTCGTACGGACTTGCGCACGCGGGTTATTCCACGCAATCGGCGTTCTTCGACTACGACGCCGACGGTGACCTGGACATGCTGCTGCTGAGTCACAGCACGCACACGGAACGCGCGATCGGCACGGCCAGGCGTCGCGACGTGCGCGACAGCACCGCCGGCGGTCGGCTGTATCGCAACGATGGGGCCCGGTTTACCGACGTGAGCGCGCAAGCGGGCATCTTCGGCGGCATCGACGGCTACGGGCTCGGGCTGGTAGTGAGTGACCTGAACCAGGATGGCTGTCCCGACGTGTACGTCGCGAACGACTTTCAGGAGCAGGACTTCCTGTATTACAACACCTGTCGCAAGCGGTTCACGGAATCCATCGCGACGGCGACCGGGCACACCAGCCGCTTCTCGATGGGCGTCGACGCCGCAGACGTGAACAACGACGGCCGCCCCGACATCGTGGTCGGCGACATGCTGCCGGAGCGCGAGGACATCCTCAAATCGTCGGCAAGTTCCGAGGCGTACAGCCTGTTCAAGCTGCGCGTGCGTGCCGGCTACCATCCGCAATACGCACGCAACACGCTGCAACTCAATCGCGGTGGCGGTGTGTTCAGCGAGGTCGGGTTCCTTGCCGGTGTCGAGGCGACCGACTGGACCTGGTCACTGCTGTTCGCGGACCTGGACAACGATGGACAGAAGGACCTGTTCGTGACGAGCGGCATCTATCGCCGTCCAAACGACCTGGATTACATCAACTACATCGGCAACCAGTCGGTGCAGGCGTCGCTGGCCAACGGCGTGAACCGAGAGAACATCTCGCTCCTGAAGCAGATGCCCACGGTGCCGATGGTGAATCACGCGTATCGCAACGATGGCGGCTTGCGCTTCACCGACATGGCCAAGGCGTGGGGACTGGCGCAACCGGGCTATTCCAACGGCGCCGCTTATGTGGACCTGGACAACGACGGCGCGCTGGACCTGGTGGTGAACAACTACGACGCGCCGGTGTCCATCTTCCGGAATCGCGCACGCGAGCGCGGTGATAACGGGTACCTCACCATCGCGTTGCGTGGTGACGGGAAGAACACCGGCGGCATCGGCAGCAAGGTGACCATCGTGCGACAGGGGCACACGCAATTCCTGGAGCAGAGCCCGACGCGCGGGTTCCAGTCATCGGTGGACCAGCGCCTGCACTTCGGGCTGGGCCGCGACTCGATCATCGACACGCTGACGGTGATCTGGCCCGACCGTCGATTTCAGGTGCTGACGAATGTGGCGGGCAACCGCACGCTGGTGCTGTCGCAGCGCGATGCGCGCGGTGCGTGGAACTATGCGCCCCAGCGGAAAACTCCGGCACTCTTCACCGACATCACGAACCGCGTGCCGACGGGGTACGTGCACGTCGAGAACGATTTCAACGACATGGATCGCGAACCGCTGATGCCGCACCTGCTCTCGACGCAGGGGCCGGCGCTTGCCGTGGCTGACGTGAATGGTGATGGACTGGACGACATCTTCGCCGGTGGTGCAAAATGGCAGCAGGGTCGCCTGCTGCTGCAGCAGGCGAATGGCAGTTACGTCATCGCGGACTCGGCGACCTTCGCGCCGGACAGCATCTCTGAGGACGTGGACGCCGCATTCTTCGATGCGAACGGAGACACGCACCCTGACCTGTACGTGGTCAGCGCCGGGAATGAATTCTGGGGCAGCATGCCGGAACTGCGCGATCGGCTTTACATCAACGACGGCCGCGGGCACTTCACGAAATCGCTCGACGGACTGCCGGCATTCTACGAGAATGGGTCGTGCGTGGTGCCCGGCGATTTCAATGGCGATGGAGCCATGGACCTGTTCGTGGGCAGTCGCGTGGTGGCAAAGCAGTATGGCTTGTCGCCGAAGAGCCACCTGCTGCAGAATGATGGGCGCGGGCACTTCACCGACGTGACGGAGCAGATTGCACCGGCGCTTCTCGAAGCGGGCATGGTGACGTCGGCGGCGTGGGTGGACATGGACAAGGACGGCACGCTGGACCTGGTGGTCGCCGGCGAATGGATGCCGGTGCGCGTGTTCCGCCAGTCGCGTGGCCGGTTCACCGATCGCACGAACGACGCCGGCCTTTCGAACTCCGAGGGGTGGTGGAATCATGTCGCGGCCGCTGACCTGAACGGCGATGGCCGCACGGACCTGGTACTGGGCAACCTTGGCCTGAACTCGTACCTCACCGCATCGGCCACGCAGCCAGCCGAGATGTACGTGTTCGACTTCTTCGGCAACGGGACGCTGAAGCAGGTGATCAGTTTCTATAAGCATGGCGTGAGCTATCCGCTCGCGACGCGCGACGAGATGGTGAAGGTGATGCCGGCGCTGCGCGCGAAGTTCGGGTCGTACAAGGCGTTCGGCGCGAGCCGCGTGACGGACATCCTGCCGCCCGAAGAGCTGAAGCAGGCGCGCCTGTTGACGGCACATATGTTCGCGACTTCCGTGGCACTCGCGGGGAGCGATGGCCGATTCACGCTTGCGCCGCTGCCGCTGGAGACGCAGTTCTCGCGCACCTACGCCTCGTTTGTCCGTGACCTGGATGGTGACGGCACGGTGGACCTGCTACTCGGTGGCAACTTCATGGGCGCCCCGCCCATGCTGGGCCAGTCGGACGCGAGCTACGGGCTGCTGCTGCATGGCGCAGGAGACGGCACCTTCACGGCGGTGGACATGGCGCAGAGCGGCGTGCAAATCCGTGGCGAGGTGCGTCACATGGCGACGGTGCGCCGCGCTGGTGGACGAACGGCAATCGTGATCGCGCGCAACAACGATCGACTGCTCTTCCTCCAGACACGGTAGTGACCATGTCCATCCTTCATCCGCTCCAGCGCATGCTCACCCGCCTGTCTGCACTGCTCGCATCACTTGCCGCCATCGCGGGATGCACGGCCACGGCACGAACGGATTCCGCGGAGCGTCCGCCCGCCGGCGTTCCTGGCGTGGAACGCGGCATTCACCCCGAGTGGTCGAAGAATGCGGTCATCTACGAGGTGAACATCCGGCAGTACACGCCCGCGGGCACCTTCGCCGCATTCACGAAGGAGCTGCCGCGCATCCGCGCACTGGGCGTGGACATCCTCTGGATCATGCCGGTGCAACCCATCGGCACGCTCAATCGCAAGGGCACGCTGGGCAGCTACTACTCGATTGCCGACTACACGTCGATCAACCCGGAGTTCGGCACCGAAGCCGACTTCAAGGCGATGGTTTACGCGGCGCATGCGCAGGGCTTCAAGGTGATCCTGGACTGGGTCGCGAACCACACCGCGCACGATCATCACTGGACGCGAGAACACCGCGACTGGTACACGCGGCACGCCGACGGCACGCTGTCACGCCCCATCGATCCGGATGGCAAGGAGACCGACTGGACGGATGTCGTGGACCTGGACTACGGCAGCAAGCCGATGCGTGCAGCGATGATCGGCGAGATGCGCTGGTGGGTGGATTCCACGGGCATCGATGGATTCCGCTGCGATGTTGCGGGCTTCGTGCCGCACGACTTCTGGGCAGAGGCGCGCGCCGCGCTGCTGAAGGCCAAGCCGGACCTGTTCTTCCTCGCCGAATGGGAGGACCCGAAGCTCCACGCGTCGTTCGACATGACGTATGGGTGGGAACTGTTCCACCTGCTGAACGACGTGGCCTCGGGCAAGAAGAAGGCGTCGGAACTCGCCAGCTACTTTAGCGGCTTCGAGACGAAGTTCCCGGCCGATGCGTTCCGCATGAACTTCACCAGCAATCATGACGAGAACAGCTGGAACGGTACCGAGTTCGAGCGCATGGGCGCCAACCACAAGGCTGCTTTCGTGCCCGACGCGACGACCGCGAAGTCGATGCCGCTGCTGTACTCCGGCCAGGAGGCGAGCTTCAACCGTCGGCTGCCGTTCTTCGAGAAAGACTCGATCGACTGGAATGGCGCGTCACTGGCGGCCTTCTACCGCAGCATCTTCGACCTGCGCCACACGCAGGACGTGCTCTGGAATGGTCAGTGGGGCGCGCCGCAGGTTGTGCTGACGACGAACGCGCCCGATCAGGTCTTCGCATTCGTGCGCAGCCGCGGCGACAAGGCCGTCCTCGTCGCGACCAACTTCGGCAAGGCACCAACCACGGTGGCACCCACCGACTTCCAGACCACGGGCGGCTACACCGACTGGTTCACGAAGGCCGCGGTCTCACTCACCGCCGGCGCAACGCTAGACATCCCCGCCAACGGCTACCGCATCCTGGTGAAGTGACGCCGTTTCGCGACGCGCGCACGAGCCGCGTCGCCGCCGCAGCCGTCAGCCGCGGCGCGCAATGTCGTAGGTGCGGCTGATCACGATGTCCGCGCGCGCCGCCTGCGGCGCAATGATGCGGTGCTCGATATCGAGAATGGTCGCGATGATCGGCGCGTCGGGGTCGCGGTCTCGCTCGCGACGACGCTCGGCCGAGTCCGCGTAGGTGGCTTCGAGGAAAATGCGGATCTCCGCGTCGTCCAGGAACAGGGCATACGTGCCCTCCACGACCAGCACGTCGGTCGCGGTGAAGTCGAGCTGCTGCGTCAGGAAACGGTTGCCCGGGTAGTCGACCACTGGCGCCGTGACCGCAGCGTGTCCGGCGCGGAACGCGCGCATGTGTTCGCCGATCAGGTCCATCTGCACCTCGCCCGGGCCCACGCTGCCGATGTCCGTGAGGCGGTGCTCGTGATTCGTGCGCGGCGGGCGCACGAAGTAGTTGTCCTGATGGATGATCGCGCTGCGGATGCCAGCCCGATCCAGCACGGCCGCAAGGTCGATTGCGGTCACCGACTTGCCGCTGCCTGATTCTCCCGCGACGGCAATCACGGTGCGCGTCGCACGCGGAACACCGAAGTCCGACTGCAGCAGCGCCAGCAGTCGCTCGGCGCGCTGCATGTACTCCGAGTCGGTTGCCTGATGCACTTCGCCAGCGCTCATGTCGCGAACAAGGCGCGCGTGCCGGGCTCCGTCGCGCGGTCGAGGAAGACGAGGCCCGTTGCCGAGTAGGCCATCTGCGGGGTGCCCAGCGATTCGCCCGTCGCGCCGTGGAAGTATTCCTCGAAGCCGTAGTCCGGCAGCGTCGCCAGTCGCGCATTCACCAGTGCGCGAAGCTGCTGCAACGCGGTGTCGCGGCCCGTGTGTGCCAGAGCGAGGGCGAGCCAGCCGAGCCAGATCGGCCAGATGCCGCCGTTATGGTACTCGAACGGCCGATTCCGGAACTCGTGCAGGTGATAGCGGCGGAGCGCGGGCCAGTCGGGATGCGTTTCATCGATCACCGGGTGGAACGCCGGCGGCAGTCGGCCAGCATCGAGGAACTGCGCGCAGATCCAGTCGAGCGCTGCGGCGCTCATGTCGGGCGCGATGTCGGAAAGCGCCAGCAGGCTGCAGGCGGCGAGGTCGAAGATGTCGCGACGGATCACCGGTGAGAACGACGCCACCGGATGGCACGCTCCGGTGCGCAGGTCCGGCCAGAAGCTCTCGTCGATGCGGTGCGCGATCTTCGCCGCCTTCTCGACCCACGCATGTTCCTCGTATGTCACGCCCAGCAGCCGGAGTGCCCAGGCGCGCAGTACCTGGTCGTAGAGGATGTAGCCGTCGTAGATGTACTCGTCGGCCCAGTTGCCGCCTGTCGGCACGTAGATCAGGTGCCGTCCATTGTACTCCAGCGCATTCAGGACGCGCACGGCGGCCCTGACGGACACGTCGTAATCATCCGGGTTGATCGCACCGCGACGCGAAGCCAGCGCGACGCCCATGAGGTACCAGGTGGCACCGTCTATGCGCGGCGCGAGCGATCCGAAGCTCACCTGTGTCGCCTGCCCGTCACGCGGCTCGAAATTCGATGCCACCTGTCCCTCGGCGCCTTGCGTGTCGCGCAGGCCTTCGAGCGTGCGCACGAGGCCCGCCGTGATCGTCGCGTCGCCGAGCAGCAGGCCTGCCACGCCGGCCATGACGCCATCGCGCGAGAAGATCGCGCGATAGTTCGCGGTGCCCGCCTGCGAGGCGTGGATGCCATGCGGTCCGCTGAGTGCGCGGAGCAGGGACGTGGCGGCGTGGAGATGGGAGACGGTCACGGAAGCCTCGGGCGGATAAAGCGGGACAGTCGTGCAGCGCATCTTACTGCGTGCTTGCATCCG
>JACMPK010000002.1 GCA_014377535.1 Gemmatimonadaceae bacterium
CATCAAGTCGTTACGAATCAACGGGTTGGGGCGCGTCAATGTATCGGTACGACTGATGCGGCTGCGGGATCACGTACCTGGTGTTTACCGCTGCTCCCCCCAAGCATCCCGAGGTCTTACATGTTGCATCTGAATCTGAAGTGGCGATCGACCGCCACAGCTGCGGCTGCCGTCGCCGTGCTGTCTGCGTGTGCGTCGGACCGTGCCGGCGGTCCGCTCTCGCCGGGCATGAGCGCGATCTCCGCGCAGGTACTCGGCTCTTCGAGCTCGTACATTGTGTCAGGCATCCCCGCAGGCACGTTCGACACGTTCGTGTCCAATCAGGAAGGACGCGCGACCGGCAAGGAATTCTGGGACAACCTCTCGGATGACGGCGCGTGGAACCCCGGGACGGGGCAAGGATGCGCGATCGGCTTTTATGCAACTGCCACGATGAAGAGTGATTGCACGAGCGAAACTGCAGGCTCGTATACGAATTCGCTCGCGAACACTCTCGGAAATGCATACAACTATTATTGGAACGCCGCGGCTGTCATGCCGGCATCGTTCGAGTTCAGCGCCGCGACGACATACGACGTGACGTTCAAGGCTGCGTACAGCGGCGGCATGAGCGTGGTTGGCTACTACATCAAGACCGGTGGGGCATACGCGTTCACGCCGGTACCGAACTGGTCCAACAAGTTGATTTCGAACGTGTCGATGCCGATCACCGCACCCGCCGGGAGCACCTGGGGCTTCTTCATCGCCAACAATCGTCCCGGCACCGCAGGCATCGAGAGCAGCAGCTGCGGCACGCTACCTGACGGGGGCAGCGGGACGCTGAACGTGGCCTGCAGTGATGCGACGGGTGGATTCGTCACGAACCCCTTCCAGCAGTTCGCGCTGTTGGGCAATGCGACGGGAACGTCGTATCTCGTTGGCGCGGAAGACAAGACCGTGCGATACAGCACCGGCCCGAATCCGCTCGACAACGATTCGGACTACAACGACTACATCTGGGCCGTTGTCCCGCGTCCAATTGTCCGGACCTGCGACTTCATGACGTTTGGTCGCACGCAGATCGACGCGCCGCTAGGCAAGATCGTCATCAGCGGCAATGCCGGCGGGTTCAAGGCCGACGGCAGCATACTCGGCACGTTCAACATCTCGGTCGGTGGCACCAGCTACCTGGTGCAGGACATCACGTCTTACGGCCCGATCACCAGCGGGGTCGCGCTCGTCGGTCTGAGCTACCCGAATGCCCGCGTCATAACCGGCATCTCGCGCTCCGGTTCGGCGGTCGAAATCCGCATTTACGACGGTGGCGAGCCGGGTCGCGTTGCTGACGAAGTGTACCTGAAGGTCGACGGCGTCGAAGTGCTCGGTGCATCGGGCGTGAGCCTGGACCGCGGCAACATCCAGTACCACAGCAACTGCCGCGGCCCGGGCTGAGCTGCAGCAGTGTCTTCGGAGCGGCCCCGGTCACCACGATCGGGGCCGTTCTGCGTTGGTGGCCGCCGCGCCACCGGTCGCCCCTCATTACCGGCTCAGTTCTGGTGGGCCGGCTGCACCGGTAGCTTCACGCGATGAGCCTTCCCACAGGTACGTCCGAACATCGCCGCGCGGCCGCGACCCGTCCGCCGGTCCAGGTCGCGGTGGTCGTCGTCAGTGACACGCGGACGCTCGTCACCGACGAATCGGGTCCACTGGCGCGCACGCTGCTCACCGAGGCCGGTCACGTGGTGACCGCCTTTGCGCTGATCCCGAATGATGAAGCAGGCACCCGCGAACATGTCGCCCGCCTCATCGCGCGTGATGATGTCGATGTGGTGCTGCTGGCCGGCGGCACGGGGCTGAGCGCGAAGGACCGCACGGTCGAAGCAGTGCGCCCCCTGATGGAGAAGGAACTGCCGGGGTTCGGCGAGCTCTTCCGGCTGATCTCGTATCAGGAACAGATCGGGACTGCCGCCATCCTCTCTCGCGCAACCGCGGGCAGCGTGAACGGCAAGCTGATCGTGTCGCTGCCGGGGTCGCGCGCGGCAGTGGAACTGGCGCTCACACGCGTGCTGCTTCCGGAACTGCAGCACCTGATTCACGAGCTGCGCCGGTAAGGTGCTGCCTAAAGCGCATGTCAGCAGCTGAACGGCTTGCGGCGTTGACGCCGCCGTGCTGCGACCGTGCCGTCGCGCAGTTCGGCATGTGCAGTGCTGCGCCAAAGCGGTAGGCAGTCGCACGTTCTAAGTCTCGGCGACGCCAACACAAAACTTACCCGTCCAGCGCCGCCACGCGCGCCTCGGCCTTCGCCAGCCAGAAGAACGTGAGTCCGGTACACACGACGAGTCCAAAGAGCGCGCCGCGCAGGAATTGCCACATGACCAGCGGCTCGTGATACGCCACCGTGCGCGCATACCAGTACATGGCCGGTGCGAGCGACAGTGCCACGATCATCGTGAGCACGCCCGCCGACAGCAGGAACAGGATGCCCTGCCAGGTCACGGTCTGGTTCACCGCCGTCTCGGCGTCGAACCGTGGGTCGATGGAACCGATGTAGAGCGCGAGTGCGGCCTGCGCGAACATCAGTGATGCCACCGACACCATCGACAGCGCCATCACGATCGGCGCGGTGCCGAGCAGCAGTGATGTGAGTCCGACCATGCCGACGGCAATCAGCGCAAGCGGTCCGGTGGCGGCCCAGTACTTTGCGAAGATGATGTCGCGAACGCGCACGGGCGCTGCACGCAGCAGCCACCACATCGTGCCCTCGGCGGCGATGGTGGGCAGCACGAGGCGCGACGTCACCGCGGCCAGGACCATGCCGGCAAGACCGACGTTCACCACCGGCAGGATGCTCGTGACCAGCTGCGGCATTGCCCCGCCACCGGTGGGCAGCACACTGACGCCGACGACGTACACCAGCACCAGCGGAATCAGCAGCACGAACTGCGACCAGAGCGCGGCGTCGCGGCCGAGCAGCCGCATTTCCTTGAGCAGCAGCTCGCGGCGCGCGGGCGCGAGTGGGCGGAGCAGCACCTCGAACGGCTTCGTGAAAATCGACGGCGGATGCTCGCTGCGGCCAGCCGAACGCACCGCGGAAATGCCGCGCGCATACAGCACACGGAAGCTGCCGTAGGCCAGCGCGAGCGCCGTGATCGCGAGCAGCCAGAGCCACGCCAGCGGTTGCGGATCCCAGAAACCATCGAGCCAGTTCTTCATCACGCGCGCGGCCCATTCCGTGGGCAGCCATGGCGAGAGCGGCACGTCGAGCATCTTCACCACTTCGCCGATCGCCTTGGTGCCGAGCTGCGTGAGCTGTGCGGGTTGCACGCGCTGCATTGTGTACACGGCGCCGATGCAGAGCCCCAGGCCGATGATGCGGAATGTGAACTGCGCACGTTGTGGCGGCACGAGGGCCACCAGCAGGTACACCGCAATGCAGCCGATCGACGTGGCCGTGAGCCAGAGCGGCAACCAGGCCGCGAATGCGACGATGGGCCAGAGCAGCCCACCGCCGAACGACAATCCATAGCCGGCCAGCAACGGCACCACGAGCAGCAGCGCAATGGCGCCGCCCTCGGCCACCACCTGCACGAAGCGCGAGATGAAGAACGTGCCGGGCGGCAGTGGTGCTGCCGCAAGCATCTCCAGGTCCTTCGAGAGAAAGAACGCCGGCAGCGCCGTCACGATGCAGCTCAACACGAGCACGGAGCCGATGCTGAGCAGCGAAAATGCCAGCACGCGTCCGGCGATGGCCGTGCCGATCGCGTCGACACTGGTGAGGTAGTTCAGCACCAGCAGCACGAGCACCGTGCCGCCGATCCATGTGATGCCCAGCGCCGTCAGTATGCCCAGCGGCCCGACCGCACCCTGCACCTTCCGCTGGCGCCAGAGCGGCATGAGCAGCGTCGCGGAAGACACGGCGCGGAATGAGGATGGCGCAACAGAATCGGGCGCCTCGATGAATTGAGGCATGCGCGCAGGCCGGAACTCAGACACTCAGCACCTCGGACACGTCGCGCGTGGCCGGTTCGCCGGTGAGATGCAGGAACAGCTGCTCCAGTGGTGCATCGGGCATGCGCAGCCAGGTGCGCAGCTCCGGCACCGTGCCCGAGGCCACGAGCTTGCCGCGCTTCATGATGCCGATGCGATCGCACGTGCCTTCCACCGTTTCGAGGGTGTGCGTGGACATGAGCACCGAGTTGCCGCGCGCGGCATATGCACGCAGCATGTCCTTCAGCACGCGCGCACCGCGCGGATCGAGTCCCACCAACGGCTCGTCCACCATCAGCACCTTGGGGCGGTGCAGCACCGCCGCCGAGAGCAGCAGCTTCTGTCGCATGCCATGGCTGTATTGCTCCACCAGCTCGTGCTGCCACGAGGTGAGCTCGAACAGCTCCAGCAGCTCGGCGGCGCGTGACTCGACGGCTTTCCACTGCAGCCCGTACAGCGATGCCGAAAAGCGCAGGAACTCCACGCCGGTCAACTTGTCGTACACATACGGGCGATCGGGCACGAAGGCCAGGTGCCGCTTCGCATCGACCGGATTGGTGCGCATGTCGATGCCGGCCACCCTGACCATGCCGGAATCGGCGCGCAGGATACCGGCCAGCATCTTCAGCGTGGTAGTCTTGCCGGCGCCATTCGCGCCCAAAAAGCCGAAGACCTCACCTGCCTGCACCGTGAGATCCAGGTTCTCCACGGCAGTGAAGTCGCCATACCGCTTGGTGACGCCCTGCAGTTCGATCATGCGCCGGTCTCGGGAGGAAGAAAGAATGAGAGCTCGGTCACCGTCACCGTCCGGTGCCCGACACATGTACCCACTGACTGCCCAGCGTACCAGCCGGTCACGCTGTGTACGTGCGCAGCGCGGTCACTGACGCGGCCATCGGACTGACGGTCTTCGCGCCATTACGTCGGCCCGGTTGAATGCGGCACCCGGACCCGCGAACTTCACTGGCTATGGCTGAAGATGCACTGATCATTCGCGGGGCCCGGGAGCACAACCTCCGGAACATCGATGTCACCATTCCCCGGAACAAGCTGACGGTCATCACAGGCCTGTCGGGTTCCGGGAAGTCGTCACTTGCCTTCGACACGATCTACGCCGAGGGGCAGCGCCGCTACGTCGAGAGTCTCTCGGCCTACGCGCGCCAGTTTCTCGGGCTGATGGAGAAGCCGGATGTGGACTCGATCGAGGGGCTCAGTCCCGCGATCTCGATCGAGCAGAAGACGGCAGGACACAATCCGCGCTCCACCGTTGGCACCGTGACGGAGGTCTACGATTATCTCCGTCTGCTTTGGGCCCGGGCCGGCGTGCCGCATTGCCCCAGCTGCAGCCGTCCCGTGCAGCGACAGAGTGCCGCCCAGATCACCGACGTGGTGTTGCTGGGCACTGCGGGCGCCCGGATCGAGGTACTCGCACCGCTGGTGCGCGGCCGGAAGGGCGAGTTCCGCGAGCTGTTCGAGGCGGCCCGCAAGCAGGGGTTCGTGCGCGCCTGGGTGGACGGCGACGTGATCGAGCTGGCCGACCCGCCAAAGCTCAACCGTCGCATGAACCACGACGTGAGCGTGATCGTGGATCGGCTGGTCCTGAAGGCTGATGATCGCGGCCGCCTCGCCGATTCGGTGGAGACGGCGCTCAAGCTGGCGGACGGCATGGTGGAAGTGGTGACGGTGCAGGGCAAGGAGCGCCTGAGCGCGATGTTCAGCGAGAAGTACGGCTGTCCGCACTGCGGCATCTCGCTGCCCGAGATGGAGCCGCGCTACTTCTCGTTCAACTCGCCGTTCGGCGCCTGCCCCACCTGCAGTGGGCTGGGCGTGAAGCGCATGGTGAATGCAGAGTTGATCATGGGCGACCCGTCGCTCACGCTCATGGAGGGCGTGGTGCTGCCGTGGGGCGAGCCGGACGGCTATCTGCGGAAGGTGATCCTGCCCGGACTGGCGGATGTCCTGCAGTTCGACCTGAAGACGCCTTGGGGCGAGCTGACGCCGTACGTGCGGCATGGGCTGCTGTACGGCCTGGACGCGATCCCGGCGATGCTGCCATACGAGGCTGCATCGGCGCCGCTGGCAAAGAAGGTTGCGGTCCGAAAGACCGCTGCGAAGGTGGCTGCCAAGGCGGCCACGAAGGTCGCCAGCAAGCCGGCCGCCGCGAAGCCGCCGCTCAAGTGGGACGGCATCCTCGCTACGATCCAGCGCCGGTTCGACGAGACCGACAGCGATTCGATTCGCGTCGAGCTCGAGGCGTTCATGCTCGCGACGCCCTGCCCGTCGTGCCTGGGCACGCGCCTCAAGCCCGAGTCCCTCGCCGTGACGATCGAGGGACGCAACATGGGTGACGTGGTCGGCATGTCCGTCTCGGATTCACTCAGCTTCTTCCGTGACGTGCCGGTGCGCGCGCCTGATCGCGCCATTGGACTCGACGCGGAGGTCGCCGGCCCGATCCTGAAGGAAGTCACGGAGCGGCTTGGCTTTCTGGTGGACGTGGGTCTGGACTACCTGACATTGAATCGCAGCGCCGAGAGCCTCAGCGGCGGCGAGGCGCAGCGCATCCGGCTCGCGACGCAGATCGGCTCCAAGCTGTGCGGCGTGCTCTACATCCTGGACGAGCCGAGCATCGGGCTGCATTCACGTGACAACGAGCGATTGCTGCACACGCTCGTGCAGCTGCGTGATCTGGGTAACACGGTGATCGTGGTGGAGCATGACGAGGAGACCATGCGCCTCGCCGATCATGTGCTGGACATGGGTCCCGGTGCCGGCAAGCATGGCGGGATGCTGATCGCCGAGGGCACGTTCGACGACATCCGCAACGCGAAAGGATCGCTGACGGGTGAGTACCTGTCGGGGAAGCGCAGCGTGCCGGTGCCGTCGGTGCGTCGCCCCATGGATCCGGCGCGCGTGATCCGCATCGAGAATGCGCGCGAACACAACCTGCGTAACGTGGACGTCGAGATTCCGCTGGGTCTGTTCGTCGCGGTGACTGGTGTGTCGGGTTCCGGCAAGTCGACGCTGGTGAGTGACATCCTGCAGCGCGCGCTGTCGCGACACTTCTTCCGTGCACGCGTCGTTCCCGGCATGCACGATCGCATCACCGGGCTGCAGCTGCTGGACAAGTTGATCGACATCGACCAGAGTCCCATCGGTCGCACGCCACGCTCGAATCCCGCGACATACACGGGTCTCTTCACGCCGATTCGCGAACTGTTCGCGGAGATGCCGGAAGCGAAGATCCGCGGCTACGGGCCCGGGCGCTTCAGCTTCAACGTCAAAGGTGGACGGTGCGAGGCATGTCAAGGCGATGGGCTCGTGAAGATCGAGATGCATTTCCTGCCCGACGTGTTCGTGCCGTGCGACGTGTGCAAGGGCAAGCGCTTCAACCGTGAGACGCTTGAGGTGCGCTTTCGCGGTATGAGCATCGCCGACGTGCTGGACCTGACGGTGGAGGACGCCGTCACGGTGTTCGAGCACCAGCCGCGCATTGCGCAGAAGCTCGTCACGCTGGCCGACGTGGGCCTGGGTTACCTGCATCTGGGGCAGAGCGCAACGACACTCTCGGGTGGCGAAGCGCAGCGCGTGAAGCTGGCCACGGAATTGAGCAAGCGCGACACTGGCCGCACACTCTACATCCTGGATGAGCCGACGACGGGGCTGCATTTCGAGGATGTGCGCGTGCTGCTGGAAGTGCTGCACAAGCTGGTGGACAAGGGCAACACGGTGCTGGTGATCGAGCACAATCTCGACGTGATCAAGACAGCCGACTGGGTCGTGGATCTCGGCCCTGACGGCGGCATCAACGGCGGACAGCTCGTCGCCAGCGGCACGCCGGAGCAGGTCGCCGCCGGGCCGCGCAGCTACACGGGGCAGTTCCTGGCGCCGATGCTCAAGGGGGCCGGTGGGCGCACCGATCCTGCGCCGGGCGTGACGAAAAAGTCTGCTGCGAAGGGCACCGTGCGCTCGTGATTTTCGCTCCGTGAACGGCGACTGCAACTCCACTCACACGGAGGCGCGGTGGCACGGAGAACAGCCACTGCAACTCTTTTCACGCAGAGCCGCAAAGCAACGAAGGACAGGAGAAAGGCTGTAGGAACTGCGTGGTCCGATCGCAGTTCCCACAGCCTTTTCTCTTTCTTCTCTGCTGCTTCGTTGCTCTGCGTGAACAGTGTTGCAGTGGCTGTTGCGTTTGCAGTGCTCCGTGCCACCGCGCCTCCGTGTGAGTGGAGTCGCGATCGCCGTCGAACTCAGGCCGTCTTGCCAAGCATCGGAGCAAGGAGCTGTTCGAGACGAATGCCTTCCGCCTCGCCCTGGAAGTTCAGCACCATGCGGTGGCGCAGGACCGGCAGCGCCATGTCGCGCAGGTCATCCAGATCGGGCACGGCGCGACCCGCCAGTGCTGCGCGCGCCTTGGCGCCCAATACGAGATATTGCGAGGCGCGCGGACCCGCACCCCAGCGCACGTACTTGTTCACTTCGGGCGATGCCTCGTCGCTGCCCGGACGTGTGCCGCGCGCGAGGCGCACGGCGTGCTGGATCAGTGTCGGCGGCGCGGGCAGGCGGCGCACCAGCTGCTGCATCTCCACCAGCTCTGCGGCACCGAGCACGGCGCGCACGGGACCCTGTGCGCCGCCCGTCGTTGCGTGCACGATGCGCTCTTCCTCGTCGCGCGTTGGATACCCGATGCGCAGCTCCACCATGAAGCGATCGAGCTGCGCTTCCGGCAGCGGATACGTGCCTTCCTGCTCGATCGGGTTCTGCGTGGCGAGCACGAAGTACGGCTTCGGCAGCGTGTGCGTCTGGCCTGACACCGTCACTTCACGCTCCTGCATCGCCTGCAGCAGCGCGGCCTGCGTCTTCGGCGGTGCGCGATTGATCTCGTCGGCCAGCACGATGTTCGCGAACACCGGACCTTGCATGAACGTGAAGACGCGTCGACCGGTCGCGGCATCGTCCTGCAGCAGTTCCGTGCCCGTGATGTCGCTGGGCATCAGGTCGGGCGTGAACTGGATGCGGTTGAAGCTCAGGTCCAGTGCCTGTGCGACGGTCTGCACGAGCAGTGTCTTCGCGAGACCCGGTACGCCGACCAAAAGCGCATGGCCACCGGCGAGCATGGTGGCAACGAGGTTCTCGACGATCGCTTCCTGGCCGACGATGCGCTGCGCAATCTGCCCGACGAGAGCGCTGCGTGCGGCACCGAGCCGTTCCAGCAGTGCGATGTCGTCGTGCGATCCTGCCTGAACCGGTGCAGTCATTGCCTTCGGGTGACGCGCGAAGAAAGAGAGAACGACGGCGACAGCATCGCCGTCGCTCGCGTCACGGAAGAGTGAATACTACCTGCGTCGTCACCGGATGGTTTTCGCTGCGGAAGCGGGCGATTGCCACAAAGGTGCCGTGCAGCAACGGATCCTGCAACGCGACTTCGTAGTCACGCGACTCGTGCTGCTCCAGCAGGTGCGTGCGCATGGGCTGCGTGAACAGGCGGCCATCGCTCCACGTCCACACGTCACGACCGCGCTCATCACGCACTACGAAGTCCACTTCCTGACCGTTGGCAAAGCGGAGCTCGTGGCGTATGTCGCCGCCGTTGTTGGCAATCAGCTCGAAGGTCACCGCGTCCAGCCCCGGGGTCACGCGCAGGTTCACCGAGATCGGTGTGCCTGCGGATGTCCGCTGTGCCGCCGCTTCGCCTCGCGCCGGGAGTGACAGCGACTGCGTCTGTCCATCCACACCCGCGTAGGCAAGTGCCGACCCTGATGCGCCCGTCCGCGTAAGCGAGGACGAGCGATCTGAGCAGGCGACGCAGCCGAGGGCTGCGATGGCGAGCGCGCCGAGCGCGCGAGAGCGGGACATCCGGAGGGTCTGAAAGAAATTGAGAGAGGCGAACGAACAGTGACGACGCACTGCACCCGCCGGTCACACGCGGTCGGTGTCGACGAGCCGGGGTTCTGCCTATCGCAAGTCTCGGCAGGTCGGTCACTTAACACAAGGGAGCCGATCTATTTCTTCCGGCGCGTCTCAGGTGGTTGCGCCGTGGGTGGAGTCGTGGTCGAGTACGCCTCAATTTCGCTTGCGAAATTTTTCACAAGCGGCTAGCCTTCGCCTCGAATGTCAGGCACGCCCGGCTCCAGCGGGCTCCGGATGGCCGGAGCAGGGGTGCAGTTCGCCGCTGCGCTTATCATCGGTTTGTATGGTGGTCAGTGGCTCGACCGGCGCTACTCAACGGCGCCGGTTTTTTTGTATCTCGGTGTCGCAGTCGGCGCCATCGGTGGAATGACGGTGCTCTACCGGCAGCTCATGCGGGCGACTCGCGACGAGGAGGAGGCAGGCAGGAAATGATCCGCGCAACCGTACTCTATCTCCTTGTTGCCGTGATACTTACGGTCGCTGCAGGGTGGGTCCTCCTTCTCGTGTATCCGGGCGCCGTTGGCCAGAAAGCCATCGTCACCAGTGCCCTCGTTGCTCTCGCTATCCAGCTCGTCGCCTTCGTCCTGCTGCAACTGTTCAAGACGAGAAACGTGATGGCCGGGTGGGGACTCGGTGCCCTGCTGCGCTTCGGCGGCCTTGGCGTCTACGCTGCCATCGCCCGAAACGTGCTCGGCCTGGACATGAACACGGCCCTCGTGAGCCTGGCCTGCTTTCTCTTCCTTTCGATGCTGATCGAACCACTGCTGGTCAACGTATGACGATGACGCGACTGCTCCGCCTCCTGACGACCGCCGCCGCCCTGTTGCTGTTCGCGCTGCCCGCGCAAGCGCAGGCCGCCGACGTGGACATCATCACGCCGCACATCACCGACGCCCACGAGATCGAGATCCCGTGGCCGACGTGGCCGACCATGCACAAGGTCGTGCACCTGCCGCGCGTGACGACCTTCATGCTGCCGGGTACCCGGATCGAGGTCGACATGTCGCCGACCAAGCATGTGGTCTGGATGCTGATCGCCGCCCTCACCATCTGCGGTCTGCTGATTTTTGCAGCCAATGCCACCAACCGGCAGACGCGCACCGTGGGTCACGCGAAGGGCTTCGCCGGCGGCATCGAGGCGATGGTGCTCTACATCCGCAACGAAGTCATCATTCCGAATGTCGGGCACCATGGAAACGGTTTCGTGCCGTTCCTGCTGACACTCTTTTTCTTCATTCTTTTCTGCAACCTCTGGGGCATTTTCCCCTGGGGCAGTACGGCCACGGGTAACATCGCCGTCACCGCCACGCTGGCATTGATGACGTTCTTCGTCGTCGAAGTCGCCGGCATCCGGGCGCAAGGCATCGGCTACCTCGGCACGATCTTTTACTGGAACAAGGACCTGAACATCGTCCTGCGCGTCATGCTCTTCCTGATTCTCTCGCCGATCGAGTTGCTCGGCAAGTTCACGAAACCGTTCGCGCTCACCATTCGCCTCTTCGCCAACATGACGGCGGGGCACATCGTGGTGCTGGCATTGATCGGCATGATCTTCAGCTTCAAGAGCATTGCCAGCGGCGCGCCCTTTCTGATGGCGGTCGCAATCAACATGCTCGAACTGTTCGTGGCGTTCCTGCAGGCCTTCATCTTCACGCTGCTTTCCAGCGTGTTCATTGGCCAGATCCGCGAGGCGCACCACTAGGTGTCGCGTCACGATGCCGGTGTGCTCGCGTGCACCGGTGTCGAACCGTAGCCGGTCGAATGACTGGTGAAGCCCGTCGAGCCCTGTGCTCGGTGACGGGCAGTGATGTGGCTTCAGCCGCATGACCGCGCGAGCTACTCAACGATCTTTTCCGGATTACACCGCAATGTCAATTCTTCCGCTCCTTCAGGCCGTTGCAGAAATCGAGTCCAACACGAAGGGCCTCGCCATGATCGGCGCCGGCCTTGCCGCAGGTCTGTCGGTCATTGGTGCCGGCATCGGCATTGGTAACATCGGTGGCCGCGCCGTCGAGGGCATGGCCCGTCAGCCTGAAGCCGCTGGTCGCATCCAGACCGCTGCGCTCATTCTGGCTGCCCTTGTCGAGGGTGCCGCACTGTTCGGCGCCGTGATCGGTTTCCAGATCGCCGGCAAGGTGACGTTCTAAGCAGCACATCCCTCCGTGCCGGGGCGGTGACCGCCGCTCCGGCATGGATCCGGATCCCACACTTCTTGCTCCTGCCTTCCATGCGCCGCACCCTCGCCACCCTGTCCCTGTCTTTCGCCTCCGCGATGTCGTTGCTCGCGCAGGAGGAGCATGCTGCGTCCGCCGAGAGCGCAAACCTGCTGGATCCGAAGGTCGGTCTGATGTTCTGGACTCTGATCATCTTCGTGTTCCTGCTCGTCGTGCTGTCGAAGTTCGCCTACAAGCCGTTGCTGGCGGCGGTCGAGGCTCGCGAGGCCGCGCTGGAGAAGGCGCTGGGCGACGCGAAGCGTGACCGCGACGCCGCGGCCCTGCTGCTCGCCGAGCAGCAGAAGGCGCTGGCGGAGGCGCGCGCGGAGATGCAGAAGGCGTTGAACGATGGTCGTGCGGCGGCCGAGACGCTGCGGGCGGAGATGTTGGAGAAGGTGAAGGCGGAAGGTGCGGACATGCTCGACCGCACTCGCCGCGAGATGCAGGCCGAGAAGGAGAAGGCGGTTGCCGAGCTGCGTCGGGAGGCTGTGGACCTCGCCATTTCCGGTGCCAGCAAGGTGATTGGCCGGAACCTGGATAGCGCCACCGATCGAGCGCTGGTCGAATCATTCCTGTCCGGCCTCGATGCGCCGAAGGGCGCGCGCTGATGCGCGATTCCACCATTGCCCGCAATTATGCCGAGGTCCTGGTCACGCTGGCACAGCGCGCCGGAGACCTGGATGGGTGGGGTCGCATGATCGACGACGTCGCGGCATCGGTGACGAACGACATTCGTGTCCGTCGGTACCTGGAGTCGCCACGCGTGCCCGTCGTCGCCAAGAAGGCGATGTTGCAGAAGGCGTTTCAGGATCGCATGCCGCGTTTGATGGTCCGCTTCCTCGAGTCGCTGGTGCAGAACCGTCGTCAGCTGCTCATTCCGCAGATCGCGCAGGAGTACGCGACGCTGGTGGACGAAAGCCTGGGTCGTGTGCGCGCCGAGATCACGCTGGCGCGCGAGCCGCAGCCGGGCGAGCTCGAGGCCATTGCCGCGTCGCTCAGCAAGACGCTGGGGCGGACCGCGGTGGCGCATGTGAAGGTGAACCCGGACATCATCGGCGGCGTGATCGTACGCGTCGGTGACTACGTGAAGGATGGTTCGGTGCGTCGCCGCATCGGCGTGCTCAAGTCCAAGCTGGTGCAGCAGGCCACGCTGAGTCAGTAGACTGCGCTGTCACGCGCGGCGCCGCGATTGGACGGCGCCGCGGAGGGTTCATTCACCTTCCGCACATTCGTATCGCCGATGAGAACGTCTGCACGAGTTGCGCTGCTGCTTGCCGTCATCTGTCCCGCGCTGTTGCGTGCACAGCGCGGCACCGGCACTTCGCCTGTCAGCGGCGACACCATCGGCTACTGGCAGCAGCGCGCGAATTACGACATCACTGCGCGTCTCGACGAGGAACGACACACCGTCGTCGCCAGCGGCACGCTGCGCTACACCAACAACTCGCCGGGCGTGCTGTCCGAGTTGTACGTGCACCAGTATCTGAACGCATTCCGGCCATTCTCCAAGTGGAGTGATGCCGACGAGCGTGAAGGCCGCACTCGTTTCCAGAACCTGGAGGACCCCGACTTCGGCTTCGAACGATTCACATCGAGGCCCACGGTCGATGGCGTACCGGTGAACGTGGAGTATCCCGGCGCGCCGGACAGCACCGTGGCGCGCATTGCGTTGCCGCGGCCGCTGCGGCCCGGCCAGACGATCACTGTGTCGTTCGCGTGGGAGGCACGCGCGAGCACCACGCCGCGTCGGCAGGGACGACGCGGGCGACACTACGACATGGCGCAGTGGTATCCGAAAGTGGCTGTCTACGATCGTGGTGGATGGCAGCACAACGCGCTGGTGCCTGCGGGCGAGTTCTACGGCGAGTTCGGCGACTTCCGCGTGACGTTGGTGCTTGCCTCGGATCAGGTGGTGGGTGCGACGGGCGTGCCGGTGAGCGGTGATCCGGGTTGGGATCGCGTGAAGCAGGGTGGGTCGGCGCCGCTGCTGCAGCGGGCCGCGTACGGTGGTGCGCGCGGCGCGGTCGCAGTGCCCGTCGCGCCGGCCGGCATGCGGACCGTGGTGTTCGAGGCGAAGGATGTGCATCACTTCGCGTGGACGGTGGATCCCGAGTATCGCTACGAAGGTGGGTCATACGTACGTGCGCAGCCGCGTGCGAAGATGAGTTTTCCGGTGTGGGATACGGTCGCCGTGCACGTGCTGTATCGCCCCGGTGATGACTCCACATGGGGCGGTGCGCGGGTCGTGCGGCGGACGGTCGACGCACTCACATGGCTCGAGCAGGTCTATGGCCCGTATGCCTATCCGCAGGTGAGTGCGGTGCACCGCCTCGACGGCGGAGGCACCGAGTTCCCGATGATGATGCAGAACGGCAGCCCGTCGTTCGAGCTGATTTTGCACGAAGGTGGACACATCTACAGTTACGGTATCCTCGCGAACAACGAATGGCGCGCGGGCTGGATGGACGAAGGCCTGACGAGCTACCAGACCTCGTGGCGACTCGGCACCACGCGGCAGGAGCGTGCGGCGAGCGCACTCTCCACCGATCCGCGATGGATGGCCCCCGATCCCGCACCTGCCGCGCTGCAGCGCCGCGCGCAGCTCATGGCATCGGCTGAGCCGGTGAGCACGAGCGCTGACCTGTTCCGATCGTTCACCGTGTACAACACAATGGTGTACAATCGCGCCGAAGACATGTACAGCTCGTTGCGCGACGTGATCGGCGATGCGACTTTCCGCCGGCTGTGGTCGGAGTATTACAGTCGTTGGGCGCTGAAGCATGTGGATCGCGTATCACTGCAGGCCAGTGTCGAGCGCGTCCATGGCGCGTCGCTTGCATGGTTCTTCGATCAGTGGCTCGACACTGTGGGTGAGGTGCAGTATTCGCTGCAGGACGTGACGGTGTCGCAGAAGCGCCCGGGTGAGTGGGTGACCAATGTGCGCCTCGTTCGTGTGGGTGCGTATCGCCATCCAATGCCGCTCGGCATCCTGACGGCCACCGGCTGGACGTTCGTGCGCGCTGATCCCATGAAGGACGATCAGCGGCTCACGATCACCACGGCGGAGCAGCCTGACCTCGTGCGCCTCGATCCGCTGGCGCTGACCGACGACATGCGGGCGGACAGCCAGCGCTGGCCACCCGTTCCCTGACCTGAACCAACGAACGCTCATGAGTGGACCTGTCGACATCCGCACCGTGCCCAAGCCGTGGGGCCACGAGACCATCTGGGCGCTCACCGACCGCTACTGCGGCAAGGTGCTGCACATCAAGGCCGGCGAGGCGCTCAGCGTGCAGTATCACAACGTGAAGGACGAGACCGTGCACCTGCTCAGCGGGCACCTGCTGTACCGCGTGCAGATCGACGACGTGCTCACCGACGTGCACCTGAAGCAGGGTGAGAGTTACCGCATCACACCCGGCACCGTGCACCAGATGGAGGCCGTCACCGACTGCGATGTGCTCGAAGTCTCGACGCCCGACCTGGACGACGTGGTGCGGCTCACCGATCGGTACGGTCGCGAAGGCACCAGCGCGGCGTAGTGCACCTGCATTGATTTGCGGAGCATGGCAGACACGGACCATGCGACCGACGGTCCACACGATCCACCCCATCGTTCCACGAGGCGCATGAAGGTCATCATTCCGTTGGCTGGCAAGGGAACGCGTTTGCGACCGCATACGCACCTCGTGCCGAAGCCGATGCTGAAGGTCGCGGGTCGCCCCGTGATGAGCTACGTGATGGACGACGTGATGAAGCTTGGCAACATCGAGCAGGTCGTCTACATCACCGGTCACCTGAAGGAGACGGTCGAGGCGTACGCGACGGCCACGTATCCCGTGCCCAGCGTCTTCGTGCAGCAGGCCGTGCAGGATGGCACCGCTGGCGCCGTCAAGCTCGCGTTGCCGTACGTCGACAGCCCCATCCTCATCATCTTCGTGGACACGATCTTCGATACCGACCTGTCGATCGTGAACACGACCGATGCGGATGGCATCATCTGGGTCAAGGAAGTCGAGGACTACCAGCGCTTCGGCGTGGTCGTCACCGATGCCGACGACAACATGACGCAGATCGTCGAGAAGCCGAGCACGCCGATCTCGAAGCGGGCAAACATCGGGCTGTATTACATCCGCAACTGGCAGCTGCTTGCTGATGGCATTGCGCATGTGCTGGCGCAGCCCGCGAACAAAGGCGAGTTCTATCTCACCGATGCGTTCCAGTACATGATCGATCACGGCGCGAAGATCCGCGTCGTGGATGTCGAGGGCTGGCATGACGCGGGCAAGCTCGACACGCTGCTGGAGACGAACCAGGCGATGCTCGAGACACGGCATCTTGCGCGCATTCCCGTGGATTTCACGGGTGCGACGATCATCGAGCCGGTCTACATCGAGGATGGCGTCACGGCGAGCGATGCCACCATCGGACCGAACGTCTCGATCGGCACCGGCACGACGATCGTGGGCTCAACGATCCGCAACTCAGTCATCGGCGACCACTGCGTGATCAGCAACTGTGCCATGCATGCCAGCATGCTTGGCGACAACGTGAAGGTCACGGGCATTACCGGCAGCATGACGCTCGGCAACGACGCGGAAGTCAGCGCAGGCTGATCTCGGCGCGCGGTGCGGCTGTCACGCTCGACAGCCCGCCGCGCCGGCAATGATGCGCAGTGCACGTTGCAGCCCGGCGACGCCATCGGTGTCGCCATACCACTCCTGTGACGTGTGCGTACCACCGCCACGACCTCCACCGCCGATCGCGATCGCGGGAACGCCCATCGCGATCGGAACGCTGGCGTCCGTGCTCGCCGTGGCCAGGCGCGGTGTGCCACCGGCGTCGCGCGTGACCTGTCGTGCCATGCGCAGCAGTGGTGCATCGGGCGACGTCACGCCACAGGGACGCGCGCCGATCTGCTGGATCTCGCTCGTGAGCGGCTTTGTGTCGGGCAACCGGCGCCCATTCTCCACACGCTCGACGCGCGCGACAACCTGGCGCAGCGTGCGCTCCAGATCCGCGAGCACCGGCGCGCTGATGCTGCGCATGTCGACCTCGAGCCACGCATCTGGCGGAATGCTGTTGATGCTGTCGCCGCCACCAATGCGGGCGACGGTGAGCGTCGTGCGCGGCTCGCGTGGCAGCGCCACCACCTGCAGCAACGCCGTCGCCGATGCCGCGGCGTGCACGGGATTCACGAGCCCGTAGTCGGCCCAGCTGTGGCCACCCGGCCCACGAAACGTGATTCGCCAGCGTGTGCTGCCAAGCGCCGCGTTCACGATGCGATCGTCGCCCGCGCCATCGATCGCGATCACGGCCAGCGGTACCGGCGCGGCATCCTGCATCAGCTGCTTCATGCCGCGCAGATCACCGAGTCCTTCCTCGCCGACCGTGCAGGCCAGCACCACGTCGTGCAGCGTGACGAGTGACGCCTGCTGCATGGCATGCCCGATCGCGAGCAGTGCGGCAAGGCCGCGACCATTGTCGCCGATGCCCGGACCAGTGAGACGCGCACCGACCTGCTGCACCACTGGCGACTCGATCGAGAACACGGTATCCAGATGCGCGCAGCACCAGACGGCGCCGGCATGTGCACGCGACGGAGCGCCCGGCTCCACAGGCCGTCGCGCGATCACGTTGCCCACGCGGTCCGTCATGACGTCACTCCAGCCGATGGACGCGAACTGCGCCGCCATCCACTGCCCGCGACGTGCTTCGTCGCCCGTCGGCGCGGCGATGCGCGTCACGTCACACTGCCACGCGAGCGTGCGCGCGTTGTGCGTGGCGAGAAACCCGCACGCGAGCTGCAGCGCGGTGTTCACGTGCTCGCGCCGCGTGAGCGCGGCAGCCATATGCAAAGCCATGCGGCAAGGAAGCTGGTGATGGCGTGAGACGGCAAGCGTTTGCCTGCTGACACGCATAGATTCTGCTGTCATGATGCTGCCGGACGACCTGCCGGACGAGGTACCGCCTGCCCTGTACGACTGGAACACGCCGCCCGCGCGACGGCGCGCGATCGACGTCTCCGACAGCACCTTCTGCGATGCGCCGCAGAGTCCCTCGACCATCGATCCGCCGCAGGCCGCCAAGCGCCGCCTGCTGTCGCTGATGGGTCAACTGGGCCTTCGTTCTGTAGCACTCGGCATGCCGGCCTCCGGACCGCGCCAGTTCGCCGATGCGCTGGACCTTGCACGCGAGCTGATGCGCGCGCAACTGCCGATCGACGCCTCGTGCAGCGCGCGCGCCAGCGTGAAGGATGTCGCAACTGTCCTCGAGGTGCGTGAACGCTCCGGCCTCGATCTCGAGATCGCGATCGCGCTGCCGGTTTCGCCGATCCGACTCGCGGCTGACGGCATCTCCATGGCATGCCTGCAGGACATTGCCGAAGTGTCGTTCACGTTCGCGGCACACGGTGGCGCACGTGTGGTCGGCGTACTGGAAGATGCCGTGCGCACGCCGCCGGAGCTGCTGGCCGTGCTGATCCGCCACATCCTCGCGCTGGGTGCCACCGCGGTGCGCATTTCCGACAGCGTGGGCCACGCCACCCCTGAGGGCACACGCGCACTGCTCCGGTTCGCGGCAGAGCAGATGCAGACCTCCGGTGGTCGCGCAATCCGGCTCGAGTGGCATGGGCAGCAGGATCGCGGGCTGGCCCTCGCGAATGCCCTGGCGGCGGTGGGCGCAGGTGTCGACCGCGTGCATGCCAGCGCACTCGGACTGGGTGAGCGCAGCGGAACGGTGCCACTGGAGCTGCTGCTCACCAACCTGCGCCTCACGGGGCGCTGGCCGCACACACTCGGCGCGCTGGCGGAGTACTGCGAGTCGGCAGCGTCGTCGTACGGCGTGGTGATCAGCGCCGCGCATGCCGTGGTCGGCAGCGATGCTTTTCGTACCGGCACCGGCGCGCATGCCACTGCGCTGGTGAAGGCACTGCGGGCCGGCAACCGGTCACTCGCGGACGATGTCGGATCGGCGGTGCCTGCGAGCTTCGTCGGCGCCGAGCATTGCATCGATGTCGGTCCGGTCTCGGGCCTGTCGAATGTGCGCTGGTGGCTGTCGCAGCACGGATACGATGCGGGCGACCAGGTGCTGATTCGCGAGCTGTTGCTGCGTGTGAAGCAGATGCAGCGCGTGGCCAGCAACGACGAGCTGCGCGACATGGCCGACGCACTGCTCACCGCGCGCGCCGCACGGACCTGAACATGCGCGGGACTGTCGCATCCACGCGCGCACTGCCACCGCTGGTGCGTGCGCTGGCGTTGGTCAGTCTGCTGACCGATGCCGCCAGCGAGATGATCTACCCGCTGCTGCCGGTGTTCGTGACCACGGTGCTCGGCGGATCGCCGGCGATGCTCGGCCTGCTGGAAGGTGCGGCGGAGAGCACCGCGGCGCTCGTGAAGCTGGGCAGCGGCGCGCTCAGCGATCGCATCGGCCGCTTCACGCCGATCGTGCTGCTCGGCTATGCCATTGCGAGCGTCACGCGACCATTCATGGGCGTCGCACAATCGGTGCATCAGGTCATCGGGTTACGCCTGATCGATCGCGTGGGCAAGGGCATCCGGGGTGCACCGCGTGACGCCCTGCTGGCGGCCAGCGTGGAGCCGGCGGTGCGTGGACGCGCGTTCGGATTCCATCGCGCCGCCGATCATCTGGGCGCCGTGATCGGGCCGGTGGTGGCGTGGCTGCTGCTGCAGCAGCTGCACTTCACGTTGCGCACGGTGTTCGTGCTGAGCGTGATCCCGGGACTGCTGGCGGTGCTCACGATCGTGATCGCGGTGCGGGATCCGGCATCGACGTCGGTACCTGTACCGGCCGCACCGGCGCTGCCATCACCGCGCGATGTCGTGGCCATGCCTCGTCGCTTCTGGGCGGTGCTCGGCGTGCTGCTGCTGTTCACGCTTGGCAACTCCACCGATGCGTTCCTGCTGCTGCGCGCACAGCAGCTCGGTGTGCCGGTAGCCATGCTGCCGCTGCTCTGGGCTGCACACCATGTCGTGAAATCCGCGTCGAGCGTGCCCGGTGGCGCGCTGAGTGATCGTGTAGGCAGGCGTCGCGTGATGCTGCTGGGCTGGACGCTGTATGCGCTGGTCTACCTCGGCTTCGCCTACGCGAGCAGTGCCACGCACGCCTGGCTGCTGTTCCTGGTGTACGGGCTGTACTTCGGGCTCGTCGAGGGGGCGGAGAAGGCGCTCATCGCGGACCTGGCGCCGCCGGATCGTCGCGGCACGGCATTTGGCTGGTACAACGCGGCGATGGGAGTGGCGGCGCTGCCGGCCTCGTTGCTGCTCGGCACCGTGTGGACGTTGCGAGGCCCGACGGCGGCGTTCAGTGTCGGGGCCATGATCGCGGCAGCGGCGCTGGTGTGTGGCCTCGTGGTGTTTCCGAGGCAGCGTGCGTGACGGGCACCGGGGAGGATGCCCACCGCGACTGCGCTATGGACGCCTGATGGTGGTGACGATGGTGCCACCGGTGCCCGGGGGTGCATTGCCACCACCCTGAGTGACCGTCGCGCCGGCCGCTGCCGCCGCGGCAATGCCGCCCAGCACCATCAGGGTCGTGCGCTTGCGGGAGAAGGTGCGGACTGCCACCTCGCTGATGTACGGTCGCGGAATGGCCGCCGTGGTGCCGCTCGACGAGAATTTCTGTCGAGTGGATGTGTACATGTTTTCCACCGCGACCACGAGTGAGTCGGTGCTGGATCGCAGCACGGTGCCCTCGACTTCATTCACGGCATTGCCCAGCACCTGCACGAGCGCGAGCGAGCCCGCGTCGGTGAGACGTACGGTGACCGGCGTGACGGCCGGCAGCGCGGTATTCGTCGTGGGAATGAATGCGTAACAGCTGCTGAGGGTCAGCATGCACGCGAGAATAGATGTGCCCGCGATCGAACGCCGAGCCGCGATGTTCCGCGGCTCGGCGTTGATGGAGCATGAACGCTCCGGTGTGATCACGGCTTGCAGGCTTCTGGACGGTCCTGCGCTGCGATCGTGGGCTGCGCATCGCGGAGCACCTTGTTCTGCGTCCGTTCATCGAAACTGATCGGCAGGAAGCATGGACGACGCGTGGCGGCGTTCTGCGACAACCACTTGTCGGCCGGCTGGTTGAAACGGTAGTGATCGTGCAGGCGACGTCCCTGCATGAACAGGCCCACGCGACGCTCGTGGATCAGAATCGCCTGCGCCGTCGGGGTACCGGCCCACACCGGCTTGCCGTCGATTGCACGGGCCGCATTGATTGCGGTCGTGAAGCCGGCGGTGTTGGCCGTTGCCAGCGCCGCCTCCGCCTGAATCAGGTACATCTCGCGTGCCGACGTCAGGGTGTACCCGATGAACTGGGTTGACGACTGACGGCAGCACTCGTTGATCGCGACGGCCAGCGTTGCATCCGGCTGGCCACTGACGGGATCGGCCAGCTTGATGCCGGCAATGCCGTCAGCCACGCGCGTGAATGTTCCGTTCACATACGGGGTTCCGGCACGGAGCTCGAGACGCTGGTTCATCTCGAAGCCGGTGTTGAAGTAGCCGCTGTTGTTCTGCGCCGTGGACGTGGAGCGGAACCGGTACGACGGCGACATCACGGCCAGTGCTGCTGCGGCGTCGGCATTCGCGCCGGCGTCGTTGATCAGCGGGTTCGCCGGGAAGCCGCGCGGTGCGCGCAGCGTACCCCACACGGCGCGGCTGAACCGTGCACGCGCGCGAAGACCGAGTGCCTGCCGCTGCAGTTCGGCATTCGCGAGCGTGGTGGCCAATGCGTTCGCCTTGCCGAAGTATGCGATCGCAGAGTCGAATGTGATTCGCATGTTGGCCGGACCGATCGATACTGCCGATTCAACGCGACTCGAGGCGATGATGAAATCCTCGTAGTTCTCGCCGATGAACAGGTACGCCGTGCCGGCGAAGATGTACGCGCGGGCGAGGTCGGCCCGCGTCGTCAGGTTTGCACCGAACTCCTCGAGCTTCGTGACGGTGTAGTCGCCCTGCCAGCGCGCCTGACTGATGTACGGGTAGGTGCCGTTGCTGTACTCGTTCACCGGATCGCCGATGTCGCCACCGTCGAGCAGGTTCCAGTACTCGCGCGAGCCAGCCCACTGAAGCTCGTCGGATGCGGCGCCGGACACACCGATCAGGCCGTTGACGGCCAGGTGCAGCGTGCCACCAAGGCCGTTGACCAGCGGTGTCGCCGCCGTGACGTTGAGCGCGTCTTCGGTGACCGCGTTGACGTTCTTGACGTCGGTGTCGAACAGACCGCAGCCGGCCAGCAGCGTGCTGGCGCCCACGAGCAGGGCGCCGGCACGAAGCTGGAGGGTGCGGTATTTCAGGTGCTGCATGAGTCGAATCGTCATGATTTCTGTCCGCCCCCTGTTAGAAGCCGAAGTTGACTGAGAAGGAATAGCGGCGCGGAATCGGCAGGCCGAAGGCTTCCGTGCTGGTCAGGAAGTTCTGGTCGAGCGTTGAGGCGGACCGGTCGATGGCGTTCACCTCGGGGTCCACGCCGGGGTACTTGGTCCAGAGCAGCAGGTTACGGCCGGAACCCGTGATGCTCAGGGTGCGCGCGCCAAGCTTGCTGGCGAGCGTCGGGCTGAAGTCGTACGTCACGGCCAGCTCACGCAAGCGCATGAACGTGCCATCCTGGCTCTGATTCAGGCCCGGCTCCAGCAGGCGACGGTACTTCGTCACGTACAGGTTGGCTGCGGCAACGCGCTGTTCCGGTGTGGAGGCCGGGTTCAGCAGCGTGGAATGAATCTGCGAGAATTCCAGACGGTTCGAGCCGATCGACGGGTGCTGCGACAGGCGGAAACCGTCGGTCAGGTTCTGCACCTGGAAGCCGGTGCGGTACTCGAACAGCGACTGGACGCGCCAGTTCTTCTTGAAGCGGTAGGTGCCACCCAGTGCGCCCGTCCAGTCAGGGAAGACGTCACCCTTGCGCTGCTCGAACAGGATGCCCGTACCCTGATAGTCGGCCAGCAGCGGCTGCAGCGTGCTCTGCACGCCGGAGTTCAGCAGGTCACGCGGCTGCTGGAAGTAGGCCAGCAGTTCAGCCTGCGTCGCTGGCGAGCCACGGCCGTTGAAGTTCACCGGTGCCTGCGTCGCTGCGTCGAAGCAGGCGATCGGCTTGCCGAGCTTGTTCGTGGCCGGGCCACCCGACGGGCAGGCGGTTGCCAGCAGCGGCTCGTACAGGGAACCGAGCGGGGCGCCTTCCTTCAGGAAGCCGCGATAGCGGAAGTAACCCACCTTGATCGGCGGTGCGCCGCCCAGGCTGGTCAGCGTCTGCTTCAGGTACGCGGCGTTGGCGAACACTTCGAGACTGCTGGTCGCGTTACGGATCGGGAAGAAGCGGACGTTGATTTCCATGCCGTTCGCCGCGATCGCGCCGATGTTCGTCAGCTGCGTATTTCGGAAACCGCCCGACGTCGGATACTGACGCGCGATGAGTGCATCACGCACCTTGCGATCCCAGTATGTGAACTCGAGTGCGAGCTTGTTGTCGAACAGGCCGGCCTCGAAACCACCCTCGATTTCCGTCGAGATTTCCGGCTTCAGGTCCTGGCTGCCGAGGTTCTGCGGTGCCAGGCCGGCACCAGCTTCCGACGTCAGCGGCTGGAACGTGGTGAACTTGTCGAAGGCGCCAGGCTGGCGACCGGACTGACCGATGGCGGCGCGGAAGCGCAGCGTGGACAGCGTGCTCGAGTTCCACGACTTGCGATCGGACGGCACGACGGAGAGCGAGGCCTTCGGGTAGAACACGCCCGGCGCATTTTCGCCGAAGGCGCTGGCGAAGTCGTAGCGACCGCCGACGGTGCTGAACACCCAGTCATGCCAGCCGATCTGGGTCTGTCCGAAGTAGCCGCCGTTGATCGTGGTGAGCAGCGACTCGTTGTTCGTGATGGCGGAACCACCGGCACCCACGATCTCGATGCCCGGGCCCGGGAACGACTGGGCTGCCGCCGACGTGGTCTTGCGGTTGGTGTTGAACACCTGCAGGCCGGCGACGGTGGCCGTCGACCAGCTCGAGCCGATGTTGCGGTTATAGGCCACCTTGGCATCCAGCGTCTGCACGCGGGTGTTGTCGTTGAACACCGTGCGATCGCCGTTCACCGCCTGCGAGGTGAAGCCGTCGATGTTGTAGCCGAAGCGCGAGAAGCCGATGTCGCGGCCGGCCGTGTAGTCGTAGCCGAAGGTCGCGCTGTACGTCAGGTTCGTCGTCTGGTTGTACGACATGTCCAGCGAGCCGAGGTAGCGCGACGCGGCGGCTTCGTTGATCTGGCCCATGGCTTCACGGACCGTCATGAAGGCCTGGTTGCCGAACAGGTTGCCGCGACCGCTGCAGACGCCCGGGCTCTTGATCGTCGACAGGTTGCAGTTCGCCAGCTCGGGACGTGCCATGAACGCCAGCGAATTCACGCCGTAGATGTTGTTGTTCGTCTCGGGCGACTTGTTCAGGATGTTGTAGTAATTGTTGTTGAAGCGCATCCGGAAGTTCTTGAACGGCGTCAGCGTCAGGTTGGCCGTGGTCTGGATGCGGCGGACGGCATCCGTGGCCGGCCCGAACTGCTTGCCACCGAACGGACCGTCCTCGCTGTACAGGCGCCCGCTGGCGAAGTACGTCACGGCGTTGCCACCACCGGTGACCGTACCGCCAAGGGCCGTGGCGAGGCCGGTTTCCGTCAGGTTGTTCTTGAAGACTTCCGTCTGGATGATCTCGTATGGCGCGTAGGTGCGGCCGTAGAACTCCGACGCACGGCGTGCCTGCGCGGTATCCTTGGCGAAGCCGGTGTTCGGGGCGATGCGATCCGGGAACTGGATGGCATCCTGCTGCGCGGTGAACGTCCAGCGCGGTGCACCCTGGGACCCGACCTTCGTGAAGATCTGGATCACGCCGTTGGAGGCTTCCGTGCCGTACAGCGTTGCGGCGGCGGCACCCTTCAGCACTTCCACGCGCTCGATGGTGTTCGGATCGATGTCATCGAGGCGCGTCGGGGCACCACCACCACCACCGGCACCCTGTGAGCCGGCGCCGTTGTTCATGCGGACGCCGTCAATGAAGATGATCGGCTCGTTGGACTGTGAAAGCGACGAGTTGCCGCGGATGCGGATCTGTGCGCCCTGTCCGGTCATGCCGCCGCCGATGACGCCGACGAGGCCCGGCTCACGTGCGGTGAGCAGGTTGGAGATGTCGTTGATCGGTGCGTTGGCCGGCGGCTTGATGACTGCCACCGTGTTGCCAAGGCGCTTGGTTTCTGTGGCCTGGCCAGACCCGGTCACGACGACCTGATTCAGCTGAATGGCCGAGGTGTTGAGCGCAAAGTCGATACGGGCCGTCTGGCCTGCCGTCAGCACGACGGACTTGGATGCCGGCGTGTAGCCGAGCGCACGCACACGCACCAGCACCGTCTTGGTGCCCGTCACCGGGACACCGATGATGCGGTACGTACCCTGATTGTTCGTCAGTCCACCAAAGCGTGTCTGCTGATCGATGAAGACCGTCACCGCTTCCAACGCCCTGCTCGACGTACCGTCCGTGACCTTCCCTTCAATAATCGCTGTGGCCTGGGCCTGGAGGGAGGTCGCCCCGAGGGACATACCCACCGCCAACCCTGCTGCCGACAGCACACGACCAACCCACGCGACACGTTGCATCCTTGATCTCCGTCTTGCCTGCTCTGGGTGGGCAAACCTGTGCCAGACCGCCATCGGGCTGACACCGAACCTGTGGTTCTGGTACGGTGTTTACGCCGGGGGGAACTTTTTCGCAAGAACGCGGCGCGCAACATCGGGATCTGGAGGCCAACTAGGGCCCCGCCGCTCCAGCCGGGCGCATTTTCCCTAGGGAAACCGTGTGCGCAGCACTCGGCAAGCGGGTGCCGGATGTTGAAAATTTAATGGTCGACAAGCGCGCCCGACCGTTACAATCGAGCCACTCAGCAGCAGCGTGACCCGGGGCGGCTGTACCGGGCCTCGAGTCGCTCGCGCGCGAACTCGTCGCTCGATTTCACCGGTGCGCCCGGATGGTGCGCCTGCATGTGCCGAACGTACCGGTCGTAATCCGGAACTCCGATCACGGTGCGGAGCACCGTGATCCATTGCCGCACGGCGTCCATCAGTCGGCCGCGAACAGGGTGACAGACGCCGCGGGCACCTCGGTGCTGGCCAGTGGGCGTCGGCCGGTGAGCACGCCGATCCAGACGCGAACTGACTCGAACACGATCACGAGCACCGAGACCAGGAAGAAGGCGGCGACTGCGGCATCGAGGCGGTCGTTGAACACCATGCGCGGCAGCGCGTCGAGCGATGGCACGCCCGGCGGCAGCGTGCCCGCGGCATGCAGGGCGCTGAACCGGTCGGCATGCGCCAGGAAGCCGATGCGCGGATCGGCGCTGAAGAGCTTCTGCCAGCCGGCCGTCAGCACCACGACCAGCAGCCAGCAGAGTGGCACCAGCGTGGCCCACGCATGGCGTGCCTTGCCCATGCGGATGATCACCGTCGTGCCGACACACAGCGCCACCGCGGCCAGCAGCTGGTTCGCCATGCCGAACAACGGCCAGAGCGAGTTGATGCCGCCCAGCGGATCGGTCACGCCCTGGTACAGGAAATAGCCCCACAACGCGACGAATATTGCGCTCGCCATCCAGACGGCCGGCTGCCATGTGACGTCGCGGAAGCGCGGCCAGACCTGCCCGCCGAGATCCTGCAGCATGAAGCGGCCCACCCGCGTGCCCGCGTCGAGCGTGGTGAGGATGAACAGCGCCTCGAACATGATCGCAAAATGATACCAGAGCGCCATGCCGCCACCGCCCAACGCCCGATCGAACAGGTGCGCCATGCCCACCGCCAGTGACGGCGCACCACCGGTGCGACTGAGCAGCGAGCTCTCGCCCACGCTCCGCGCCAGCGCATCCATCTCGCCGGGCTGCAGCACGAACCCCCAGTGCTGCACGGCGAGCGCCGCGGATTCTGCCGTCGTACCAAGGACGGCGACCGGGGCGTTGATGGCGAAGTAGACGCCCGGCGTGAGCACGCAGGCCGCAATCAGCGCCATGATCGCCACCAGCGACTCCGTCAGCATGGCGCCATACCCGATCAGCTTCGCGTCCGTCTCGCGCGCCAGGAGCTTGGGCGTGGTGCCGCTGGCAATGAGCGAGTGGAATCCGCTGATCGCACCGCAGGCGATGGTGATGAACACGAACGGGAAGACCTTGCCGCTGAACACCGGCCCGGTGCCGTCCACGAACTGCGTCACGGCGGGCATCGACAGGGGCGGCAGCACCACCAGAATGCCGACAGCGAGCGCCACCACGACGCCGATCTTGACGAAGGCGCTGAGGTAATCGCGCGGCGCGAGCAGCAGCCATACGGGCAACACGCTGGCTGCGAAGCCATAGGCCATGATCAGCAGCGCCAGTGTGGGACCGGTGAGCGTGAACATCGGCGCGAGCGCCGGATTCGCGGCCACCCACTGACCGGCCCACAACGCCCCGGCAAGCATCAGGATGCCCATCGCGCTGGCCTCGAGGACCTTGTCGGGCCGCACATAGCGCAGGTACACGCCCATGAACATCGCGATCGGCACGGTGAGGCTGATCGTGACGGTGCCCCACGGACTGGCCTTGAGTGCGTTCACCACCACCAGCGCCAGCACCGAGATCAGCACGATCATGATGCCCAGCACCGCCACCAGTGCGGTGATGCCGGCCACGGGACCAATTTCGTCTTTCGCCATCTGTCCCAGCGATCGACCGTCGCGCCGGACCGAGGCGCACAGGATCACGAAGTCCTGCACCGCGCCGCCCAGCACCACCCCGATGATGATCCAGAGTGCGCCGGGCAGGTACCCGAACTGCGCCGCCAGTGTGGGCCCCACCAGTGGACCTGGTCCGGCAATCGCCGCGAAGTGATGCCCGAACACGACCCACCGGTTGGTCGGCACGAAGTCGTGTCCGTCCGACTTCCGCACCGCCGGCGTGGCCCGATCGTCGTCCAGCACGAAGATCTTGGTTGCGATGAACCGTGCGTAGAAGCGGTAACCGACGAGGTAGGTGCAGATGGCGGCAGTGAGCAACCAGGCGGCGCTGATGCTCTCGCCGCGAGACAGGGCCACGCGGCCCAGGGCGCCGGCGCCGATCGCGGCGATCAGGCCCCAGAGGATGACGGTACGAGCAGAACGCATGGGACGGGAATCGGGAAGTTGGTGCGACGCGCCGTGACGGTACCCGCCGGTCACGGTCCGCGGCAAGGCACCGGCGTCATCGCGGCGCGCGGCGGCGTGGGCCGACCGTGCCCGTCGTCGCGCCCGACCGCACGCCGGGACCGCACGCCGGACATGGCGGTCGAGCACCGCGCCTGGCGACCTGCTGAACGGTACGCGCGAGCTGACTATCTTCCGGCGATGCTTTCGCGATTCACGACCCGCATGCCGTCGCTCGCCGTTCCGTCAGCCGTCGCCCTGCTGCTCGCGGCCTGCGGTGGCCGTTCGGCGCCGACCCCCGCACCGGAGCCGTCGCCAACGGTGGTCGCCGCACCAGCAGTTGCGGCATCCGTGCCATTGCCCGTCGCAACATCCGCGATCGTGCGCGACGGACCACCGGTCTTTGGCGAGTACGCCTCGCGCATGGTCGTGGTCTTCCCGCTGCAGCGTTACGCCTCGGCGGACTCAGGATGGATGCCGGCCGCCGGTACGGCCGGTCGCCCTCGCGCCGCGCAACTCGATTCCGCGCTGACGCAGGCGTTCCGAGATCGCGGACTCGACGGCACCTGGTCGCTGCCGCCCAACACCTCGCGCGTGGCGCAGCGTGAGGTGATGCACCGCACCGACCCGCGCGGCCTCTCGACCGCCGGGTTGGTGCCGAGCCGCCGCCGCAACGACCTGGATCTCCGCGAACCGTTATCGTCGCAGCTCCGTGCGATCATCGCCCTGGTGCCTGACTCGCGCCTGGTGCTGCTGCCGCTGGAGACGCGGGTGAGCATCACCGCCACCGGCCAGCGTCAGGCCACGCTGCGCATCGCGTTCCTCGACGGCCGGATGGCCACAGTCCTCTCGTTTCCCGACGTCACCGGACCGCCCGCTGCTGATGAACGCGCGGCGCTCAAGGGTGTCGCCGCGAAGTTTGCCGACCTCGTGATCGTGCCGTAAAACCTGCAGTCTTCTCGTCCGACTTTTCCCGTATTTCGCGCATCATCTCTTCCTGATTCTTTCTTACATGTCCACGACAGTCACGCTCATTCCCGGCGACGGTATCGGACCCGACATCACCGAGGCCACGATCCGCGTGCTCGACGCCGTCGGTGCGGATCTCGTGTGGGATCGGCAGATGGCCGGCGCCTCGGCGGCGGCGCGCTACAACGACCCGATTCCCGAGGCAACGCTCGACTCGATCAAGAAGCATCGCATCGCGCTGAAAGGCCCGCTGGAGACGCCAGTCGGTGAAGGCTACCGCTCGGTGAACGTGGCGCTGCGCAAGACGTTCGATCTGTACGCGAACGTGCGCCCGGCGCATGTGATCCTGCACGGTGGGCGATTCGAGAAGGTGGACATCGTGATCATCCGCGAAAATCTCGAGGGGCTGTATTACGGCGCGGAGCATTACATCCGCATCGGCGACGACCCGAAGGCGGCCGCGGAAAGCATTGCGCTGATCACGCGCTACGGCTCGGAGCGGGCCATCCGCTATGCGTTCGAGTACGCCGTGAAGCATGGACGCAAGAAGGTCACACTGGTGCACAAGGCGAACATCCTGAAGTACACGCAGGGCCTGTTCCTCGACGTCGGTCGCGAGATTGCCAAGGAGTACGCGGGTCGTGTGCAGTTCGAGGATCGCATCATCGACGCGATGGCGATGCAGCTGGTGCTCAAGCCGGAAAACTTCGACGTCATCGTGACGACGAACCTCTTCGGCGACATCCTCTCCGACCTCGTCTCCGGCCTGGTGGGCGGGCTCGGACTCGCGCCGGGTGCGAACATCGGCCCCACGGCCGCGATCTTCGAGGCGGTGCATGGCACGGCACCGGACATCGCGGGCAAGGGCATCGCCAATCCGGGAGCGCTGATCCTCGCGGCCTGCCTCATGCTCGATCACCTCGGCGACACCACACGCGCGGAACGCATCCGTGCCGCGCTGCACAGCGTGATCGACGAGAAGCAGGTCCTGACGCGCGATCTTGGCGGCACGGCGAGCACGTCACAGTTCGCCGACGCGATCATCGCCAGGCTGTGAGAGGTCGGTCCGCGTGACGCGTATCCTGCATGTCTCCGACTTGCACTTCGGTCGGCCCATGGTGCCGCTGCAGATCGATGCCATCGAGGTGCTGATCCAGCAGGAGCAGTTCGACGTGGTCGCGGTCAGCGGCGACGTGAGCCAGCGGGCGCGGGCGGGCGAGTTCCAGCGCGCCGCCGTTTTCCTGCGTGATGCAGGACGCGTGAGCGAGACGATCGTGGTGCCCGGCAACCACGACGTTGCGTGGTGGAATGCCCCGATGGGCATCGGCGACAGCGATGCGCTGTATGCCAACTATCGCGAGTTCATCAACCCGGACATCGAGCCGGTGCTGGATGTGGCGGGTGCGCGACTGGTGGGCGTGAACACCAGTCATGGCATCACGCATCGCACGCTGACGTGGAACATGCGCGACCTGAGCGTGATCGGCGACGTGCGCCGGTCGCAGCTGCTGGCACTGCGCGCACGCCTTGATGCGGCACCGGCTGGCGCGGCGAAGATCGTGGTGATGCACCACAATCCCGTCCGTGGTGAGTTGAGCCAGCGTCATGGTCTGAAGCACACGACGAAGGTGCTTGGTGCATTCGCCGAGATGGGTGTGGACGTGGTGCTGTGCGGCCACGATCATCAGGAGGCCATTCACTTTGTGGAGCACACGAAGAAGGGCACGGTGATCTCGACGGCCGGCACGGTGAGCAGCAGGTCACGCGGCGGCCGGCCATCGAGCGTGAACTGCATCGACATCACCGCTGACGAGATTCACATCGTGACGTGGATATGGGAGCCGCAGGCACGTCGGTTCGGCCCCGGGCCGGTGAAGGTGTTCGCGCGGTGATCTCGTGGCTGACGCGCCGGTTGTCGCCTGATCCTGGGCAGCTGGGTCTTTTTGAGGTTGCCGCACCGCAGCGTGATGTCCCGGTGCGCCCGACGCTCGCGCCAGCCGCCGCCGTGGCCGTGGCTGCGCCTGTGCCGGCACAAACGCCTGCGCACACCGCACCGTCACGGCGCCCCGACGACGGTTGCATTTTCACGATCCCTGCACCCGGTGCGGCGCCGCCGGATGCAGCGTGTTTCCTCGCGCAGCTGCGCGCCACGGGATTGCGCGGTGTGGAGCGCGTCGTGCTCACGACCAATCGTCGCACGATGGTGAGCCTTGGGCGCGGTGTGCTCCGTGTGCACGAGGGGTTCGTCAATGCGCCACCGCATGTGCACGCGGCCATCGCGACGTTCGCCACGTCACGCAATCGCGCCAGGCGGTCGGCGGCACGCGCCGTGATCGTGGAATTCCCCGTGCCGATTCGCGCGGTCACGCGTCGGCCTGCGTCGCAGCACCCCGATGATGCTCCAATGGCCGCGCGACTCAGCACGTTGCATGCGCAGCTCAATCTCGAGCACTTCGGCGGTACGCTCGCGTCGCTGGAGATTCAGGTCTCGCGCCGGCTCGCGCGCCGGCTCGGCCACTACGCGCCGCGTGCGCACAACGGCGGCGTGGGCGAAATCGTGATCTCCCGACGTCATGTGCGCCGTGATGGATGGCCCGAGGCGATCCACACGCTGCTGCACGAGATGGTGCATCAGTGGCAGGATGAAGCGGGGCTGCCAGTGGATCATGGCCGCCACTTCCGCGCCAAGTGCCGGGCTGTGGGCATCGAACCTGCGGCCACGCGGATGCTCGTGCGCTGACTGCGGTTGCCCGACCGGGTGCAGCGTGCATGATTCGGCAGGGTCCTACATCCACCGCGAACGATTGATCGGAGCACGCATGCAGCCCTCGATTCGGACTTTCCTGACGGGCCTACTGATGGCCGGCGCGCTGGTGACTGCGGCGGGTGCGCAGCGAGGTTCGAACCTGGCCCTCATGCACGACGAGATCGCGCGGCGCACCGCGGTTGTGATGCCGAAGGTCGTGGCCTGGCGGCGCGACATTCATGAGCATCCCGAACTCTCGGGTGACGAGGTGCGCACGTCGGCGCTGGTCGCGGCCCATCTGCGGACGCTCGGCATGGAGGTGACGACGGGCGTCGGCGGGCACGGTGTGGTGGGGTTGCTGCGCGGCGGCAGGCCGGGGCCGGTCGTAGCGTTGCGCGCCGACATGGATGCGCTGCCGGTGGAGGAACTCGTCGATCTGCCGTTCAAGTCGAAGGTGCGCGCGACCTACAACGGGCAGCAGGTGGGCGTGATGCACGCCTGCGGGCATGACAACCACGTTGCGATGCTGATGGGCGCGGCGGAGGTGCTCGCGGGGATGAAGGCCACGCTGCCAGGGACGGTGAAGTTCATCTTCCAGCCAGCGGAAGAGGGCGCGCCGAACGGAGAGGGCGGTGCAGCGCCGATGATTCGCGCGGGCGTGCTTGAATCGCCGAAGGTGGACGCGGTATTCGGGCTGCATGTCTTTCCCGGCGCGCTCGGCTCGGTCGGCTATCGCGTCGGCCCGCTGATGGCGGCGTCCAACTCATTCACGCTGACGGTGCGCGGCCGGCAGACGCACGGTGCCGCGCCTTGGGCGGGCGTCGATCCGATCGTCGTGGGCTCGCAGATCGTGATGGGCCTGCAGACGATCATCAGCCGGCAGGTGGACATCACGTCGGTGCCGGCGATCGTGACGGTCGGGGCCATCAACGGCGGTATCCGCAGCAACATCATTTCCGACAGCGTGGTGATGATCGGCACCATCCGCACCTTCGACGCGACGCAGCGACAGCAGATCTTCGCCAACATGAAGCGTACGGCGGAACAGATCGCCTTCGCCAGCGGCGCCACGGCGGCGTTCGTGGTCGACAGTGGCTACCCAGTGACGGTGAACGACACGGCACTCACCACTCAGATGCTCCCCACCATTCGCTGGGCGGCGGGGAATGCTGGAGCGGTGGTCCGGCCGCTGGTGACCGGCGCGGAGGATTTCTCGTATTTCCAGGAAAAGGTGCCGGGGGTATTCGTGATGCTGGGCGTGACACCGACCGGTCAGAATCCGGCCACGGTTGCCGCCAACCACTCCCCGTACTTCTTCGCCGATGAGGCCGCGCTGCCGAATGGGGTGAGGGTGATGGTGGCGCTGGCCGCTGATTTTCTCGCTGCTGGTGGGCGGAACGCGCCGGCGGCTGGCACAGCAGGACGCTGACGGCCGTTACTCTTCGTCAAAGCGGTGGTCAGCGCGTTTCGACGCCCGGGCCGCGCCTGCTATCGTTACAGATTCTGGCCGCGCCGTTTCGGACGCCGTCAGCAGACCCTCCGTGCGGGAGATCGTTCTCATGGCCCTCCATATCGACACCGAAATCTCGCTGCTGCCATCGGGACACCTGTCCCCGCGCGAGGGCGATCTGTTCAACATCGACGCCGCCCTCACGGAAGAAGAGCGCGCGATTCGCGACTCCGTCCGCCGATTCGTGGACGAGCGCATCCTGCCGATCATCGGCGATTGCTATGTGCAGGGCCGCTTCCCGAAGGAATTGATCCCGGAGATGGCCGAGCTGGGGATGTTCGGCGCGAACCTGCCCGAGGAGTATGGCTGCGCGGGCCTGAGCAGCGTGGCGTACGGCCTGATCATGCAGGAGCTGGAGCGCGGCGACAGCGGCATCCGCAGCTTCGCCAGCGTGCAGGGCGCGCTGGTCATGTATCCCATCTTCGCCTTCGGCAGCGAGGCACAGAAGCGCGAGTACCTGCCGAAGATGGCCAAGGGTGAAGTGATCGGCTGCTTCGGACTGACCGAACCGGATGCCGGCTCGAATCCCGGGGCCATGACCACGCGCGCGCGGCAGCAGGTCGACGGGTCATGGATCATCAATGGCGCCAAGATGTGGATCACGAACGGCTCGCAGGCGCATGTGTCGATCATCTGGGCCAAGACGGTCGACGGCGACGAGTCGGGCAAGTCGGTGCGCGGTTTCATCGTGCCGACGAACACGCCGGGTTTCACGGCCAAGGACCAGAAGGGCAAGCTGTCGCTCCGGGCGAGCGACACGAGTGAGCTGGTGCTGGTGGACGTGCATGTGCCGGCCGATGCGATGCTGCCCGAAGTGCAGGGCCTGCGCGGCCCGTTGAGCTGCCTGACGCAGGCGCGCTACGGCATCTCGTGGGGCGCGATGGGTGCAGCGATGGCCTGTTACGAGGAGGCGCTCTCGTATTCCAAGACACGCATGATGTTCGACAAGCCGATTGGTGCTTTCCAGATCCAGCAGGTGCGCCTGGCCGACATGATCACCGAGATCATCAAGGGGCAGCTGCTCTCACTGCACCTGGGCCGCATGAAAGACCTCGGCACCTTCAACTCGAACCAGGTCTCGGTGGCGAAGCGCAACAATGTGAACGTGGCCACGGACATCGCACGCGAGGCTCGTCGCCTGCTGGGTGGCAACGGCATATTGGCCGAGTATCACAGCATGCGGCACATGGCCAATCTCGAGAGCGTGTATACGTACGAGGGCACGCACGACGTGCATTCGCTGATTATCGGCAGCGCGATCACGGGTCTGCAGGCCTTCAAGTGATGGCGGTGATGCTCATCGACTCCTTGGCGGACTCATCTGCACGGAGTCTTCGGCATGCCAGGCGCGCATTGATGTAGATTCCGGCACAGTGCCTGCACGAGCATGCTGTCGTCATCGTGCGGGTCGTGCTTCACCGGAGCGTCGCTGGCTCAGCGACGCTCCGTTTTCGTCCCCGCTCTTCGTCGTTCCTCAGGAGTTTGAGATGGGTTCGCTCGTGCAATTCGTCTGTTTCACCACGGTGCTGCCGCAGGACGAATTCCTGCATGCGTGGGAGCCGTTCGCGTCCGGCTTTCTGTCGCGCGGCATCGAGCGGATCATCTTGTCGGAGAATGCGGAGCGGTCTTCCGAGTCGGCATTCGACTACGTCTCGCGCAACCTGTGGGACGAGAGCCGATTCGAGCGCGCTTTTCCCCACGGCGTGCGTGGCAGCGGTGGGCTGGGACCAATCGGCGTGCTGCAGGCCGGTGGATTCCGGTTGGCCGACGCGGTGAATGTGGACCTCGCCGGCGGACCGCGCACGGAGTCGAAGGTGCTCTGCTTCCTGATGGCCCGGAATGGGCAGCGCGAGAATGCGCGCGTGGCGATCCGCACCGCGCTGCAGCATCCGGGTGTGGCCGGCACGGCGATTTTCCTCAAGGATGGCGATGCGCGCACGGATCGTTTCGACATGGTGGTCGAGGTCTACTGCCGCGAGGGCGCGATCGATGAAATGGTGGACCTGCTGCGCAACACGACGACGTTGTTCGTGACCGCGGCACCGGTCGCCATCGGAGCGTATCGTGAGGTAGCCGAGATGGGCGTCGAGGCCAAACGCTAGCGCAGGACGCCGCTGTTCGCTCGTGTGACGGGTCCTGCCGGAATTCGGGCAGGACCCGTTTTCATGTCGCTGACCGCGTTCGTCACCCACCGTCGGCACCGCGGCGCGCTCGCGTGAGCCGTTCTACGGCCGATTCCCGCCTTTGCTGTCACGGACCCCAGGGGTCGCGTGCCGATGAGCAGCGTGTGGGAGAGGCCGGGGGTGGTCGGCCGGTGTTCGGCGCGCGAGCTTCGAGGATCGGCTGTCGGCACCCGCCCCACGGATCAGCGCACCGCCATGATCAACGACGTGACACACGAGCAGGGCGACCTGACACGGATGCTGCACCGGGCCGCGCATGGTGAGCGCAGTGCGTTGCACCACGTGCTGGCGCTGCTCAACGAGTCGATGCGCCGGATCGCTCGTCGGCAGCTGGCTGGCGAGGGGGCGGGGCACACCCTCGAGACCGACGGCCTGGTGCACGAGGCATGGCTCCGGCTGGAGGGCCTGGAGCGCGTGCAGTGGCGCGACCGGCAGCATCTCCTGGCCGTCGCTGCGCGCACCATGCGCCGTGTGTTGATCGATTATGCCGAACAGCGCCGGGCGAAGAAGCGTGGCGGTGGCGAGTTGGCGGTGGGGCTCGATCCGGTCGATGCGGTCGCTGCCGCAATCGACGATCATGCGCACGAGCTGCAGGCACTGGACGAGGCGCTGCTTCGACTGGCCGCGTTGAATCACCGGCAGGCGCAGGTGGTGGAGTGCCGCTTCTTCGTGGGCTTGAGCGTCGAGGAGACGGCCGAGGCGCTGGAGCTCTCGCCGGCGACCGTGAAGCGTGACTGGACGGCGGCGCGCGCGTGGCTCAACCGCGAGCTGAGCGGATGAGCGCACCCATGTTCCCCGACGTGAACGCGTCGCCCGCTGCCGAACGCTGGGCGCGCGTGGAGCAGCTCTTTCAGCAGGCACTCGCGTTCCAGGGCA
>JACMPK010000206.1 GCA_014377535.1 Gemmatimonadaceae bacterium
AAGCTCCCCGCGGCGGGTGGCAAGCGCACCGCGGCGGGCCGCGACTCCGACAAGACCACGGGCAGGCTGACGGGTACTGATGGCGTGTCGGCACGTGATCTGGTGCTGCTGGACGAAGCCGCCGGCACAGCCCTCGTGCAGCGCCTGCAAGGTGTGACGTGGAAGGTGACCGATCGCACCGAGGAGCCGTTCACCACACGCCCGTCGCCGCCGTTCACCACGTCCACGCTGCAGCAGGAGGCCAATCGCAAGCTGGGCCTCGGCGCACGCGAGGCGATGCGCGTCGCGCAGGACCTGTACGAGCGCGGCTTCATCACGTACATGCGTACCGACTCCGTGTCGCTGTCGTCGCAGGCGATCGATGCCGCACGGGCCTGCGCATCGGAGTTCGGGCCCGAGTACGTGCCGGAGAAGCCGCGTTTTTACGCCAACAAGTCGGCCAACGCACAGGAAGCGCACGAAGCCATCCGTCCATCGGGCGAGCGCTTCAAGTTGCCCGACGAGACTGGCCTCAGCGGTCGCGAACTGCGCCTCTATGACCTGATCTGGAAGCGCACCGTTGCCAGCCAGATGCCCGACTCGCGCCAGACGCGCATGGTCGTGACGATCGCCGCCGACGACGCCGAGTTCCGCGCCAGCGGCAAGCGGATCGACTTCGCGGGCTTCATCCGCGCGTATGTGGAAGGCTCGGACGATCCCGAGGCCGCACTCGACGACAAGGAAGTCGTGCTGCCGGCGCTCGTCGTCGGTGACACGCCGGATTGCCGCGCACTCGATGCCGTGAAGCACGAGACGCAGCCGCCCGCGCGCTACACCGAAGCGTCGCTGGTGAAGGCGCTCGAGGAGCAGGGCATCGGTCGGCCCAGCACGTACGCCAGCATCATGGACACCATCCAGGCGCGCGGCTACGTACGGCAGGACGGCAAGGCGCTCGTGCCCACGTTCACCGCTTTCGCCGTCACGGCGCTGCTCGAGGAACGCATCTCGCCGCTCGTCGACACGCAGTTCACCGCGAAGATGGAAAGCCAGCTCGACGAGATCGCACGCGGCGAGCAGGATCAGCTTTCGTACCTGAAGCAGTTCTTCTTCGGCGACAGCTCGCACCCCGGTCTCAAGCCGATGGTGGAGCAGAGTGCGGCCGATCTCAAGAAGGAAGCCGGTGGCGCGCGCCGCGTGCAGCTGGAAGGTGTGAACGCCGAGATCCGCATCGGGCGCTACGGCCCGTATGTGGAAGTGATGGAGGACGGCGCGCCGCTGCGTGCATCACTGCCGAGCGACATGGCGCCGGGCGACCTCACCGATGCGCTCGTGCAGGAACTCCTGCGCACGCGCCAGGAAGGGCCGCCGGTCATCGGCATCGACCCGGACTCGGGCTTGCCCATTTACATGATGCGCGGCGAGTACGGCCCGTACGTGCAGCTCGGTGACGTGATCGAGGGCGAGAAGACGAAGCCGAAGCGCACGTCGCTGCCCAAGGGCGTGACGCCGGAAAACATCACGCTCGACATCGCGCTTGGCCTGGTATCGCTCCCACGCGCACTCGGCACGCACCCCGAGACGGGCAGCCCAGTTCGCGCGAGCCTGGGCCGGTTCGGTCCGTTCATCGTGCATGTGAAGGGCGGCACGGAAGGGAAGGATGACTTCCGCAGCATTCCCGCGACGGATGACGTGCTCACCATCGCGCTGCCGCGCGCGCTCGAGCTGCTCAGCCAGCCGAAGGGTCGGCGCGGGGTCACGAGCAGCGTCGTCACGCCGTTGCGCGAACTGGGTGCGCATCCGGAAGATGGTCGCACCGTCCTGGTGTTCGACGGTCGCTACGGTCCCTACGTGCAGCTCGGCGCAAATACCAGTGATCGCAAGGCGAAGCCCATTCGGGCCACGCTGCCGAACGACGTGAAGCCTGACTCGGTGACGATGGCGCAGGCGGTGCAGCTTCTGGAAGCGAAGGCGGGCAAGCCGATCGTGAAGAAGAAGCCCGCCCGCAAGAAAACCGCACGCGCGAGGTCGTGAGCATGCGGGACATTCACATCGTGGGAGGCGGGCTGGCTGGCAGCGAAGCCGCATTCCAGCTCGCTGAGCGCGGGCACATGGTCGTGCTGCACGAGATGCGGCCGGTGCGCGGTACGGCGGCGCACAAGACCGACCGGCTCGGTGAGCTGGTCTGCTCCAACACGTTCAAGAGCACCGAGACCGCAAACGCGCATGGCCTGCTGAAGGCCGAGATGCGCGCACTGGGCAGCGTGGTACTCTGGGCCGCGGATCAGGCACGCGTGCCCGGTGGTTCGGCGCTGGCCGTCGATCGCGAGCTGTTCGCGAACGCACTCGACGCGCGTGTCCGCGAGCATCCGGGCATCTCCGTCGTGTGCGAGGAAGTGCACGAGTTGCCGGAGGTCGGCATCGTCGCCACCGGCCCACTCACGTCCGACCTGCTGGCGGAATCGATCCGCACGCGGCTTGGCGTCGCATCGCTCGCGTTCTACGACTCCATTGCGCCGGTGGTGAGCTACGAGTCGCTGGATCATTCGCTCCTCTTTCGCGCCAGTCGCTGGGACAAGGAGACGATGGATGGTGCGGCGGCTGAAGGTGGCGCGTACCTGAATGCGGCGTTCGACAAGGAGGAGTACGAGGCGTTCATCGACGCCCTCGCGGCGGGTGACCAGTTCACCGCGCACGAGTTCGACGCGGTCCCGTATTTCGAGGGCTGCATGCCCGCTGAGGAGATGGTGAAGCGCGGGCGCGAGACATTGCGCTTCGGGCCCATGAAGCCGATCGGGCTGCGCGATCCGCGTACCGGCAGGCGTCCGTGGGCTGTGCTGCAGCTGCGCCAGGAAGATCGTGCAGGGCGCATGTGGAATCTCGTCGGCTTCCAGACACGCCTGCGCGTCGGCGAGCAGCAGCGCGTGTTCCGCATGATTCCCGGTCTCGCCGAGGCGGAGTTCCTGCGCTACGGCAGCATTCATCGCAACACGTACCTGAATGCGCCGGCCGCGCTCACGCCGCATCTCTCGCTGCGTGATGCGCCGATGACGATGTTTGCGGGGCAGCTCACCGGAGTCGAAGGCTACACCGAGAGCAGCGCGACCGGCCTGCTCGCGGGCATCAACCTGTCGCGGATGCTGCATGGCGACGACCCCGTGGTTCCACCGCCGACGACGATGCTTGGCGCATTGTATCGCTACCTGCGCGAGGCGGACCCGAAGCACTTCCAGCCGATGAACGCGAACTACGGGCTGGTGGACGAGCTGCCGAACGCGCCTCGCGACAAAATGGCTCGCAAGCAGGCCATGGCGGATCGCGCGCTCGTGGAGCAGGCGGCGTGGATCGAGTCGCTCGCACTGACGGGCATCCAGCTCTGATGGCGTCGCCTCGTACCAGCGCACTGCGCTGCGCGGGTCGGGGCGGGTGGCCGCGGTGAGTGCGTCGCATCACGCGGCCGCCGACGGCGCGGACCCTGACGACGTGGTCCCTGACGACGTGGTCACTGACGACGCGAATGACGCGACCGCCGGGCAAGCCACACCTGCACTCGTGGCAGAGTGGCTGCAATACCTGGCCAAGGAGCGTCAGCTGTCGGCGCACACGGTCACGGCGTACACCAGCGACCTCGCGCGCTTCACCACGTATCTCGGTGCACGCGCACAGGGCGACGCGTGGGACTGGGGCACGGTCGATCGCAACGCGATTCGCGGATTTCTTGGCTACCTCAGCCGGCTGGGCCTGGAGCGACGGTCCATTGCGCGCACGCTCTCGGCCGTGCGCGGGTTCTATCGCTACCTGCATCGCGACGAGCATGTCACCGCGAATCCGGCGCGCAGTGTGCGCACGCCGAAAATCGGGCGACACCTCCCCGCACATCTCGACACGGGCACCATGCAGGTGCTGATGGACGTGGCGTCGACGCGGGCGCAGGGTGGCGCGTTCAACGACGTGCGCAACCTCGCGATGCTGGAGCTGTTTTACGCCACCGGCATGCGACTGTCGGAGCTGCACGGGCTGAACCGTGACGACGTCGACCTCGTCTCGCTGCGTGCGAAAGTGCGCGGCAAGGGCCGCAAGGAGCGGATCATCCCGTTCGGCGCGCCGGCGCGGCTCGCGCTGATCAATTACGAGTCGCGCCGCGACGAACTCGTGCGGCTGATCGGCCCCACGTCCGATCGCGCGGCCTTGTTCCTCAATCCGCGTGCACGTCGCCTGTCGCGGCGCGGAATCCAGCTCGCGATGACGGGACTCATTGCATTGGTCGATGCGCCGGAAGGCGCCAGCGTGCACGCGTTGCGGCACACCTTCGCCACGCATCTCCTCGATGCAGGGGCCGAGTTGCGTGCCGTGCAGGAGCTGCTCGGTCATGCCAGTGTGAGCACCACGCAGATCTACACGCACACCAGCGTCGAGCGGCTCAAAGCTGCATACGCCAAGGCGCATCCGCGCGCCTGATCGGTGCCGCTGGTCACTCACCGTGCGCATTGCGATATTGCGGCATGCCAGAATCCACAGCGGTGTTTCACGCCACGACCATTCTCGCAGTGCTGCGCAATGGCAAGATTGCGATCGGTGGCGATGGGCAGGTGTCCATGGGGCAGACGATCGCCAAGTCCACCGCGAAGAAGGTGCGCCGCCTGGGGAACGGCCGGCTCGTGGCCGGATTCGCGGGTGCCGCCGCCGATGCGTTCACGCTGTTCGAGAAGTTCGAGGAAAAGCTCGAGCGGTATGGCGAGAACCTGCCGAAGGCGGTCGTCGAGCTGGCCAAGGACTGGCGGTCCGATCGTGTGTTGCGGCGCCTCGAGGCACTGCTGATCGTGGGTGACAACACCACGATGTTCACCATCAGCGGCAACGGCGACGTGATCGAGTCCGACGACGGCATCATGGCCATCGGGTCCGGTGGCATCTACGCGATGTCGGCCGCGCGAGCCCTCGCGCGACACACGGAGATGAGCGCACGCGAGATCGTAGAGCAGGGGATGCAGATCGCCGGCGAGATCTGCGTGTATACCAACACGAACATCACCGTCCTCGAACCCGTCGCCTGACCGATGCCGTCCCCGCGCACAGAACGGGCGCTCGCGCGCCTCGCCGACCTCACGCCGACGCGCATCGTCGCGGATCTCGATCGCTACATCATCGGACAGGCCAGCGCAAAGAAGGCTGTCGCGATCGCACTGCGGAATCGCTGGCGTCGTCAGCACACGCCGGACAGCATCCGCCAGGAGATCTCGCCGAACAACATCATCCTCATCGGCCCCACGGGCTGCGGCAAGACCGAGATCGCGCGACGCGTATCGCGCCTCGCAGCGGCACCGTTCATCAAGGTCGAGGCGTCGAAGTTCACCGAGGTCGGCTACGTCGGCCGCGACGTGGAATCGATGGTTCGTGACCTGATCGAGAACGCGATGGACCTGGTGCGCGGCGAGCGCGAGGTGGAGATCACCAGCGAGGCATCCGAGCGCGTGGAGGAGCGGCTGCTGGATGCGCTCCTGCCTGCGCCGATCGCCGCGCCGGCGGGCGCCGCGTCACCGTCGCCGACGCACGGCGATGCGAACGAGGCGCCGGGCATCTTCCTCGTCGGTTCTGCGGGGTCGGCGACGACCGCGCCCGTCAGCGATGGCGAGAAGGATCGGCACATGCGGACGCGCGAGAAACTGCGCACGTTGCTGCGCGAGGGCCAGCTCGAGCTGCGCACGATCGATCTCGAGGTGCCGGCCTCCTCATCGCCGATGTTCGGCATGGTGAACCAGCCCGGCGCACAGGAAGGCATGGAGCAGTTCACGCAGATGATGCAGGACCTCATGCCGCGCAAGACGAAGCGACGGTCCATGACGGTCGCCGAGGCGCGTCGCGTGCTGCTGCAGCAGGAGTTCGATCGCATGCTCGATCGCGACGAGGTGATTGCCGAGGCCATCGAGCGCACCGAGGAGACGGGGATCATCTTCCTCGACGAGATCGACAAGATCGCGGGGCAGCGTGGTGGCGCCGGCGGTCCGGACGTGTCGCGCGAGGGGGTGCAGCGTGACCTGCTGCCCATCGTCGAGGGCTCCACCGTGCAGACAAAGTACGGCATGGTGCGCACCGATCATGTGCTGTTCATCGCGGCGGGAGCCTTTCACGTGTCGAAGCCCACCGACCTCATTCCCGAGTTGCAGGGCCGCTTCCCCATTCGCGTCGAGCTGCTGCCACTGACCGAGTCGGATTTCGTGCGCATCATGACGGAGCCTGATCATGCGTTGACGAAGCAGTATGCCGCGCTCGTCGCTTCCGACGGTTCGTCGCTCACTTTCGCGCCCGATGGCATCGCGGAACTCGCGCGTGTCGCGACGATCTGCAACTCGCGCATGGAGAACATCGGCGCGCGCCGGCTGCACACGGTCATGACGACGTTGCTGGAAGAGCTGCTGTATGGCCTGCCGGAATCAGGCAGCGAGGGCATCGTGGTGGATGCCGCGATGGTGCGCCTGCGCCTGGAGCATGTGAGCCAGGACGAGGACCTGCGCCGCTACATCCTGTAGTTCGCCGGTCTGTGCGCATGCCGGCGCGAGTCCGCGTGTCGGCACTGGTGTCACGCGCATGCGCAGGCGGGCACGATGGCCCGTGTTGACGCAGTGGCTGCGGACGCTAGGTTCACTCGCTTTCCGGTCGTTCGCCGGACCTGACGCATCTCACCGCTCCTGCTGCCATGTCCGCCGAGCGCCCGCATCGCGACTTCCTCGCGATTCCCGACTTCGATCGCTACGAGCTCGATGCGCTGCTGCGTCTGGCGGACCGGATGCGGCGCGGGGACTACGATCGTCGCCCGTTGCGCGGCAAGACGCTCGCGATGCTGTTCATGAAGTCGTCCACCCGCACACGCGTGTCGTTCGAGGTGGGCACGTTCCAGCTTGGCGGCCATGCGCTGTTCCTCTCCGATCGCGATGTGCAGCTGGGGCGTGGCGAGCCGCTCTCCGACACGGCGCAGGTGCTCACGCGCTACGTGGACGGCATCATGATTCGCACCTTCGCGCATGACGACGTGCTGAATCTTGCGAAGCACGCGCAGGTCCCGGTCATCAACGGGCTCACCGACCTGCAGCATCCCTGCCAGGTGCTGGCCGATGTGCTCACGGTGCGTCAGCACCTGCACGACGAGCGGAAGCAGGTGGTGGCGTGGATCGGTGATGGCAACAACATGGCCAATTCGTGGATCGACGCCGCGTCGTCATTCGGCTTCGAGTTGCGGCTTGCCTGTCCCGACGGCTACGATCCCGATCCGGTGCTGCTGGCGCGCGCGCAGACGCAGACGACCGTGCGTCTGGTTCGCGATCCTGCCGAGGCAGCGGATGGCGCGACAGTCGTCACCACCGACGTCTGGGCGTCGATGGGTCAGGAGTCGCAGCATGCCGATCGGGTCGCGGCATTTTCCGGTTACATCGTCGATGAATCGGTGATGAAGCGCGCGACCTCCGGTGCCATCTTCCTGCATTGTCTTCCCGCGCATCGCGGCGAGGAGGTCAGCGCCGGGGTCATCGATGGTTCACAAAGCCGAGTCTGGGACGAGGCGGAGAATCGCCTCCATGTGCAGAAGGCCATCATGGCCGTGCTGCTTGGCGGCGAGACGCTGCACACCGGGCAGGTGCGGGCCTGACGCCTGTACCTCGTTCGCCACGTACACACACACGGAGCACACGCACATGCCCACCGTCGGACAGGCTGCACCGGAGTTCACTCTCGAGACCGACGCCGGTGCGACGCTTTCGCTGAAGGACCTGCGGGGGCAGAAGGTCGTGCTGTATTTTTATCCCAAGGACGACACCCCCGGCTGCACCACGCAGGCCTGCGACTTCCGCGACAGCGTACCGCGCTTCGCGGCTGATGCCGCGGTCGTACTGGGCATCAGCCCCGACAGCGTCAAGAGCCACCAGAAGTTCAAGCTGAAGTACGAGTTGCCGTTCACGTTGCTTGCCGACACCGAGAAGGTCGTTGCGCAGGCATATGGCGTCTGGAAGGAAAAAAGCATGTATGGTCGCATGTACATGGGCGTGGAGCGGACCACGTTCCTCATCGACGCGCGGGGCGTTCTGCGTCAGGTCTTCGAGAAGGTGAAGCCTGCGGGACATGCCGATGCCGTGGCGGAAGCGTTGCGGGCCATCTGACGCAGTCCACGTGTCGGCGGAGGCCGAGCAGTGACGACGGGCTGAACGGGGTGTAGTTTCCCGTTCTGCCAGTTCGGCATCAACTTCTGCTTTCTCGCCATGTCTGTCCTAGAAACACTCCAGCGCACGGCGCTGTACGATGTCCATGTAGCACTTGGTGCCCGCATCGTGCCGTTTGCCGGGTTCGAGATGCCGGTTCAGTATCCTGCCGGCATCACCGCCGAACATCACGCGGTGCGCAAGAGCTGCGGGCTGTTCGACGTCAGTCACATGGGCGAGTTCCTCGTCACGGGGCCCGGCGCGATCGATTTCGTGAATTACGTGACCACGAACGACGTCGCGAAGCTCGCCGTCGGGCAGGCGCACTACAGCACGTTCTGCAACGAGCGTGGCACCATCGAGGATGATTGCCTCGTCTACCGGTTCGAGGATCACCTGATGCTGGTGGTCAACGCCTCGAACATTGCGAAGGACTGGGCGCACATCGAGTCGCGCATGCTGACCTTCGACTGCACGATGGAGAATGTCAGCGCTCGCACCGCGCTGCTGGCCTTGCAGGGACCGCTGGCGCCGTCCGTGCTCGCGCGGCACACGTCGGTCAATCTCGACGCGATCGCGTATTACCACTTCACGGTGGGCACGGTGGCCGGTGTGGAGCATGTCACCATCAGCCGGACGGGTTACACCGGCGAGGATGGCTTCGAGCTGTATTTCGCCGACGCGCATGCACCGGCCGTGTGGGCCGCACTCATGTCGGGTGGGGACGTGTCGCCGGCGGGGCTCGGTGCGCGTGACACGCTGCGCCTGGAGATGGGCATGGCGCTGTACGGCAACGACATCGACGACACGGTGACGCCGTACGAGGCGAACCTGGCCTGGCTGGTGAAGCTCACGGCCAAGGAGCGTTTCGTCGGTCGCGACGCGCTGGTCGCGCAGAAGATGGCTGGCGTGCCGCGCAAGCTGGTCGGCTTCACGCTGCCCGTGCGCAATGTGCCGCGTCATGGCATGCGCGTCTTCGTCGACGGGGAGCAGAGCGGGGAAGTCTGCAGCGGCACGGTGGGGCCAAGTGTCGCGTTGCCGATCGGCACCTGTTTCCTGCCCACGGACATCGCGAAGCCCGGCACGCACTTCCATGTCGAGATTCGTGGAACGCTGGTGCCGGCCACCGTCGCGGCCCTTCCGTTCTGGCCCAGCGGTTCGGCAAAGAAGTAGGCGTACGTGAAGGCGCTCATCACGTTGACCGACGTCGAGCCGGCGGTCCGGCTCAACGCGCTGCTCGAGCAATCGGGGATCACCACGGAGCTCGTGTCCCCGTTGGACGACATGCGTGGTGCGCTCGAGCGCTTCGAGCCGGACGTCGTCGTCATCACCGGTGCGTTGTTCGACACCGGTAATGTGCAGGTGGTGCGGGAGGAGCTGTGGGCCGGCGTGCCCGTCGTCGGGTTGGCTGATGTCGACGAGCCAGGCATGCGCGAGCGCCTGCGCACCATCGGCTATGCCGACGTCATCGCGAAGCCCGTGCAGCCGCACGATGTCGCGCCAGTCGTGCGCCGACTCCTGGAGCGGCGGCGCCTGAGTCAGGAGACGGGGCTCAGTGGTGACACCGAGGCGTTGCGCGAGGTGCTCGTCAAGATCGAGCAGATTGCGCCGGTAAACAGCACGGTGCTCATCGAGGGTGAGAGCGGCACCGGCAAGGAGCTGGTCGCGCGTGGCATTCATCGGCTCGGGCCGCGTCGCAACAAGCCGTTCATCGGCGTGAATGTCGGAGCGCTTGCCGAATCGCTGATCGAGAGCGAGCTGTTCGGTCATGAGAAGGGTGCGTTCACCGGTGCGGCGGAACGTCGACTCGGGCGTTTCGAGCTTGCTGACGGCGGCACGCTGTTTCTGGATGAAATCGGTGACATCCCGCCCTCGACGCAGGTGAAGCTCCTGCGCGTGCTCGAGGAGCGTGAGGTGACTCGCGTGGGCGGTGTGACGAGCATCGCCGTCAACGTGCGTGTCGTGGCGGCCACCAACCGGCCCCTGCGCGACCTGGTGGAGGAGGGGTCGTTCCGATCCGACCTCTACTACCGGTTGAACGTCCTGAGTATGTACCTGCCGCCGCTTCGTGAGCGGAAGGCGGATATCCCTGTGCTCGTGCGTCGTTTCATCGCGGAGTTCTCGCGTCGGCACGACAAGGCGTTCCACGGCATTTCGGCAGAGGCGATGGAGCTGCTCGCGCGGTACTCCTGGCCCGGCAACGTGCGCGAACTGCGCAACCTGATCGAGAGCATGGTAGTGCTCGCGCCCGGGCACGAGATCGCCGTCGCGGACATCCCGCCACAGATCCGTGAGGGGCTGACCCGGATGCTGCCGGTGCGCGTGCCATCATCGCTGGCGGCCCGCAGTCCCGTGTTGGGCGCAGCGGGGCTCGAGTTCATTCTACGCAACATCGTGGATTTGAAGGTGCAGGTCGAGGAACTGCGCCGTCGGCTTGATCAGGCACCAGCTCCAGCGCCGGCGGAGGTATTGGTTGGCGGAGCCGTCGAGCCGATGAGTTCACGGCTACCGAATTCGGTGGAAGTCGTGCCCGGTATGACGATGGCGCAGATCGAGCGCGCGGTGATCGAGGCGACGCTGCGTGAAACGCGCGGTAATCGACGACGTGCGGCCGAGCTTCTTGGCATTGGCGAGCGTACACTGTATCGGAAGATTCGCGAGATCGAGGGCGGTGAGGGCGACACAACCGCTGGGTATGGCGTGTCTTGATTTATCCGTTGCTGCGGTCCAGCTTGGGTATCACAGCAGACCGGTCTGATTCTCAGCGTTTGCTTCATCTCGAGTTCGCTCTTTTGCCTCCTTTCACCGCGAAAGAACGTGACAGTCTCCGTCTTCCAGTCCGGTTCCACCGCAGGCGGCACTTTGAACCGTCAGTCAGACCTTCACATTGTGCGTGCCGAGGAGCTGCTTGGCACCTTGCCCGGCGTGGTGAGTGTCCGGATCGAGACATCGCCCGGCGGCGAGGTTGACGCGATCCACGTGCTGACGTCGGTGGAGATCGGGCCGAAGCAGACGGTCCGCAACATCGAGAGTGCCCTCATGGCGCACCTCGGCATGCGTGTCGATCATCGGAAAATCAGTGTGGCGACCACGGTTGATGCGCCGCGCATCCGGCTGTCGCCTTTGCTGGGCGATGACATGGCGAGCTCCAATGTTGCGCCACCGGCGCCGATACTGAGAGCATCGTCGTCCACGCCGTTGCAGGCACCGGCCGTGCTCGCGCAGGCGGAGCCGACCGGTGGCGGGCGCCGCTATGTGTTTGACGATGTCGAGGTCACGCGCAATCGCAACGGACTCGGGTGTCGCGTAATGCTTCGGCGTGGCGAGGAGTCGTTCGAGGGCGAGGCGGAGGGGCTGGAGACCGATGCGGCGCGTCTCGAGTTGTCGGCGCGTGCGACGGTGTTGGCGATCACGTTTGCGGAGGGCAAGTCGGGATCCTTGGCGCTGGCGGGTGCGCAACGGGTGGATGCCTTCGGGTCGGAGTTCGTGTTCGTGGGTGTCACGGCGCGCCAGGGGCGGTCGTCCATCCTCCTGAGTGGCAGCTGCACGATCCGCGACAGTGCGGAGGTGGCGGGTGCGCTGGCGGTACTGGATGCAACGAACCGATGGTTGGAGGCGTTGCGCTGAGTGAAAGCGCAGAGGCTCGGTGACCGGCGTTCGTTGCGAGTGGTGAGGGGTTTGCCGCGGGCGACGGGTCAGACGTTGATGGGCACTGGAGCTTGGAGTCTGGAGTACGCAGTGCAGGCAGAATCATCCCCCCGTCGTCGGCAGAGCGAAGTAGAGCGGTACGGCCAGTAGTACGAGCGGAGCCCACCTGAAGGAGGCAGTCGGACGCGAGGGCGGACGGCTGACGAGATCATAGGGAGGTGACGCAAAATGAGTATCTGGGCCGTTTTCGCGGGTTTTGTAGCCGCAGCATTTACGGGCACGCTGACGTGGAATTGAAAAAGTAGAAAGATGACCGAGGCGGGGGGATCTGCTTGCGAAACGCGACGAAAAATATAATTACGCTCACTGCTTTACTTGGCGTTGGTAGCGTTCTAGCTCTGTATCTTGCAGCCCCCCGCGTCAGCGGGGCAGATCTTGATGCTGCTCTCGCTTTTGCAGTGTTCTCGATCTTTGGCGCCTTAATGCCGTATGCGCTGTCCGATCGCGTTAATGGACAGGCGACTTTTGTTACATTCATCGCCAGCGTAGTACTTGTCCCTTCGTGGATTTCAGTTGTTAGCGGAGTTGGCGTTATCCTTCTCGCGCAGCTGATTGCGCGCAAGGAGTATCCAAAAATCGTATTTAACGTTGCTCAGCACGCCGTTACTCTCTCATTAACGGTCGTTGCATACCTCGCAACGGGAGCTGTCGGCGCCGTCGACGGAAACGACGTCAGTCCTCTCTCCGTGGTGGTTGCGTTTCTTGCATTTGTCGGTGCTAATTCTGTATTAGTCGCGGCTATTCTTTGTTCTGAGATGCGGCGATCATTTTGGTCTGTCTGGAAAGAAACGCAGCGCGCTTTCTTCTTCGATTTAGTTGCAGTGCCGTTCGTTTTTGTATTTGTTCTTCTATACGTGAAGCTTGGAGTACTAGCGACGTCTGCAGCCGCCGCGCTTATTCTGATTGTGCGACAGTTGAACAGTACGAACGAAGTGCTTCAGCGAAGCAACAAGGAGTTACTTGAGCTTACTGTCACGACGCTCGAAGCGCGCGACCCGTACACGTCAGGCCATTCTCGCCGAGTCTCGCATTATTCTCGAATGATGGGCCACGCACTATCTCTTTCTGACAAACAGATCGAGCGGCTGGCAGCATCAGCGCTCCTTCACGATGTCGGCAAAATCTACGAAGTTTTTGCGCCTATCCTCGCCAAGCCAGGTAAGCTGACCTCGGAAGAGCGGGCGATCATGGAGTCGCATCCAACGAAAGGTGCGGAACTCGTCAGGATATCATCATATCTTCGCGACACCGTGGAACCCATCCGTCATCATCACGAGGCCTGGGATGGATCCGGATATCCTGACGCATTGTCGGGTGAGTCGATTCCGATCTTATCTCGAATTATTGCGATTGCAGATACAATTGATGCAATGGCGAGCGACCGCCCGTATCGGCGCGGTCTGATTCCAGAAAAGATACGCGCGGAAGTCGTACGAATGAGCGGTATTCAGTTTGATCCGGTTATGCTGAAATCTTTGATTGCGTCCGGAACTATTGACACAGTGCTTCGTCTTGCATGCGAGACACATTTTGACGATGTGACTGCCGTGGAACCGGCTGTGGCGCTGATCGCGATCCGCTAATCGTAAGCTTGCTAATCTCGTAGATTTTCACTTCGCTACGCGCGACTCACGTGCTTGTAGGCGGAGTTGTTGGCGTGTAAGAGGATAGTGCGAGAGAAGCAAGGAATTCCCAAATAAATCCGCCTTCCTTGCAAATTCGTTCACAGTGCTTCTGAACAAATATTGCGGTCGAGTCGGCGAAATCGCTGTCTTTCGCGTAGAGCAAGAGGGCCGCCATCGCCATCTGTTCTCCCTCATAAAACGGCCTGCTGCCAATGCTTTGCTTCAGAAACTGAAAACTTTTCTCTGACTGTCTAGTGCGCGCTCCTGTGTGGGTAGCGAGGCGTGTCGTTATATATGTGCACAATGCCGTACCCTGCGTGGGTCTAGCCATAATTTTCAGTGACGATCGCGCGTTTCGCTGTGCAAGAACGACGTCTCCCTCGAGTAACGCGCGCCAGCACTGAAACAGGTACAGGTCGGAGCAGAGCAAGTTGGCACGAATGTCATTTTGAAACATCACTTTTTCAGCACTGTCGAGATAGGCGCGCGCACCGTCAAGATCCATATGTGACAGACATAGCTCCCCCAAGAGTGTATCGGCTCGCATAATTTGTGCATGATATCCGAGCCGAAATGCGAGCATCCTCGATTCAAGCAGCAGTCCTTGTGCTGAAGCTGAGTCGCCGTAATAGCTCAGAGCCGCGGCGGCATTGCGCAGCCCAGTGCAGGCTAAGTGAACGTCTTGCACGACTCTGGCCTCCGCGACAAGGTTCCAGGCGCTTTCTGTAGCTTGGCGACGGTTGCCCAAGGATGCGTGATAAATCAAGTCAGCGCGATGCACGTCAAACGGGTTGACGTCTGCACAATGTCTCACGGCTTCCACTGCGCGAAACGCTGCGTCAAGTCCCCCGAGATCATGAATGTTTGATGCCATGAACATCGCCATGACAGCCTCGGCAAGGCGCTCTCGAGGTAACATATCCGGCTGACGCGACCTTGCTAGGACGATTGAAAGCGCCGAATCTGAAGATGGCGAGTGTGCCATTTCCATTGTTGTCGACGAGATCGACGGAAGCGACAAGTTCATTGGATGGTGAACGGTAAGCCCTTTTTTTGACGGGCGTACGTTTTGTGCTCCGCCGTTTACACGCTCGGAAACCTCTTTAAAGGCGCTCTTTAGCCGCTCCGATTTAGCGAGCTCTCGAAGCTGTGCCAACTCCCACACCACGCTCGCCGCCGTATCCCGCCTCAGCAGCGTCCCCGCCTGCACATCGATCAACGCCCGCGCTCGCGCCTCCTCGCCGGATACGATCAACAACCGCAGGCAGATGTAGAACGTCGCCGGCTCCAGCTCTGACTGCGTGTCCGCCAGCAACGGTTCCGTTGCACGCAACGCATCCATTCGCAGCACGTTGGGCTTGAGCCGATGCTCCGCCGCGACCGACAGCAGACCCGACGCGCGCAGCACCCCCTCCTCGCATTGCAGGTAGCCCGCCTGCTCCAGCCCGTCCAACGCGCTGGTCAAGTCCACCGGCGTCGCCTGCAGGGCCGTCGCCACATGCGGCTGCCGCGCACACGCACCCATCAACCCGCACAACGCCAACAGGCGGCACTGCAGTTCGGTCAATTCGCGCAGCGCACGATCCAGCGCCACCTGCACCCGGAACGGAATCACATCCGGCGACCCGTGATCCAGCATCAGGCCAAGCATCTCGATACCGTACATCGGAATGCCTTCCGAAAAGACCGACGCAAACGCAACCTGGTCCGACGTCGCATGCGGCTGCTCCACCTCCGCATACGCCGCCAGGATCGCGCGCACCTCCGTGGTGCGCAATGGACGCAGCGGTACCCGCTCGATCCATTGCAACTCTACCGGCGACTCCAGCGGCGTGGCCGCGGCGGGTGTGGTCAGCAGCATCACATGATGCCGCAGCACGCCGCGCCGATAGACCCGGTCCAGTCGCACCAGCGACTCCGCGTCCATCCGCTCCACCTGCTCCACCAACAGCAGCAACGGTGTCTCCTCCGACACCGCGGCCAGCAGATCCTCGATCTCCGCCAGAGGACAATCCGTCGGCGCAAACTCGTTGCTCGCAAGCCAGCGCCGGAGTCGGTCCAGTGCCTCCGGCGCCACGCCCATCGCACCCGGACAGTCCAGCAGGCGGCCGACCAGCAGGCGCACCGTCGCGAAGGGCATCATGTCGGGCGCACTCCCACACGGCAGCTCCATCACGCGCATGCCCTGCAATACCGCCGACTTGCGCACCTCGTGCAGCAGCCGGCTCTTGCCGCTGCCGTCCGGCCCGTACACGAGAACCCCCGCACCACGGCCGGCGCGTGCATCGAACAGCGCTGCCGTCAGCCGCTTCGCCTCGCGCTGTCGCCCAACCAATGGCCCGTGATGCTTCCCGACACTCAGGTACGACACTGCGGGCAGCTTCTCCGCGATCCGGCGTCGCAGCAGCTGCGCCGGCAGCGCCGCATCACGCCCCGCGCTCAGGACACCCATCTCGGCGAGGTAGGCATCCAGCAGCTTCAGTGCATCCACCTTCGCGCCCTGCATTGCCATCAGCTCCGCGCGGGTGAGCGTCGCCTCCTCGTTCAGCGTGTCGATGTCGAGAAGCTGCTGGGCATGACGGTCGGCCGCCAGCAGGTCGCCAGCGGAACGCGCGGTCTGCAGGGCACGAATGATCCGGGGCCGAATCAGCGCATGCACGCCGGTTCGCTGCGTCGCGATCCACCCCGCCAGTTCTTCGGAAAATGCCGGCTCGTAGCCGCGCAACCACTCGCCGGCGATGTCGCCGAACGGTGGATCATCCCAGTCACAGGTCCAGTGCCGCGGGTCAAGGCGTAGCCCATCCTCGCTGGACTCCACCACCAGGCCGATTTCGCGAGCCTTGTAGACCGTCTGGCGCAGGTTGTGGCGTCCGTTCGCATCGTCCACGCCGGGCCAGATGGTCTCCAGCATCGTCTGACGCGACGTGATCCGACCCAGGGGAACGCTCAGGCGCACCAGCATTCCAAACAGTCGTTCCGATTCGGGGGTCACGACGTCCGACCCGATCTCGATGCGCTGTCCGCCCATGAACAGCAACCGCGCACTGCTCCTCGACCGATCCGTCATGTGACTCTCCTCCCAGCCTGTACGGCCGGATCCGTGCTGCGTGCCCTGCCGCTGCGCCTGTCCGGCTGCAGCGCCGGATCACGAGGACAATCTGTGGGCGCCGGTCACACCACCGTCAGCCACGACGCTACACGGTCACGCATTGCCGCGCGTGGCGTAGCTTTCCCGCATGGTCTCACTCCTCGACATCATCGGCCCGGTCATGGTCGGGCCCTCGTCGTCGCATACCGCGGGCGCCTGCCGCCTTGGCCTGCTGGCGCGCTGCCTCGTCGGCGGCACCCCGCAGTCGGCGCGCATCGAACTGCACGGCTCCTTCGCCCGCACGGGAGAGGGGCACGGTACCGACAAGGCCATTGCGGGAGGCCTGATGGGATTCCGCCCCGATGATGAACGCCTGCGCGTGGCACTCGACATCATGGATCGAGAAGGGTTGGACTTCATCTTCGAAAAGACGACGCTCGGCGAGGACAACGATGTGCACCCGAATACAGTCCGCATCACCGTCACGCGTGACGATCGCACTGCCGTGATGCAGGGCTCCTCGCTCGGCGCCGGCCGTGTACTGGTCACGCAGATCGACGGCTACCCCGTCGAAGTCACCGGCAACCTCAACACCATCGTGCTCGTGGCCGAAGACGTCAAGGGAAGTGTGGCCCGCATCGCGACGCTGCTCGCCGACGCGGCGTTGAACATTGCCACGCTGCGCCTCTCACGGAAACAGCGCGGCGGCGACGCCTTCATGGTTATCGAGCTGGATGAACAGCCCGGCGAGGGCGTGCGCGATACCATCCGTGCACTGCCATGGGTCCGCTGGGCATTCCGGCTCGACAAGGTGGGAGCGGCCTGACATGTACAAGTCTCTTGCCGACGCCATTCGCGACGCCGAGTCACGCGGCGTGTCACTCGCCACCGTCGCGCTCGAGGCTGAAGCCGCCGACGGCGGGCGCACCATCGCGGACATCCGCGACGCGCTGACACGCGCGTTGCACATCATGCGCGGCGCGATCACGCAGGGTGAGAATCCGGCGTTGCGCCCCGAGTCCGGACTCGTGGGCGGTGACGCCGCGAAGATGATCTCGGGACCACCGGGTCCGCTGGCGGGCACGTTGTTCCGCGATGTGCTGATGCGCGCACTCGCCGTGCAGGAGGTCAACGCCTGCATGGGCGTGATCGTCGCAGCGCCGACGGCGGGCGGTGCCGGTGTGCTGCCAGCGGTGCTGACCGGTATCGCGCTCGCGAAGAACATTTCCGACGAGAAGGTCGTCGATGCGCTCGCGACAGCAGGACTGATCGGCGCGGTGGTGGCGGAACGCGCGTCGCTCAGCGGTGCCGAAGGTGGCTGCCAGGCGGAAACCGGCGCGGCAGCGGGCATGGCGGCCGGTGCGGCGGTCGAGATGCTTGGCGGCACACCCACACAGGCCGGACATGCCACTGCGCTGGCGCAACAGGGCACACTCGGCCTGGTCTGCGATCCGCTCGGCGGACTGGTCGAGCTGCCGTGCGTCTTCCGCAATGCGACGGGTGCGGCCATCGCCCTCGCCGCGATCGAGATGGCGATGGCTGGCGTCACGTTCGCGATTCCTGTTGACGAGGTGATCGACGTGATGGGCGAAATCGGCAAGTCGATGGATGTGCGATATCGCGAGACGGCCGGCGGCGGACTCGCGGCAACGCCCACGGGTCGACGTCTCGCGAAGGAGCGACTGGTCCAGATCAAGCGCGCCGGCGGGTAGCACCGACTGCTGTCTTGCGCTCGCGCGTGGCGTTGGTTGATTGACCGCATGACCCCACTCGGCGCCCTGGCTCATCGTGTGAATATCTGCGCCGCAGCGTTGCTGCTGGCTGCTCCCGTACTGACTGCACAGGCCGATGCGGCGCCCCCTCCGGGCGTGCTGGCGCCGACCGCGCGTGCCTGGTCCGCCCTGCGCGAAGCGGATCTGCGGCGCGATCTCTTCGCGATGGCTTCGCCCGCCATGCGCGGACGTGAAGGTGGTACGCTCGACGAGCTCAAGGCGTCCATCTGGGTCGCGGCGCAGTACGCGACCATCGGCCTCGTGCCGATGGGTGACGACGGCACCTGGTTCCAGTGGTTCAACATGGTGCGCACACGCGTGTCGACGACCGCGAGCAGGGCCAGCATCGCGGGACGCAGCGTCGGCGTGTTCCGCGACATCATTCCGTACAACGTCGTGCCTGTGGAGGCCGCAGGACGCGTGCTCTGGCTCGCGAATCCGCTGGACACCACGGTCGACGTGCGCGGCCGCATCGTCGCCACGCCGGTGCTGGCGCCCCCGCCGGCCACGGTGCGCGTCAGCAGCTACCCCACGCGCGTGCGGTTCACCGAGGCGGCAATGGCGGCGACGCTGCGCACGCTCTCGCGCCGCGGTGCCGCGGCGATCCTCGTGGTCGCCGGCGACTCGGTCGGTGCGGCGTTCGACGCGATCGGCGTGCAGCGCGAGCGTGGCTCGTATGACGTGGATCGTGCCACGCCGCGTGCGAATGGCGCCTCTGATCGCGTCGCGCCACCGCCACAGGCCGGCGCAGGGCCGGTGCCCAGCTTCCTCGTGCGCGGCGCACTCGGTGAGTCGTTGCGTGAGCAGCCCGAGGCCGAGCTCTCGATTCGTCTCGAGCGCTTCGAGTCGCCGAGCGTGAACGTGATTGCCGGCTTGCGTGGCACCGATGCAAAGCTGCGAAACGAGTACGTGCTGTACAGCTCACACCAGGACGCCAACGGTGTGCGACTGCTCGCCAACGGTGACTCGGTGCTCGCGGGCGCCGATGATAATGGCAGCGTCAGCGTCGCGCAGTTCGCGGCTGCCCGCGCGTTCGTGGCGCAGCGTCCGAAGCGGTCGGTGCTCTTCGTGCATCATGGCAGCGAGGAGCGTGGGCTGCTTGGCTCGCGCTATCACTCCGCGCATCCCGTGATACCGCTATCGCAGGTAGTGGCGGTGCTGAACGGCGACATGATCGGCCGCAATCATCCCGACACGGCAGCGCTGCTCGGCTCGCAGCCACCGCATCGCAGTTCGATTGATCTGGTGCACTGGGCCATCGCCGCCAATGCGCGGACCGGCAAGTTCGTGATCGACACGACCTGGGATCGTCCCACGCATCCGGAAGGCTGGTACTTCCGCAGCGATCATGTGCCGTACGCCCGTCTCGGTGTGCCGTCGCTGATGTACACCACGAACCTGCATGACGACTATCACACCGCCGGCGACATTCCGGAACGCATCGACTACCCCAAGCTGCTGCGCATCACGCGGTGGATGTATCTCACAGGCTGGTATGCCGCCAACGCCGCCGTGCGACCCGCAGTCGATCCGGGATTCAAGCTCGAACGCTGAGGGTTGCAGGCAGCGACGTCACATGGTGCGCGTGTCGACGCGGCGTGCGAGCCGCGTGATCCAGCGGCGCAGTTCCGTCGCGCGCTGCTGCAATTCGCGCGCGGCGCGCGCAGCCTCGCGTTCGGCAGACCTGTCGACGTCGTGCACGTCGTCTTCATCCGATTCGCGATCGTCGTCCTGCCCTGATGGGTCGCGCCAGTCTTCGCGCGGCGCATACGCGCGCAGGATGCGCGCCCATGGCTCCACCACCACGTCCGAGGCGTGCTGCGGCGAGACGGCGCCATTGCCGGACACGACACCGATCCACAGCAGCGCCACGAGGTCGCGCGCGAAGCCCACGAAGATCAGCTCGCGCCCCTTGCCTGCGGTGCCAGTCTTGCCGGCGAGCGCGTCGTCGCCGGGCAGCACGTTCGC
>JACMPK010000207.1 GCA_014377535.1 Gemmatimonadaceae bacterium
CAAGGTCAACCAGCAGCGCCACGTGGTGGAGGAGATCCACGAGTTCGGACAGCCGTACGGCGTTGGACTCGAATGCGGATCCAAGCCGGAACTGCAGGCCGTGATCGCGCTGACCGAGAAGACCGATCACCTGATCGTCTGTAACGGCTACAAGGACCACGAGTTCATGCGACTGGCGCTCATCAGCCAGAAGCTGGGCCATCGCGTGTTCATCGTGCTCGAGCAGCTTTCGGAGCTCGACGTGCTGCTGGAAGTCGCGGATGAACTAGGCGTCGTTCCAACCGCCGGCGTGCGCATCAAGCTCGCATCAGCGGGTTTCGGGCGCTGGGCGCAGAGCGGTGGCGAGAAGAGCAAGTTCGGGCTCAACGTGGCGCAGCTGGTGAAGCTGATCGACAAGCTCAAGGCGCTGGGTCGCCTCGACATTCTGAAGCTGATCCACTTCCACCTTGGCAGCCAGATTCCCGACATCCGCTACATCAAGGCGGGTCTGCAGGAAGTCGCACGCTTCTACACCGAGCTGCGTCGCATGGGCGTGGATGTGACGTACGTGGACGTGGGTGGTGGGTTGGGCGTGGACTACGACGGTACTAATTCCACGGCCGAGGCGAGCGTCAACTACACGCCGCAGGAGTACGCCAACGACGTGGTGTACACCATGGCCGAGGTCTGCCGCGAGCACGACCTGCCCATGCCGAACCTGATCAGTGAGAGCGGTCGCGCGCTGACGGCGCATCATGCCATGTTGCTGGTGAAGGTCATCGACGTCGAGACGAACACCGTGCCGATGCTGCCGCAGCTCACCGACGATGATCACACGCTGCTGCACGAGATGCTCGAGGACTGGGTCGCCGTGCATTCCGATGTCGAGCTCAAGCCGCGCAAGGTCCGCGAGATCGCACACGACGCGAGCTTCGACAAGGAGCGCGCGCGCCAGTATTTCTCGGCCGACGCACTCGACCTGCGCTCCCTCGCCATCGCCGAGCAGCTGCACCTGGGCATCATGAACGGCCTGCAGCGCCTGGTGCGCGGCAACACGGAGGAATTCGAGGACATCGTGGAGGAAGTCGAGGCTGCGCTCACCGATCGATACTTCTGCAACTTTTCGCTCTTCCAGTCACTGCCGGACCACTGGGCCATCGATCAGCTCTTCCCGGTCATGCCCGTGCATCGCCTCGACGAGCGGCCCGATCGCATGGGCACGCTGCAGGACGTGACCTGCGACTCCGACGGCAAGATCGATCGTTTCGTCGGTGACCGGAACGGTCGTCCCAGCCTCGAACTCCATGTGCCGAAGGCCGACGACGATTACGTGCTCGGCATCTTCCTGACGGGCGCATACCAGGAAATTCTGGGCGACCTGCACAACCTGTTCGGCGACACGAACGCCGTGCACGTGAAGCTGGACGAGAACGGCCGCTACATCGTGAGCGACATCGTGCATGGAGACACGGTCACGGAAGTGCTGAACTACGTGCAGTTCCACGGACCGAACCTGCTGGCGACTTTCCGTCGCAAGGTGCAGAACGCCGTCGGCATCACGCGCACCGAAGCGAACGCGTTCATCGCCGACTACGTGCATGGACTCGAAGGTTACACCTATCTCGAAGGAGAGGCGGCACGATGACGGACCCGCTCGCCGGCGACACGGCCGCCCCTGCTGCAAAGCCCGCGACGTCATCGTGGGAGGATGCGCTCGACATCTTTTATGCACCGCGCGCGGTGTTCGAGCGGCGTCGTGACGGCACGTATCTCTGGCCGCTGCTGGTGCTCTGTGTGATCAGCACGCTGGTCTTTTTGCTGTCGCAGCAGATGAACACCGCACTGCAGGATGCCGAGTTCGCGCGCGTCATGCGCGAGAACCCGATGCCGGCGGCGGAGGCGAAATCGGCGAGGGAGATGGGCGAGAAGTTCAGCGCGTTCAGCGTCTACCTCATTCCGGTGTTCACGGCCATCGGTGCATGGCTCGGTGGCCTGATCCTGATGGGGATCGGCCGGCTGATGGGCGCAAAGCTGAACTTTGCCCAGGCCACGGTGATCACCGTGCTGGCGGCAATGCCGGAGCTGCTGGGTCGCACGATCGTCGGTGTGCAATCGTTGTTCATGGACATGGGCACCGTGCAGCATCGGTATTCCATGAGCCTCAACGCCGCGCGATTCCTGCCCGGTGACGCCAACAAGTGGCTGCTCAAGTTCGCGGCGCTGGCGGACCCGTTCGTGATCTGGGGCGTCGTGCTGATCGGCATGGGCGCGTACATCATCGGGCGCATGGAGAAAGAGAAGGCGGCCGTACTCGCGATCGTGGTCGCGCTCGTCTCGACGATACTCTTCCGCTGAAAGTTCACACCTGATCGCACCACAGGCACGTCACGATGCACCGATCCCCCGTCAGGCTGCTGCCAGGCGGGGGATCGTCACATGCTCGTACCGCGCGGGCCAGCGACTACTGCTTTGCGGCGCCGAAACGCTGGGACACCATGCCCCAGTTGATCGTGTTGAACCACGCGTCGAGATAGTCCGGACGCTTGTTCTGGTACTTCAGATAGTACGCATGTTCCCACACATCCACGCCGAGCAGGATGTCGGCCGGGCGCTTCCCGTCCATGATCGGGTTGTCCTGGTTCGGAGAGCTCATGATGCTGAGCTTTCCTCCCTCATGCATAAGCCAAGCCCAGCCGCTGCCGAAACGACCCACGCCAGCAGCCTTCAGCTGGTCACGGAACGCGCTGTAGCTGCCGAAGCTCGACGTGATCAGAGTGCCGAGTTCGCCGGACGGTTCACCGCCGGCACTCGGGCCCATGATCTCCCAGAACAGCGAGTGATTCCAGTGTCCGCCACCATTGTTGCGCACGGCGGTCCGGATTGCCTCTGGCACGCTGGGCAGGTCGGCAAGGATCGCCTCGATCGCCTTCGTCCCGATGTCGGGCGCCTTTTCCAGCGCCGCATTCAGGTTGGTGACGTACGCCTGATGATGCTTCCCATGATGAATGCCCATGGTGGTGGCATCGATGTGCGGCTCGAGCGCGTCGAGTGCATACGGTAATGCAGGCAGCGAAAAGGCCATGTCGTCTCCGAGGTGTCGTGCTATTTGTCGTACTTAGGTGTGATGCAGCACGTGTGCAAAGCTAAGACCACCAGCGCGTCGGGCGTGCCCGTGCCGAGCGGCGCCGTGGAATTCTTCAGGTTCGGACGGCAGCTTTCCGGCGCTCACGCCACCAGCTGATTGCACCCGGCAGCACCGACAGCACAATCACGGCCAGAATGACTTTCTCCACGTGATGCGCGACGCCGGGAATGGTCTTCCCGAGCCCGTAGCCGATCAGCAGCATGCTCCAGATCCAGAGCAGGCTGCCCGAAATGCTGAAGGCCGCAAAGCGCGCATACGGCATCGAGCCCACGCCGGCGAGTACCGGTGCGAATGTGCGCACGATGGGCACGAATCGCGCGATCATCACCGTTTTGCCGCCGTGCAGCAGGTAGAAATCGTTCGCCTTCTTCAGGTATTTCCGCTTGAAGATCAGCCCATCCTCCCGCGTGAACAGCTTGGGACCAGTAAAGCGGCCGATCTGGTACCCGACGCTGTCACCGACAATCGCCGAGGCGACCAGCAAAAAGCCGAGTGACCAGACGTTAATGCCGAATTCGGGGCGCGTCGCGCCGAGGAGGCCCGCCGTGACCAGCAGCGAATCGCCGGGCAGGAAGAGCCCGACCAGCAGCCCGGTTTCGCAGAAAATGATCAGCATCATGCCGACCGTGCCCGCCCAGCGCACCAGTTCGGGCAGATCGCGCAACTTGGAGAAGAGGTCCTGAAGCAGTTCCATGAGTGCTTAGAAGTGACGAACGCGTTCGGCGCGGGGTCGCCCCCGTATCGTGAGGCGTCGCAGTGGCGGCAGAAGCCGATCAAGGGCCGATGTCGGAGCCGCAAAATCGCCCATGCCGCTGGTCTGCACAACGGCAGCGCTCCGTTCTCTGCCGTAGGTTTTCCTGTGCTGACGGGGTCGTGTCTCCCTTTCCCGTGTCGTCACCACTGATGGAACCGCACGCGCCCCACACGGTCGTCGTCGTCTCGCACACTCATTGGGATCGTGAGTGGTACCATCCGCTGGGCGTCATGCGGCAGCGGCTGGCGAACATAGTGGACCAGTTGCTCGACGACCCGGATGGGCTGCCCTTCCTGTTGGACGGGCAGGCGATCGTGCTGGACGACTACCGTCAGATACGCCCCGAACGAGCGGTCGACCTGCACGCGGCATTACGCGACGGCTGGTTGGAGGCGGGGCCCTGGTATGTGCTCGCCGACATGCTGATTCCGAGTGCCGAGGCACTCGTGCGGAACCTGCTCGAAGGCACGCGCACAGTGCGTGATTTCGGTGGTGAGCCACCCGCGGTGCTGTACTCGCCTGATGCGTTCGGTCACAGCATCGCGGGCCCTGCGCTTGCCGCCGGCTTCGGCATCGGGGTCGCGGTGGTCTGGCGGGGGCACAGCTCATCGCGCGGCACCGTCACGACATGGGTGCATCGGAGCGGAGCGTGCGTGCTGCTCTATCATCTGCCGCCCGATGGCTACGAGGTCGGCTCGTCACTGCCCGCTGACACACAGGAAGCGGCACTGCGCTGGCGCCGCATGCGAGATGACGTGCTCGGCCAGAACCTGCTGGGAGTGGCGCTGCTGCCGAACGGCGCCGATCACCATGCACGCCAGCGCGAGCGAACGGCCGCGATGAATGCGCTGGCGGGCGCTGCGGAGCCACATCGCGTCGTGAGCGACACGCTCGACGGATTTGCACGACGGCTGCTCGCCGCAGCACAGGATGTCACGCTGTCTCGCGTGGACGGAGAGTTGCGCGATTCCACCGGTTGGACCTGGTCGCTGCAGGGCACCTTCGCCACGCGCGCGCACCAGAAGCGCGAGAATGCGCAGGTCGAACGGCTGCTCGTGCGCGACGTAGAACCGTGGGCCGGTCTCGCCTGGTTTACGCGCCAATGGCAGCAGTGCACGTTGCGCACTGCGTGGAAAACGCTGCTCGCCACGCATCCGCACGACACCCTCTGCGGCTGCAGCATTGACCAGGTGGCGCTCGCGGCAGACGTGCGGTGGGCCGATGCGCGTGCGCAGGCCACTGCCATTCGCGCCGACGCGCTGCGTGTGCTCGTCGACGCTGATCCCGTCGCGCAACGTGATCTCGACACGCGATGGCATCCGACCCTCGTGGTCCGGAATCCAGCCGCGCGGCCTCGCGGCGGCGCAGTCGCACTGCAGCTGGTGGGCGCCCCGATCGCCGATCCCGTCGGTCCGGGCAGCGCGTCGCGCTTCGGCGCACGTGTTGCCCCGTCACCCACGCCACCAACGTGGTCCGGCGAACAGTGCGTGCAGGTCATGCAGCGCCCAAGGCAATTCGACCGCGTGGAGTCGCCGCTGCATTATCCGCAGAATGCAGTCGTTCGCGTGACCGATGTCATGGCCTGGATCGAGCCGCTGCCGGGTTATGCGGTACTATCTGTCCCGCTGTCGGAACTTGCCGGCGTGGTGCAGCCCGTCCCGGTGCACGAACGCGTGCGCGCCAGCGACGCCGAGCTCACGGGACCGTACTGGTGCCTCACGGCCTCGCACGACGGCGTGACGGCCAGGCATGCGGCAACCGGTGCCATGCTCGATCCAATCGGCTGGCTGGAGAGCACCACTGACGCCGGCGACAGTTATACGCCGTCGCTGCGCGGACTTCCCGTTCGCGCCGCGTGGACGGACCGCAGGCTGCAGGCAGGCGGACCGATTCGCGCGGAATGGCTGCTGGCCACGTCACTCGACAGGCCGCGCGACCTCATCGCCTCGGCAGTCGAGCCGGCGTCACGCGAGCGCGTCACGCGCGACGTCGTCACCGTCACCGCCACGGCATCGCTCGCGTTGCACGCCGGTGCAGATCGCATCGATGTCTGCATTCGCGGCGAGAACCCAGCGGGCGATCACCGCTTGCGCTGGATCCTGCCGCTGCCGGGCACACTGCACACCAATGCCGTCGTGGCCGATGCCGCGTTCGGCCCTGTGCTGCGTGCAGCGAATTTGCGCGACGCGCGCGAATGGCCCGCCGAGCAGCGACTGCCCACGGCGCCGCTCCATCGCTGGATCTGGCTGACCGGTGACGAGTTCGGGCTGGGCATCATCAGCGACGGACTCGCGGAATACGAGCTGCTGCCAGGCGGTCACATCGCCATCACGCTGCTGCGTGCCGTTGGCGAACTCTCGCGTCGCGACCTGCCCGAGCGCCCCAGTCATGCCGGCTGGCCGGCCGCGACACCGGCAGCGCAATCGCGCGGCCCGTTCGAGGGTCGTTTCGCACTCGTGGCGCTGCCCACCGATCACGATGCCGCGCTGTCGCTCCTGGAGTCGACCGCAGACGATGTGCTGCTGCCGGTCAATGGGGAGACATGGCGCGGCATCGCGACGCCGCTCACGCCCTTCGCCGGACTGACGCTGCAGGGCGACGGGCTGACGTTCAGCGCGGCCAAACGCAGCGACGACGGTGCGTGGCTCGTGTTGCGCTGCGTGAACCAGTGCGCGGCAGTGGTCTGCGGGGTCTGGCACCTGCCGCATGCAGCCGCTGAAGTGCGACGCTCGCGGCTCGACGAGTCGCCGGGCATGGCACTCACCGGCACGGGCACATGCGTCGAATTCGAGGCGCAACCGTACGAAATCGTGACGCTGCTGGTGCGGTAGCGATGGTGGCGAAGGCGCGATGCAGCGGCATGAGGCACCTGCCTCGGTGGGCTGCTCCGCTCGCGACGATCAGCGCTGTAATGCCTTCTGTTCAGCCGCGCGAGGTGGCGTCATGCCACGGCAACGTCCGGGGTGCGCAACAACTTCGCGACGGACGAAAGCCGCATCAGGAAGCCGGTGGCCGCACACGTCTGCAGCAGCAGCGACGGGATGGCGAAACCGGGAACGAGGATCAGCAGCCGGCTCACGCCGTACGCGACCGCGAAGCCGCGAGCCACGCCGCGCGGCGGATCGACATGGTGTGCACGCGTCGCCGCAGTCGCCGCGTCCCAGACATGACGCAGCACACCGAAGCTGCCCAGCGCACCAGCGCCCGGAATCACCAGCACCCAGAGGCCGACGGGGCTGCACATGCGCTGCGGTCCTGGAATCGCCATCGCCATGCGCCGCAGTGCAAGGCAGAACGTCACCTGCGCCAGCATGTAGGCACCGGTGAACGCGAGCGCGCCGGCATTGAACTCCGCATGCCATGGCAGCAGCGATCGCACGAACGTGGCAGCATGGTCCAGCAGCGGTTGCAGCATGCGGAAAGGTACGAACCCGCATGCGGCGTGCGTCAGCCCCGCGCTTGCCCGGCGGCCCGCTCCTGCAGCCAATCGCCGATGAGTGTCGCGGCCGTGACGGTGATCACGACGGCGAGGCCCGGGGCGAGCGCGATCCACGGCGCAGTCACGAGATGCTCGCGGCCACCCGCGATCATGTTGCCCCAGCTTGGCGACGGAGGCTGCACGCCGAGGCCAAGGAAGCTCAGCCCGCTCTCGAGCATGATCGCGCTGCCGATGCCGAGGGTGGTCGCCACGAGCACCGGCGCGATCGCGTTCGGCAGCACGTGCAGCGCCAGCAGGCGTTTCGGTGACGCGCCCAGTGCCAGCGCTGCCGCCACGAAGTCGCGCTGCACCAGCCCTTGCACTTCGGCGCGCACGAGTCGCGCGACGCCCATCCAGCCGGTCAATGCGAGCACGGTGACGAGCGTCGGAATTCCGGGCCGCCAGAGTGCCGCGCATGCCAGCAGCAGCACGAGCCGCGGAATGGCCTGCAGCATGTCGGCAGCGGCCGTGATCAGCATGTCCATCCATCCCGCGCGCCAGCCGGCAAGCACGCCGAGCAGCGCGCCGGTGAATCCACTGAGCACGGCACCCGCGACACCGACCAGAAGCGAGAGGCGTCCGGCCAGCAGCAGGCGGGCAAGCACGTCGCGGCCGAATGCGTCGGTGCCGAACAGGTGCCACACGCCGGTTGCATCGGTGGCGAGCGGTGCGGCGTATCGTTGTGCAAGCACGTCCCCGATCGCCGTCGGGTCACGCTGCAGCAGCATCGGCCCCGCCACGCACGCAACCACCAGCAGCAGCAACGCCACGCACGACAGCTGGACACGTCGCGGCATCTGCCGGGTCACGCGCGACCGCGCCGCGGATCCAAAAACGGAAGCACGAGATCCGTGAGCAGGTTGGTCACGATCACGGCCGCTGCATACAGCAGCGTGACGGCGAGGATGACGGGATGATCACGCTGCGCCACCGCCGTCAGCAGCAGCTTCCCCATGCCGGGCCATGCGAACACACCTTCCACGAACACGGAGCCGGCCACGATGCCCGGCACCGACAGCGCCACCAGCGCCGCGATCGACGGCAGCGCGACGCGCACGACATGCCGCGTCCAGGCGGCACGCGTCGTCAGGCCCTTGCCCAGTGCCGTGCGTCGTACGTCGCCACGCGCGGCCTCCACGATCGCTGACCGTGCAAACCGCGCGACGCCGGCCGCACCGGTCAGCGCCAGCACGAGCACCGGCAGCACGGCATGCCGCAGCAGGTCGAGCATCGCCGCGCCGTCGTGCAGCACGCCGGGGTCGCGGAGCGCAAAGGCCGGCAGCCGCCATTTCGGCGGGATGCCAAGCGACGCCGCACCGACGGTCACCGCGGCCACGGCCGCCAGCGAGAGCCAGAAGGTTGGCGCCGAGTACAGCGTGGTGCTGAGCACCGTCAACGCCGTGTCGGCGGGGCTGCCCGCGCGCCGCGCCTGCGCGCTGCCCATGCTCACGCCGAGCAGCACGGTCAGCAGCAGCGAGGACAGACCAAGTCCCATCGAGACCGGCAACGCCGCCGCCACGCTCTCGGTTACCGGCCTGCCCGTCGCGAGGCTGGTTCCGAGATCGCCGCGCGCGATATTCCCCAACCATCGGAGGTACTGCTGCAGCAGCGGTGCGTCGAGCTGCAGGTCGGCTCGCAGGCGCGCCAGTGTCGCGGCGTCGGCTTCCGGTGGCAGCAGCAGCAACGCCGCATCACCCGGAGCCGAGTGCACCAGCGCAAACGTCAGTGTGCAGACCAGCCAGAGCAGGATGAACGCGGTGCCAAAGCGGCGGAGCAGGTGAGCCACGCCCCAATGATCGCCGGTGTGCGCGCCATCGCAAAGCTGATGCTGCTCGCCGTCACCGTCGCGGGTTGCGCGGGATCGCCGCGAACTCCAGGCACCATCGTCATCGCATCCGGCACCGACCTGGAAGGCATGCAGCCGCTGACCACCGTGCACTCGTTGTCACGGCAGGTACAGCGCTACCTCGTCTTCACGCCGCTGGTGCGACTCTCGGCGACGCTGTCGCCGGAGCCCTGGGCGGCGAGCGCGTGGCGATGGAACGACGCGCGCACGATCCTCACCTTCGTGGTCGATACCACGTTGCGCTGGCATGACGGCGTGCCGGTCACCGCGGCCGATGCGCGATTCACGATCGCGCTCGCGCAGGACGCGAGTACCGGATACGCGCGTCGAGGTGATCTCGCGGGCATCACGCTTGTGAGCGCTCCCGCGCCGGACACGCTGTCCCTGCAGTTCGGTGCACCGCAGGCGAACGTGCCACTCGTGCTCGCGGAGCTGCCGCTGGTGCCGCGCCACCTGCTGCAGCATGTCGCGCCCGCGGCGCTGCGTCGTCACGCATTCACGTATGCGCCGATCGGATCGGGTCCGTATCGCGTCGTGTCGCGCGAACAGGGCCAGCGCTGGATCCTGCGCCGCACGAATGCCTTTCCGGCGCGCATGGGCGGCGTCGCATCGACACCCACGCTCGTCTTTGCCGTCATCGACGAGGCGACCACGAAGGTCGCAGGCCTCGTCAGCGGCGCACTCGACATCGCGGGCGTCAACCCGGCTACCGCACCACTGGTGCGGCGCGATCGCACACTCCGCGTGCTGGACTACCCGACATTCGTCACGAACTGGTTAATTTTCAATCAGCGCTGCAATGCACTTCGCGACGTGCGCGTCCGCCGCGCGATCGCCGTCGCCCTGGACCGCGCTCGGATCGTGGAGGCAGGCATCGGAGGCTTCGGCGTGCCGAGCGCCGCGCCATCGGCTGACCTCGCACGCGACACGACACGCCGCGATGTCGCTCGCGCAGACTCCCTCCTCGATGCCGCGGGGTGGCTTCGCTCTTCGACCGGTTTCCGGGTGCGGCGTGGCCAGCCGCTGCAGCTGCGCATGCTGACGGTCGCATCGGGCGATAACCCCGTCGAGCAGCTGATGCAGTCCGACCTTCGCGCACGCGGCGTCGACCTCCAGATCGCGACGCGCGACATGGGTGCGCTGCTCAGCAGCGCACGTTCCGCGTCCGTCGATCACTGCGCGATCTACACTGGCGTCGCAGGCGATCCGGCGCGCAGCCAGCTCGGCGCACTCTTCGATCCGGGGTCGTCGGGGGGCGCGCTCGACCTCGGCGCGCACCGGCCAGCGAACCTGCGCCCGCTCTTCGCGACGCTGCGCGCATCCGCCGATACCGCGGCCAGAAACGCGACCTGGCGTGCGATCCTCGGCGTGCTCGCCGACAGCCTCCCCGCCACCGCCGTGTTTCATTCGCGCGGTGTGCAAGGCCTGACGCGACGCTTGCAGCATGTCACGATCGACCTACGCGGTGAATTGTTCTCGGCGGCGCGCTGGACGCTCTCCGACGCCGATCCGGGCTTACGATGACACTCTTCCTCACCGTTGACGCGTTGCGCGAGCGGAAGCAAGCGCTCGGCGATCCCGCTGCGGTTGCCGGACTCGCCTCGTCGCTGCGGCATGAGTTGCATCAGGCGCTCGATGTACCCGTACCCCATGGCAAGTCGCGGCTCACACGGCACGGGGGACGCTGTGCCAGCTGTACCGTGTTGCTGGAGTTCGACCCCAGGCAGCCGCACGCGCACACCTGTCCCAGTTGCCACACCGTGTACACGAGTCGCGAGCACCACGACTGGTGGCTCATGAACGCGCACCTCTGGACGGCGGAGCAGTGCACGCGCGCGGCGGCAATCGCCTACCTGTGTGACGATGTGCGAGCTGGCGCGCGCGCCGACGACATCCTCGCGACCTACGCGGACCGGTATCTTCGCTGGCCAGATCGCGACAACGCGCTCGGCCCCACGCGTCCGTTCTTCTCCACGTATCTGGAAAGCATCTGGCTGCTGCATCTCGTGACAGCACTCGACCTGCGTGAGGCCGCGGCTGGTCGGATCACGCAACAGGGGGCTGCCGTTCGTGAACGACTCGTTGCGCCGAGTGCCGCGCTGATCGCCTCCTTTGACGAAGGGCGGAGCAACCGCCAGGTGTGGCATGCCGCGGCGCTGCTCGCCGCGTCGCGCCTGCTGGACGATGATCGCATGCGCGACACCGCGGCGTCGTCGCTGGTCATGCTGCTGCGCGAGGGTCTGCACACCGATGGCAGCTGGTACGAAGGCGAGAACTACCACCTCTTCGCACATCGCGGCCTGCTCTGTGCCGTCACCATTGCGGAGCAGGCCGGCGTAAAACTGCCGTCGGACCTCGTGCAACGGTTCGAGGCGGGATTCGCCCTGCCGTTCCGCACCGTGCTGCCTGATGGCCTTTTTCCGGCGCGCCGCGACAGTCAGTACGGCGTCGCGCTGCGGCAGTATCGCACGGCTGACTGGATCGAGTGCGGCTTTGCGCGATATGACACGCCGGAACTCAGGAGCGCACTCGCTTCGCTCTACGCCGACTGGCCTCTTCTGGGTGACACCGGGCGCAGCACATCCACCGCGGATGCCGAACGCAATCGACCCGCCGTACGACTCACGCGCGCCGATTGCAACTGGCGCGCGCTGCTCCTCGCGCGACCGCAGTTGCCGCCACTCGCTGACGCGGTGCCGCAGTCGGAGCTGCTGGAAGGGCAGGGGGTCGCGGTGTTCCGGCGCGACGGTGGCCGCTTCTGGGTTGGCCTTGATTACGGCGATCCCGGCGCCGGACATGGCCACCCCGATCGGTTGAATCTCGTCATCGCCACGCGTCACGCCCGCTGGCTCGACGACGTCGGCACGGGCAGCTACACCGCGCCCACGCTGTCGTGGTATCGCAGTTCCATGGCACACAATGCACCGTTCGTGGACGGGCAGGATCAAGGCGCCGCGCGCGGCGAATTGCTGGCGCATGACGAGCAGCGCGACGCCGGCTGGGTCTCCGCCGCCTTCACCGAGCCGCGCAGCCAGGTGCACTTCGTGCGCACGGTGATCGTGATGCGCGACCATGTGCTCGACGAACTCACATGGTGCTCCGCGTTTGCCGTCACCGTCGACCTGCCCATGCAGGTGCAGCTCGTGCGGCCCGACGACATGCGCTGGGCGCCGTTCGTGCCAGATACCGCGCAGGACACGGTTCTCGACGATGCCGTCTCGTGCGACCTCGAGGCCGGACTGTTCGCCGAACTCGCAGTGCGTGGCCTGCCGTCACCCGCAATCGCCGGAGCCGATGACGCGGACTCCACGTTCGTGACTTTCGTACTGAGCGACACACCTGCCACGCTCTGGCGGGCGACGACCATCGGGCCACCGGCGGGCGCACCGCACGCACTCATGTCGCTGCGCCAG
>JACMPK010000208.1 GCA_014377535.1 Gemmatimonadaceae bacterium
CGCTGTAAATTTCATCGTCGTCATGGTCGAGAGACCGGAGCAATCGGGATTGTGGAAACGCCGCCGGCTTGAGGCCGGCGGCGTCGGGAAGCTTACTCCGAACGCAGGAGCGCGGTAGCTGCGCCACGCTCCTGCAAATCGGCTACGACGCGTCTTCGGTCGTTTCGACCGCAGCCGGTGCATCCGGACGCAGGCGAGCCTGAATGGCTTCAGGCTTGGCGCGGCGACGACGACGCTGCCCAGCCTGTGCACCAGCGCCTGCACCTGCACCTGCACCACCACCTTGTGCGCCCTGACCGCCCTGACCGCCAGGCGCACCACCGCGACGCCCACGGTCATCACCACGTCCGGCGGACTCCATGCCACGGTCCGAACTGTAGGTGCTGTCTTCCGACTCGTCTTCCACGACGCGCGACGGAGCCTCACGACGAGCTTCCATGATCACGTCGGCGATGGCGCGTGCGATCAGCTCGACCGAGCGAATCGCGTCGTCATTGGCCGCAACCGGCACCGTCAACAGGTCGGGATCGGCATTCGTGTCGGCGATTGCGATGATCGGAATGCCCAGCTTGTTCGCCTCGCTGACGGCAATGTTTTCCTTCTTCGCGTCGACGACGAACATGAGACCCGGCAGGCGTGTCATGCTGGCGATGCCCGACAGGTTCTTGGAGAGCTTGTCGCGCTGACGACGCATCATCAGCTGTTCCTTCTTCGTGTAATTCGAGAACCCGCCGCCTTCCTCGCTGCCCGCCTCGAGCTCCTTGAGCTTCTTGAGCTGCTTCTTGACCGTACCGAAGTTCGTCAGAAGTCCGCCAAGCCAGCGCTCGGTGATGAACATCGCGCCACAACGTTCGGCTTCCGAGGCAACGATCGCCTGCAGCTGCTGCTTGGTGCAAACGAAAAGCACCTGCTCACCGCGAAGCACGACTTCGCGCGCCAGCTTCTGCGCGAGTTCGAGCTGCTTCAGCGTCTTCTGCAGGTCGATGATGTGAATGCCATTCCGCTCGGCGAAGATGAACTTTCGCATCTTCGGGTTCCAGCGGCGCGTCTGGTGACCGAAATGTACACCGGCTTCCAGCAGCTGTTCGATCGTGGGTTGCGACATATGGTGTCAATCAGAGGGTTGAATCCGCCGCTTCCGTCAACGCAGTTCGCAACCGGCATGGCCGGCACCAGCGAGTGCTCAGGAGGCGTGAGAGATACGTGCAACGCGATGGAGCGACGCGTGAGCGCCGCTCCATCGCAAACAGGCTAGCGCTTGCTAAACTGGAACTTCTTGCGCGCGCCCGGCTGGCCAGGCTTCTTGCGCTCGACCGATCGTGCATCGCGCGTGAGAAGACCGAACTCGCGGAGCTTCTTCTTGTGATCTGCATCGATCTGCACCAGCACGCGGGCGATCGCGAGGCGCAGCGCGCCTGCCTGACCGGCCTGACCGCCACCGGTGAGATTCGCCTTCACGTCGTAGCCGCCGATGGTGTCGGTGACGGCGAACGGCTGCTGGATGGACGACACCAGCGACGGACGCGGGAAGTAGTCACCCAGCGTGCGGCCACCGTTGATTTCCCACTTGCCCGTGCCCGGCGTGATGTAGACGCGGCACACCGCTTCCTTGCGGCGGCCGACTGCATGCAACTGTTCGGTCGCCATTACTTGGTCGCTCCCTTCGCGGCGGTCAACGTGAGCTGCTGCGGCTTCTGCGCCGCGTGGTCGTGCGTCGGGCCGGCGAAGACGCGCAGCTTGCGACGAAGATGGGTGCGGGCGAGCGCGGTCTTCGGCAGCATGCCGTAAACCGCCTTCTCGATCACACGCTCCGGGTGCTTCTCGATCATGTCGGCGAACGCCGTGTACTTCTCATGACCCATGTAGCCGGTATGACGGAAGTAGGTCTTCTGCTCGGCCTTGCGACCAGTGACGCGCACCTTGTTCGCATTGATGACGACGACGAAATCGCCGGTGTCTGCATGCGGGGTGAACATCGGCTTGTGCTTGCCGCGGATGACTTTCGCGACTTCTGCGGCGAGACGACCGAGGATCATGCCTTCGGCGTCCACGACCCACCAGGCATGATGCAGCTCAGCTGGCTTCGGGCTGTACGTCTTCTGCGACGGATGCATTCGACTACGGACGAAATTGAACCGACGCCTCACCGGTGCACATTGCAACCCGGGTCTTGGCCCCCTTCGCGAGGGTGTTTTGGACAGATGGGAAGGATAGCAAGATCGGGAAGTCCCGTCAACACAACGGGTTAGAACCGTCCGGGGGTAGCCGTTGCCACTGGACAGACGCCGAGCCGACCGCTCAGGATAGTTCCACCAGAATTGCGCCCTTCTGCACGGCCGTGCCAGGCGTCACCCGCACAACCGTGACCGTTCCCGCCACCGCGGACCGCAGCTCATTTTCCATCTTCATCGCTTCCATCACGATCAGCCCTTGCCCGGCGATCACGGCGTCGCCGGGCACGACGGAGACGCGCACGATCATGCCGGGCATCGGAGCGACGAGGGGCGCGGGACCAGTACTGGTGTTCGAGGCAGCAGTGAGGTCGCGGATCGCGCGTGTGCGTTCATCCAGCGCCTCGACCTCGAGACGCTGTCCATTCAGCAGCAGCGTGTACATGCCACGGGATGCGCCGCGTCGCGCGATGATGGAGTGCACGGTGTCGTTGATCGAGATCTGACGGATCGGCGATCCAGGCACATCGGTCAGGCTCGTGGCCACCAGCTCGCCATCATATCGAACTCCGTCAGGCGAGACGTCGACATCGTGTCGCGTACCGTGCACCTCGACGATGTACCTCATGCCGGCTGACGGTCGATGGTGCAGACCGTCTCGACATGCGACGTCTGCGGGAACATGTCGAACGCCTGCACCGCTGTCACCGCCCATGCGTCGCCGAGGCGCGCAATGTCGCGCGCCAGCGTCGCCGGATCGCAACTCACGTAGATCACGCGCTGCACACCGGACTTCGCGGCGGCGATCAGTGCTGGCACCGTGGCGTCGACGCCGGCCCGCGGCGGGTTGAGGATCACCACCGATGCCGGCAATGCGTGCGGGAGCAGGTGCTCCACACGACCCGTCAGCACCTTCGACATCGGATCGTCTCGCAACGCCGCACCGGCGACGGCAGATGCTTCCTGATCGAGCTCGATCGCCGTCACGCTCCGCCCCGGACGCAGCAGCCGGGCCGCGAGCGCACCACTTCCGGCGTATGCATCCACGACCGCCGTGGGCGACAGCGCCTCGACCTGCAGCACCACATAGGCGCGCAGCAGCTCGGCCACCGCGGGATTCACCTGCGCGAAGCTGGCACCGGCTTCCTGCACCGTGCGGCGATCGTGACGCAGCGCGCGCACCTCGTCCTCGCGTACCCACCAGACCGCGTGCAGGTTCGGGACGGCGGCAACAAGGGCGTCGACCGCCGCCTGCTTCCACTGCGTGCCACCTTCGATCGTGAGGGCCAGGCCGCCGGCGTGCAGCAAGCGTACGGTGCCTCGCAATGCACTCGCACGCGGCAGGTGCTCGGTCGCTGCCAGCACGTGCGTCCAGCCGTCCATGACCTCCGGCATTGCGATGAGGCATTCCTTCAGCTCGAAGACCTTCGTGCCTTCGCCCGCGACGTGCAGGCCTGCCAGCCATCCGCTGGGACGCAGGCGGTCGCGCTGCAGCGCGAGTGACAACGTGTTGCGATAATACCACGGGGATGGACTGGCGGTGACGGACACCGCTTCGACGGAATGCCCGCCGATACGCACCAATGCGTCGCGAATCAGGTCGCCCTTGATCGCGAGCTGCGCCTCGTACTTCAGGCCCTGCAGCTGGCACCCGCCACAGCGATCGCCGTTGTAATGCTGGCACGGCGCCGGCTCGCGGTCCGGTGATGCCACGATCGACTCGACGATGCGGCCGCGCGCGAAGGTGCGCTGCCGCGCCAGCGTGACCGTGACGACGTCACCGGGCACGGCACGCGGGACGAAGACCACCATGCCATCATGTCGCGCGATGCCATCACCACCAGCGGCGACCCGCTCAATCGTGACCGTTGCTGTCTCGATCATGAGCTGCGCAGCCCTTCCAGGCGCGCCGCACGCTGCCACGCCGCATTGGCCGCAGTGGCGTTGGTCGCGGGTGCAGCGGGGCGGACTGCATTGCGGTCACGCTCCGCCATCAGGGCTGCCGCGATCACTGCGGTGCGCACGTCGTGTTCAGGCGGCATGACCGCGCTCAATTCCGGCAATTTCGCTTCCAACCATTGAATGGTGATGTCACCGCGACGGAACTCGACATCTTCCATCATGCGGAGATGAAATTCGCGCGACGTCTCGACGCCTTCGATCTCGAGCTCCAGCAGCGCGCGATGCATGCGCGCAATGGCCGCGTCGCGCGTGGCCGCATGCACGATGAGCTTTGCGAGCATGGGGTCGTAGAACAGCCCGACGTCGCTGCCGATCTCGATGCCGCCATCCCATCGCACGCCAGGTCCAGACGGAATCTTCATGTACGACACACGTCCCGTCGACGGCAGGAACCCGTTCTGGAAATCCTCGCTCGTGATGCGGCACTCGATGGCCCAGCCGCGTGGCACGATCGATTCCTGCGCGAACGGCAGTGCCTCGCCTGCGGCAATGCGGATCTGCCACTGCACGAGATCGATGCCGGTGACGAGTTCCGTCACCGGATGTTCAACCTGGATACGGGTATTCATTTCGAGAAAGTAATAATTCCCGTCCTGGTCGAGCAGGAACTCGCAGGTGCCGGCGTTCACGTAGCCCGCAGCTCGCGCCGCTGCCACCGCAGTCGCACCCATGCGCGCGCGCAACTCGGGCGACACCGCCACGCTCGGCGCTTCTTCGATCATCTTCTGATGACGACGCTGCACCGAGCATTCGCGCTCGCCCAGGTGCAGCATGGTGCCATGCATGTCGCCAAGAACCTGAATCTCGACGTGACGCGGGCCATCGATGTACTTCTCGACGTACACGGCGTCGTCACCGAATGCGTTGCGTGCTTCGCGCTGCGCCGAGGCGAGCGCGCCCGCCAGCTCATCGGCCGCATGCACCACGCGCATCCCCTTGCCGCCACCGCCGGCGGCGGCCTTCAGGAGCACGGGAAATCCGAACTGCAGCGCCACTGCAAGAGCCTCAGCGGCATCTTGCAGCGCGGGGGTCGTGCCGGGAACGACAGGCACGCCTGCCGCGACGACGAGCGTACGTGCCGCCGTCTTGCTGCCAAGCGCTGCGATCGCCTCGGCGGGCGGCCCGACCCAGACGAAGCCGGCATCGCGCACCGCGCGCGCGAACCACTCTCGCTCGGAAAGGAAACCGTAACCTGGATGAATGGCCTGCGCGCCTGTCCGTCGGGCCGCGTCCAGGATCCGTTCGCCAAGCAGGTAACTTTGCGCAGCGGGCGCCGGACCGATGTTGATCGCCTCGTCGGCTGCGCGCACATGCGGCGCTGTGGCATCGGCGTCGCTGTAGACCGCCACGCTGGCGATGCCGAGCTCGCGACAGGCGCGAATGACACGAAGGGCGATTTCGCCTCGGTTGGCGACGAGGAGCTTGGTGAACAATGGATTCGGAAACTCAGGTGAGATCACGTCGGACGTTGAGCGCTGGCAGACTGAAAATCTACTCCGGCCGCGGTCTCGACACTCGTTCCAGCCAAGAATTCAGGATCTGGTAAAGAAAGCAGCGCCGCCCTGTTGAACGGGACGGCGCTGCTTCACACGCGGGAGGTGATCAGGCCTGCGTCGCGCGGCGACGACGGGCAACCCCAACCAGACCGAACAAGCCCGTCGCCATCAAGGCATACGTCGATGGCTCGGGAACGACGCTCGCATCGTATGCCAGCAATTCCTGCACTCCGAAACTGTCGTTGCCGGTCGCGAGTCTGTCCGTCACGACATACCAGCCTACGGCGTTGAATGTCGGATCGCCAAACGCTGGCGCTGCGTTCCGGCCCGGCAGTTCGGCATTCAGCCAGAGCTGATTCTGTGCCGTCTGACCAACCAGGTTGTTCGCCGTGATCAGACTCGCCAAGCTGGCATTGGCCGTGTAGATGTCGAGCGCGAACGGCGTCATGATACCCAGCCGGGTATTGCTCAGATCGATGGTTCCCCACAGCGGTGTCAAGAATGCCGTATACGTTGAGGGGAGACTGATAAAGTTGTTCTTGTCGGTGCAGAAAATCGTGAATGCGTTCGAGCCCGATGTGGCGGCACCGATGAAGCCGCCAGCTCCAACACCAGTAAGATTGACGTACGAACCGCTCACGGTGAACGGGACCTGTGCCCCTGCCGTATGGGGCGCGAAAACGACTGCTGCTGCCATTGCAGCGACCGCGAGGAAACGACGATTCATGGTCAGGCACCAGTAGAAGAATTCGCAGACAGGTCAGATAACCCGATGCCAAGGTCAAGGGCAGAACGCAGGCCAATGGCCGAGCTCGCATAGCTCTTGAGCTAAATCGTTGCTTGACAACGCGTTCGCTCATGGTGTGAAACCTTGTGATCCGTTTGTCACTGCAGACACGCAACAAAAAACGCCACAAACCGAACTCGGCTGTGGCGTTCATCCTACACTCCGTCTTGCTGTTGGTCAGAGTGGAATGTTTCCGTGCTTCCGCGGCGGATTGCGATCCCGCTTCCCGGCCAGCGCCTCCAGGGCATCGATCAACCGCGGGCGGGTGTCACGGGGGTCGATGATGTCATCCACGTAGCCCCACGCCGCGGCCATATAGGGATTCGCGAACTGCTGACGGTACTCCTCGACCTTGGCATCCGTCGCCTCGACGGGATCGTCGGCTTCGGCAATTTCCCGCTTGTAGATGATCTCGACCGCGCCCTTCGGCCCCATCACAGCGATTTCCGCCGTCGGCCAGGCGACGTTGAAGTCACCGCGGATGTGCTTCGAGCTCATCACGTCATAGGCGCCGCCGTACGCCTTGCGCGTGATGACGGTCAGCTTCGGCACCGTGGCCTCGCAGTAGGCATAGAGCAGCTTCGCGCCGTGACGGATGATGCCACCATGCTCCTGGCTCACGCCCGGCAGGAAACCGGGGACATCCTCGAAGGTCACGATGGGAATGTTGAACGCATCGCAGAATCGGATGAAGCGCGCCGCCTTCATCGAGGCGGCGATATCCAGCACACCGGCGAGCACCGCCGGCTGGTTGGCGACGATGCCGACGCTCGTCCCGCCAAGATGCGAGAAGCCGCACAGGATATTCTGAGCGTAATCACGATGCACCTCGTAGAACTCGCCGTCGTCCACGATCTTCCGGATGACGTCCAGCATGTCGTACGGCTTGTTCGGATTCTCCGGTACGACATCGAGCAGTGCCTCGTCGCGACGATCACGCGGATCCATGCTCGTGCCGCGCGGCGCATCCGCCATATTGTTCGACGGTACGAAGCGAAAGAGTTCGCGGATCTGCGTCAGGCATGCAATTTCCGAGTCGCATGCGAAGTGCGCGACGCCCGACGTGCCGGCGTGTGTGTCGGCACCGCCGAGTTCCTCCATCGTGACGTCTTCGTGCGTGACCGTCTTCACGACGTTCGGGCCGGTCACGAACATGTAGCTGGTGCCGCGCACCATGTAGATGAAATCCGTGATTGCCGGCGAGTACACGGCACCGCCTGCGCATGGCCCGAGGATCGCGGAAATCTGCGGCACGACGCCGCTCGCGAGCGTGTTCCGCAAAAAAATGTCGGCATAGGCACCGAGCGCGACGACGCCTTCCTGGATGCGTGCACCACCACTGTCATTCAAGCCGATGACCGGCGCACCATTGCGCACGGCGTGGTCCATGATCTTGCAGATCTTTTTCGCGTGCGCCTCGGCGAGCGACCCCCCCAGCACGGTGAAGTCCTGCGAGAAAACGTAAACCAGTCGGCCCTCCACGCGACCGTAGCCCGTCACCACGCCGTCGCCGAATCCGCCGCCTGCATCACTCCGCGCGGTGACAAACTTGTCGATCTCGACGAAGGACCCTTCGTCGAGGAGGATGTCGAGGCGCTCGCGCGCGGAGAGCTTGCCTTTCTGGTGCTGCGCCGCCAGCCGGACTGCGCCACCGCCAATTTCCGCCTCGGCGTTGCGGCGCGCGAGGAGGTCGAGTTTCTCAGTCATGGACATGTGGGCAGAAGGTAGCGGCGGCAACGCGATGCGGCGAACATGTCTGCATTGCTGCATCAGGCACGGCGTCAAGAAATCAGTCAGCGCGCTGCCTCGTGACGGCATCGCACGTTGCCGCGCGACACTGGAGTCCACTGATGACTTGGCGTCACCAATGCGGCTCCGGTACGTTCACGCATGCTGCGACTGTCCATGGTTCTTGCCGTCACGACCGGCCTCACATCGTTCCTGCCTTCGCGTTGCATGGCACAGGCACCCGCCGAACCTGCGCGCACGACCGGCGGACTCAGTCTCGGGCTCAGTGGTCTGCGCAGCGGCGATGGAAACACGTTGATTGCCGACGTGATGTGGGTGGGCGACGAGATGAATGACGGGCCGGGTTTCCGGCTCGTGCGTCAGGCACTCAGCCCGCGTACGCACGGCTACGCGGCAATGATCTTCATCGGCGGCCCACCCTCGGACAGCGTCCAGTGGATGCGGCTCGATTTCGGGCTGGGCTACGTTGGCCAGCAGTCTGACCGCTCGTTGAAGTTCTACCAGCGCCACGGCCTCGGCGCGCAGCTCGCGACGACGATCGCACCGTGGAAAATCGGCTTCATGCGGCCCGAGCTGAATGGCTGGGCGATCGTCGGCACCTCTGCCCGATTCCTTGGTGCGTCACTGGGCGCACGCATCCTCGATCCACGGAATCGCTGACGGGCGTGCGGTGCAGTGGCAGGGCGCACGTTGCCCGCGCCTCATGCGCGGGTACCTTCGTGGCATGCTCATGCTGAATCGTCCTTCCTGCCGGTTGATGCTCCTGCTGTCATTGGCATGCGCGGGGCTAGCGCGTGCTCAGGACAGCAGAGGCGAACGGACACCCGAAGTGGGAATTGCCGGCATGCTCACACCGGCGGGCGTGACGGCCACGGGCGACGTCACGTTCTTCTTCGATCGCGTGTCGTTCGGAGCACGCGCGATCGCGCAGTCGTTGTCCAGCGACCGCTCTGGCTTCGCCTTCATGAGTGTGGCCGGTGGCGAGCCGTGGCGCATTCGCGGGCTGCGCCTGGAGGTGGGGCTTGGTTACGTGGGCATGCAAACTGAGAGTGTGGCGGGTGTAGCGAGATCGGCCATGCGTCATGGCGTCGGAGTGCTGGGGTCGGCCAGCTGGCGCCTGTTCCGAACCAGGCAGATACAGCCGGAGCTGCATGGCTGGTCGGTGGCGGGAACGAGCGGCACCATGCTCGGGCTGGCGGTTGGATTGCGGTTCTCGCAGCTTGGACTCTGATCGCGGGTCAGCGTCGTCGCGGACCAACGGCCCGAGGACCGTCCGTCTCGCTGCGGTCCTCGACACTCGTCGGCGCGGTATCCGCAAGCAGTGATGCGGGTTGTACCGCACCCGGCCCGAATCGCGCCCTGACGCGATCCATTGCCGCAGCAAGTGCGCGATCGCGTGGTGTCTCTGACGGCGCCGCCGACGCATCGGGGATCAGCGAGAGCTGCTCGATGATCTCGCCATCATCGAGGTGCGACAGGGCCACACCGAGCAGGCGAACAGGCTTGCGACGCGTCGCACGCAGCTTGTGCAGGAGCTGCCGTGCCACACCGAACACGGCGCGCTCGGTACTGACGGCTGAGTCGAGGGTGCGGCTCGCGTTGCGGGTCGTGAAGTCGTTCTCGCGCAGCTTCACCGTGATGGTTCGCGCGCGAAGGCCGTCGCCGCGCAGGTCGGCGACCACGCGGACGGCGAGCCGCTGCAATTCCGTCTCGAGCGCGGCTTCATCCGTGACGTCATGGTCGAAGGTATCTTCGCGACTCATCGCCTTCTGCTGGTCGCGGCCATGCAACGCGGACGCGCCGATGCCGCGCGCCTTTCGTGTGAGCCATGTGGCAAGCTTCTCGCCGAGATAGCGGCGGATCTGTGCAGGATCCGCATCCAGTACATCGGGCACGCGCACGAGACCAAGCGAGCGAAGTCGCTCCTGCGCCTTCGGCCCGATGCCCGGGATCTCGCTCAACGGCTGCGTCCGCATGAACGCTTCCTCGCCACCCGGCAGCACGATGTGCACACCACTCGCACCGCTGCCGGGAATGGGCTTGGCGGCGCCGGCGGCAATTTTCGCGACGAGCGTGCTGGTGCCACCGCCGATGGAGATGCGGCAGCCGGTGTCCGCGAGCACGGCTGCGCGCATGCGCTGGGCGGTGACGGACAGCGGCTCGTGATGATAGAGCGCCTCGGTACCGGACATGTCGAGATAGAACTCGTCGACGCTCGCGGCCACGACGACTGGCGCGAACCGCGCGAGGACATCGCGGATTTCCTTGCTCTTCTGGCTGCACGCGCCACGCGGTACCGGCACGGCCATGGCGCCGGGGCAGAGTCGCAGCGCCTGCGAAATGCCCATGCCCGACCGGACGCCATATGCACGCGCCTCGTAGCTCGCCGAGCAGACCACACCGCGGCTACCGGGGCGACCGCCCACAATGAGGAGCGTCGCCTTGCCTGCGCCCTCGGGGTCCACCAGCCTGGCCACTGCCACGAAAAACGCGTCGGCGTCGGCGAGCAGGATGCGCGGTTCACGGTATTCCGGCTCGCGTGCGTCGGCGGTCATGCCCGAAGATACCCGAAGGATGGTCGTGAAGCGCCGCCATACGCGAAACCGCCCCGCCACTCGTGAGAGCGGCGGGGCGATTCCATGTACTGCGATCGAAGCGCTACTCCTCTTCGACTTCTTCTGCGACAACGACTTCCACGTCCGGCTCAGCACCTTCCGGCTTCGGCTCCGGCTTTGGCGGCTGGTCGGCCGGGATGTTGTGCACCGAGAGCACGATGCGGCGATGGATCGGATCCACCTCGTTCACGGTCATGTCGAGCGTCATGCCTTCCCAGATCACTTCGTCGAGCTCGGTGAAGGTGAGCGGGACGTTGATCTGGTTCTGCGGCACGAAGCCTTCGATGTCGTTGCCGACATCGACCACCACGCCCTTGTCTGCCAGGCGGACGACCTTGCCAGAAAGGCTGAGGTTGATCGGGTAGGTCTCACCGATACGGAGCCACGGATCCTCCTCTGCCTGCTTCAGGCCGAGGCTGATGCGCTTGTTCTCGGCATCGATGTTGAGGATCACGACGTCCACCGAATCACCCTTCTTGACCACTTCCGACGGGTGCTGGACACGCTTGGTCCAGGACATGTCGGAGATGTGGATCAGACCATCAATTCCCGGCTCGATTTCCACGAATGCGCCGAAGCTGGTGAGGTTGCGCACCTTGCCCGAGATACGCGTGCCGACCGGGTACTTCAGCGGCAGCACGGCCCACGGATCCTGCTCCGTCTGCTTCATGCCGAGCGAGATCTTCTCCTCGTCGGGGTCGACCTTCAGCACCACCGCCTCAATCGCCTCGCCAATGCTGACCAGCTTCGACGGGTGACGGACATTGCGGGTCCAACTCATCTCGGAGATGTGCACCAGCCCTTCGATGCCCGGCTCAAGCTCAATGAATGCACCGTAGTTGGTGATCGAGACCACCTTACCGTTGACGCGCGTACCGACCGGGTACTTCGCGGCGACGTCCTTCCACGGATAGGCCTGCAGCTGCTTGAGCCCGAGGGAGATTCGCTCACGCTGCCAATCGATGTCCAGGACCTTGACGTCCAGTTCCTGACCGATGTGCACCATTTCGGTGGGATGCGAGATGCGTCCCCACGACATGTCCGTGATGTGGAGCAGGCCGTCGACGCCACCGAGATCGATGAATGCACCGAAATCCGTGATGTTCTTGACGACGCCCTTCCGCACCTGATCCTTCTCGAGCTCCTTCATGAGCTTCTCGCGCTTGCCGGCGCGCTCGTTCTCCAGGATCACGCGGCGCGAAACGACGATGTTGCGGCGACGCTTGTTGAGCTTGATGATCTTGAAGTCGTACGTCTGGCCGAGAAGCTCGTCGATGTTCGGGACGCGACGCAGCGCGATCTGCGAACCCGGGAGGAAGGCATCCACACCCATCAGATCGACGACGACACCGCCCTTGATCTTCTTGACCAGGGTACCGGTGACCGGCTGGTCGCTCTCGTAGGCTACGCGGATGCGCTCCCACACGCGCATGAAATCGGCCTTCTTCTTGGACAGGACGACGGAGCCTTCCTGGTCCTCAAGATGCTCAAGGAGCACTTCCACCACGTCGCCGGCCTTGAGGTCGGGCAGATCCTTGAACTCTTCGAGCGGAATCGAACCTTCCGACTTGAAGCCGATGTCGAGGATGACGAGGTTCTCGCGGATCTCCATGACCGTGGCCTTGACGATCTCACCTTCTTCGATCGAGGCCATCGTGCCCTGGTACATCGCGATCATCCGCTCGTAATCTTCCGAGGTGTACTCGTCTTCCTCGTAGAGCTCAGGGCGGCGGTTGGCAAGCGGTCGAAGCTGCGAGCGCTGCATATCGCGCTTCTCGCGAGCGGTCAGGACCGTGCCGGTTGCGGAGTCGTCGAGTGGGATCTCGACTTCAGTCTCGGACATGAAGTGGTTGGCTCCAGACTGCGCGGAATGGTTAGCTCGCCGCGCCGAGGCTAGGGTATTTCGGGGCCCGATTCAGGCCAGCGAAATGTGAACCGTAGAAGCTAGCCTTCCACGTCGTGCGGGTCAACGTGATGCGCCAACGATGTCGTGGGGCAGCGCCATCTGCTCGCGGACTCAGTGCTCCAGGGGCTCCGCTGTCCGCTCGAGGGCGGCGCGGGTCAGCGCGACGATCCGCGCGACCTGATCGGCCTGCGTGATATACGTCGTGTCCAGCAGGATGGCATCCCGTGCCTGGACGGTCTGCGTCTGGTCGGCGGCGTCACGGCGCACCAGCAGTTCGGTTTCCTCAGCGATCTCGTCGTCGGCCGGCGAACGGGCCAGCCGCTGCTGCAATCGACGGCGCGCGCGCTCCCATGGGTCGGCCACCAGAAAAACCTTGAGTGTCGCATCAGGGAACACGACCGTACCGATGTCGCGGCCATCGACCACCACGGCATGCTCGCGGGCCGCCACGCGTACCTGCGCGTTGACCCACTCGCGCGCCTGCTGCATCCGGGCGATCGCGGACACACCGGCCGTCACGCCACTGCCGCGCAGCCGTTCGTCGTCACGCGCACCGTCGATCAGCGGGATGAAGGTGCGGTCGCCGGGAACGAGCGTGATGCGTGCACCGCCGGCAAGCACGTCGGCGGCATTCCACTGCGTCATGTCCGGTTGCTGCTCGAGCGCGACGGCGGTCAGCGCGCGATAGAGCGCGCCACTGTCCACATGATGGATCCCGAGCTGGCCAGCCACCCACTGCGCCGTGCTCGACTTGCCTGACGCCGCCGGACCATCGATCGCGATCACCAGTGTCCTGCCTGTCATCGCGCCTGCTCCAATTCCGTGAGTGCCTGCCAGAATCCAGGGAACGAGACATCGACGCACTGCGGATCATCCAGGGTGACTTCGTTGCCGCGCATCGCACCGAGTACACCGAACGCCATCGCAATGCGATGGTCCGCATGCGTGAGGACGGAGCCTTTCAATGTCGACTCACGACCGTCGATCACGAGCCCATCCGGCAGCTCGTCCGCTACCGCACCGATTGCGCGCAGGTTGGACACGACCGCCGTGATCCGGTCGCTCTCCTTCACGCGCAACTCGGCCGCATCGGTGATGCGCGTCTCGCCCACGGCGCAGGCGGCGAGACAGGCGAGCATCGGGATCTCGTCGATCAGTGCGGGAATCTCGTCACCGCCGATCGTCACGCCGCGAAGTCCTGCACAGGGCGCAACGTGGATGTCGGCGACAGGCTCGCCGCCGACATCGCGCGCATTCACGAGCGTGAGCGCAACGCCCATGCGCATGAGAACGGCGAGCGCACCGCTGCGCGTATCGTTCACGCCGACGTTGCGCACCTCGATCGGTTGCCCACGCAACACGGCGCTGGCAATCAGGAACAGTGCAGATGACGGATCACCCGGCACCTCGAACATCAGCGGTGCGAGCTGGCCGACCGGGTCGAGCAGGACGGCATCATCGGTGACGGTGATCGGTGCGCCAAGCGCCGCCAGCATGCGCTCGGTGTGATCGCGTGAGCGCGTGGGTTCCTGCACGCGGGCAGAGACGCCTGCGACCAGCGCGGCCAGCAGGATTGCGCTCTTCACCTGCGCACTCGCGGTCGGGCTCACCCACGCAATGTCACGCAACTCGCCGCCCTGCACCGTCATCGGCAGCCCGTCATCGGCGGCGAAGCTGAACGCGGCGCCCATCTGCGTCAGTGGCCGCGCGATGCGTCGCATGGGACGGCGACTGAGGCTCGCGTCACCGACGAAGGTGCCGCGCATGTGGTGGCCGGCCACCACACCGGCCACGAGGCGCGTGGTGGTACCGCTGTTGCCACAATCCAGGTCGACGACCGGCTGCCGCAGCCCGCGTCGACCCATGCCAATGATGCGCAACTCGTCCGTCTGCGCCCACTGCACCGGCAGGTCGACGCCGAGCGCGCGCAGCACAACCGCGGTACTGCGCACGTCCGCTGACGGCAGCACGCCGCGCAGCACGCTGACGCCGCTGCCGAGTGCCGCGAACATCAGCGCGCGGTGCGAGAGCGACTTGTCGCCCGGAACCGTCACCTGTGCCACGGCCGTCACCGAAGCCATGCCTCGAGCGTCGTCGCCAGGTCGGTCTTGTCATCGCGGTACTTCACGATCACGGGTGTCTGCAGGCTCAGGCCTTCTGCCTCGGCATACGCGCCACGCATGCGCCGCGCACCCGGCACGACGACCGCGTCAGCCGGAATCACGAGCGGCTGCGTGGCGGAACCGCGGTAGACACGTTCGTGCACCAGATCAAAGACCGGCGTGCCGCGCGTGAGCACGACACCGGCACCGAGTACCGCACCTTGTCGCACCACGGTGCCTTCGTACACGCCGCAGTTGCCGCCGACGATGACATCATCCTCGATCACGACGGGCGATGCATTGATCGGTTCCAGCACACCGCCGACCTGTGCGGCGGCGCTCAGATGCACGCGCGCGCCGATCTGCGCGCAGCTGCCGACGAGCGCATGCGAATCGATCATGGTGCCGGCACCGACCCAGCTCCCCACGTTCACGTACATCGGTGGCATGCAGACCACGCCCGGCGCGAGATACGCACCGCGACGGACCGTGCTGCCACCGGGCACCACGCGCACGCCGTCGGCTAATGAGAACTGACGCGGCGGCATGGTGTCCTTGTCGAGAAAGCTGAAGCTGCGCGGCTCGCACCCGGGGGACAGGTCCACGACCTGGCCGAGCCGGAACGAGAGCAGGATGCCCTGCTTCACCCAAGCCACGGCACGCCACTCACCGTCGTCGCCGCGTTCGGCGGCACGCAGTTCACCGCGCTCCAGTGCATCGAGCAGCGTGGAGACGACCACGCGCGCCTCAGGCGGCAGCGGTGTGCCGGCAGGGGTGGCGGCCAGTTCACGAATCCTGTCGCCCAGAGACTGCACCGTCATCGTTCGAGAGCTCCTGCGGCCACCAGCGCTTCACGCACGGCGGTCACGTATTCGGCGGCGAGCGGAACGAGCGGAAGGCGCAGCACATTGCCGGCGCGTCCGATCAGCTCCATCGCCGCCTTGATGGGAATGGGATTCGACTCGACGCCCGACGCGCGGTACAGCGCCTTGAGTGTGCCGTCGTGCATGTGGGCCGTGTTCACGTCACCGCGTAGCATGGCGCGCGTGAGATCGCTCATCGCGCGCGGTGTCGCGTTGGACACGACGGAGATGACGCCATTCGCGCCGCGAGCCATGAGCTGCACCGTCACCGCGTCATCGCCGGAGAGCACCACGAAGCCGTCGGGCCGATTGCGCATGATCTCCTCGATCTGCGCGATGTTCCCGCTCGCCTCCTTCATTGCCACGATGTTGGGGTGCGCCGCGAGCGCCAGCGTCGTGGCGGCCTCCATGTTGCTCGCCGTCCGCGACGGCACGTTGTACAGCACGACGGGACGACTGACTGCATCGGCAATCGCCGCGAAGTGGCTGATGATGCCACGCTGCGGCGGACGGCTGTACATCGGTGACGCATGCAGCAGGTGCGTTGCGCCGGCGTCGATCACGAGCCTGGACAGGGCGATAGCCTTCTTCGTGTCGTTCGACGCCGCCCCGCCCACGACCGGCACGCGACCTGCCGTGACCTCCGCCGTGATCGACACCACGCGGAGATGCTCCTCCTGAGTCAGCGTGGCCGCCTCGCCGGTCGATCCGCACGGCACCAGAAAGTCGATGCCCTCGGTGATCTGCCACTCGACCAGCGCACGCAACGCCGCTTCGTCGACGGCGCCGGCCGCGGTGAACGGTGTCACAAGCGCGGTGCCGCATCCAGCCAGCGGCGTCAATGTTTCGTCACGCATCAGCAGTCCCGGTGAGGTCCCGAACGACATCATCCATCGTGAAGGCACCTGTTCTCGTGCGCAGCCAGCTGGCAGCGAGCAGCGCACCATCCGCAAACACGCGGCGATCGCGCGCCTCGTGTGTGAGTGTCACCTGCTCGAACGGTGCATCGAGCAGCAGCGTGTGCACACCGGGTACGTGGCCGACGCGCACACTCGTCACGGGGACCGCGGTACCACGACTCTGCAAGGCAACATCGGCAAGGCGTCGCGCCGTTCCCGACGGTGCATCTTTCTTTGCGGCATGGTGCGTCTCGACGATGTGTGCGTCGAAGCCGAGCAGCGCCGTGAAGCGCTGCGCCGCATCAGCGACTGCCATCGAAAAGAGTGCCGCCCCGACGCTGAAGTTCGGTGCGATGAGCACCGCACCCCGTGCCGTCGTCACCGCCTCGACTACCATTGCCTCGCCATTGTCCCAACCGGTGACACCGATGACGACGGGAATACCCGCGGCGATGCACATGGCGGCATTCGCGGGCACCGCGTCAGCCACACTGACGTCGATGGCAACGTCGGCGCGCGCGGCCAGCACCAGTGCGGTCGTCGCGGGCGTGGCGCGGCCGAACGTCGCGACCACCGCGGCGTCGCGCTGGGGTGCGAGCGCGATGATCTCGCGACCGAGTCGGCCGGCACCAAAGAGCACGAGACGCAGCGTCATGGAGTCACATCCTCGAAAAGTGCGGCATGGAGCGCACGCATGGCATCAGGCACGTCGGCGTCGTCGAGCAGGATCGTGAGGTTGATGGCACTGGCACTGAGCGACAGCATGTGGATGCGGCGATGTCCGAGGGCGCGGAGCACGGCGCCCATGGCTGATGCGCCGTCGGCGATGCCGGAGCCCACCACGCTGATGATCGCGCGGCGTCGCTCGACGGACACATCGCCGACCTGCCGCAGCGCGCCAAGCAGGACATCGAGCGGCGCGGTGTCGTCCACGGTGACCGACACCGACACCTCGCTGGTCGCCACCACGTCGACCGAGACCGAGTGCTCGTCGAACAGCTCGAAGACGCGTCGCAGGAAGCCGGGCTGGAACAGCATCCTGCCAGTGGCGACGCGCAGAATCGTGGTGTCGCGCTTGGCAGCGATGGCCGTCACGGACCGGCGCGGCGCATCGAACGTGATGCGCGTGCCATGGCCGCCGGGATTGCGCGAGTTGTAGATCCAGACCGGGATGCCAAGTCGAACGGCGGGCGCGATGGTTGCCGGATGCAGTACCTTCGCGCCGAAGCTCGCCAGCTCGCTCGCTTCGTCGAAGCGGATCTGCTCGATGGGACGTGCGCCAGGCACGACGCGCGGGTCCGCCGTGAGCATGCCGTCGACATCGGTCCAGATCTCGATCGACTCGGCCTGCAGTGCGGCGCCGATGAGCGACGCGCTGTAGTCCGAACCACCGCGACCCAGCGTCGTCGTGATGCCATCCGTGCTGGCACCGATGTAGCCACCCATGACCGGCACCTTGCCGTCCTGCACGAGTGGCGCGACGATCGCACGTGCCGCAACGGCAATCGACTCCGTCTGCGGCTCGGCCGCGCCGAAGCTGGCATCGGTGATCATCACCTTGCGCGCGTCGACGTGCACCGCATCGATGCCGCGTGCCCGGAACGCTGCGGCAACGAGCATCGAGGACGCACGTTCACCCATGCCTGCAATTGCATCGAGGCTTCGCGCCGTGATGAAACCAAGCACTGACAGTGCTTCACAGAGCGACGCGAGTTCGTCGAAGATGACGCTGATCTCGCTGGTGACATCATCGCGTTCACTCGAGTGCTGGAGCAGCGCATCGACCTCGGCGAGATGCCGTTCGCGCAGCTCCTGCACGCTGGACACGGCAGAGATGAAGTGGCCTTCGCTGGCCTGTCGCGCGATGCCGAGTAGTGCGTTGGTGACGCCGGCGAGCGCCGAAACCACGACGATGGGGCGACGGGCGAGCCGGCCGCGAACGATTTCTGCCGTCCGGACGATCGCTGCGGCGTCGGCGACGGACGTCCCGCCAAACTTGCTGATGATCATCCGGCGCGAATCACGCCGCGCGCTGCCAGCAGCTCTGCATTCTGGATCGATGCGCCGGCGGCACCGCGAATCACGTTGTGGCCCATGGCCACCAGTCGGATGTGAAGCTGCGGGTCGGCGCGCACGCGGCCGACGTGGGCGCTCATACCGCCATCACGCTGCACGTCGCGCCGCGGTTGCGGGCGGTCGAGCGAGGTGTGGACCACCAGCGGCATCGGCGGAGACGACGGCAGCCCGTGTGAGGCCTCGTCGCCGCGCCAATCGCGGAGCACGTCGAGTGCTGCCCCGGCTGTGACGGGCACGTCGAACTCGACCGACATGCAGACGGTGTGGCCGTGCTCGACCGCAACGCGATTGCTGTGCGCGCTGACGATGAACGGTGCCAGCACGATCGCATCGCCAGTGAGTGTGCCGAGTATCTTCTGGCCTTCGGTCTCCAGCTTCGGCTCTTCGTCACCGATGTACGGCACGACGTTACCCAGGATATCGAGCGCGGAGACACCCGGATAGCCGGCACCCGAGACAGCCTGCATGGTCGCGACAAAGAGGCGACGTGCACCGAAGGCGGCATGCAGCGGTGCGAGTGCCATCGCCAGCACGATCGTCGCGCAGTTCGCGTTCGTCACGATCGCGCCGCTCCAGCCGCGTTGCGCACGCTGTGTCACGATCAGCGCGATGTGTGCCGCATTGATCTCGGGAATGAGCAGCGGCACGTCCGATGCCATGCGATAGCTTTTTGCGTTGGAGAGCACGATCGCGCCGCATCGTGCGAACGCCGGCTCGAGTTCCTGCGCCGGCCCGCTGTCGAGCGCCGAGAACACGACCGACTCCGTGATCAGCGCGGGATCGCATGGCTGCACGATCAGGTCGCGCACAGCCGCTGGCATGTCGCCCTCAAGCCATCGCGTCGCAGCAGCGAACGTCTTGCCGGCCGAGCGCTCGGAGGCGGCGACCGTCGTCACCTGAAACCAGGGATGATCGGCGAGCAACCGGATAAACGCTTGCCCGACCATCCCGGTGGCACCGAGAATCGCGACCGGAAGGCGTGCACCGTTGAATGGATGCGGGACGGTCACCTCACGAATCCAGGAGCGTGCGCGTCAGCGCCATGTAGGTGTCGACGCTCGCGCGCAGCTCAGGCGCCGAAACGAATTCCTGATCGGTGTGCGCCACGTGAATCGAGCCCGGGCCGAACAGCAGCGGTGTGCCCCAGCGCGGCAGCAGCGGGATGTCCGAGGTGTACGACACCGGTCGCGCCTCGAAGCCCGGCACCGTGTGGAAGTGCTGCGCCGGAATGTACGAACCCCATTCGAGCGTCGCGATGCCATCGGCCCATCGCTCGATCGCTCCGCGGAGCGGCGCCGGATCGCCGACGAGACGGAACATCAACTCGGCCTCGCAGAGACCGGGAATGATGTTCGCCTCGGTACCGCCGCGAATGGTGCCGATGTTGACCGTCGTGTCGCCCAGCACCGGATCGGTCGGCAGCGGCAGCGCGTGCACCGTCGGCAGCAGCGCGAGCAGTGGCTCGATGGCCGAGATACCGAGGTGCGGATAAGCGGAGTGCGCTTCGCGCCCACGAGTGCGCACCGTCACGCGCATCGAGCCCTTGCAGCCAGACGCCAGGATACTCTCGGTAGGCTCGCCGTTGATGAGAAATCGGCTTGTCGTAGGGAGATGATTGGCAGCACGCGCCCCGTCGGACCCCTTTTCCTCGCCGACGACGAAGAGCAGGTCCACACGCTCCTCGCCTTCCGCGACGAGTCGCTCGGCCGCGACCATCATCGCGGCGGCGATACCCTTGGCATCGCATGAGCCACGTCCGTAGAGCCGGTCGCCTTCGAGTCGCGGCGGAATGTACGGTGGCACGACATCCAGGTGCGTGGAGAGTGCGACACCGCCACCGCGCCTGGTCGCCCAGACGTTCCCGCGGCCCGTGGAGACTTCCTGCACGTGGACATTCCAGCCCTTGGCGAGCAGCCAGCGGCTGACGAAATCGATGGCCGGCCCTTCCCCGCCCGAAGGGGAATGAATGGCGAGCAGTTCAGCGGCAAGCGCAAGTACGTCGGTCATTCGCGCAAACTAGTGGAGCGCTGCGCGGTGCATACTGCCGGTTTGAACGGTGCGCTTCAACCGCTTCATCGCAATGACGAGGTCACGGATGCCCGGGGTGGGAATCGAACCCACACGACCTTGCGGTCAGGGGATTTTAAGTCCCCCGCGTCTCACCTTTTCGCCACCCGGGCCGGATGTGCACTGAGAGAATAGCAGGTCGGCACAAGCCCGGCCGTGCATCACGCGCGCGGAAAGGCCGACCGTGGCCCGCTGTCACCGGAACACAAAACGGGAGCGGCGCGTGGCCACTCCCGTTCCAGTCGTGCACCATCAATCAGAGCGGGAAACGGGACTCGAACCCGCGACCCCAACCTTGGCAAGGTTGTGCTCTACCAACTGAGCTATTCCCGCGTGACGCAAATAATAGACGCATCCGGGTACGCCGACAAGCGCGTGCACATCAGGTGGCAGGCTCGCCGTCGGGTCGCGTCATCCAGCAGACCGTCGCCGCGAGCAGGCCGGCAAGTGCGGCATCGCCACCGTTGGCGATGGCGCGGCCGTCCGAATCCACGAATTCGGCGGCGAGACCACCATCCAGCGGCGCGCGGCGCAGCCACTCGAGCACCGACACGCTGTCCGGCCCGCACAGGCGCGCCAGAATCGTCGACAGCTCCGTGGTGGGCGTGGCAAGTCCACGTGCAGTGCGGCGGAACATCGTGTCTTCGGACTTGATCGCACCGTATAGCGGCAGCCAGAGCATCGACCCCACGGGATCATCGACACGCGATTCCGCGCCGGCAAGATCCAGTGCCGTGCACAGTGTCTTGCGCCCCTCGTCGTTGCGCGCAAAGGTGCGCTGCAGCGCCGCACGCACGGCCTCGCCGTCCGGCACGTCGCGCGCGGTCTCCTCGTCCAGCGTCCGTCGAAGAATGTCGAGTGCGGCGGCCGCCACGCCATTGGCATGCACGGTGTACGGCAGCGGCGCGACGGCACCCGAGGGTGTCACCTCGGTGGAGTAGAGCGGCAACTCGCCATGTCGACGCTCGGCCAGCTCATCGTTCACCAGGTACAGCGTATCCGCGAGGACGGGATCGTCGACGATCTGCTCGTCCTTCGATTCCAGCGTGTACCGATCGACGGCCAGCACGTAGGCCGCTGCACCTTCGAGCGAAAACGCCGGTTCGAACATCGTGCCGTCGAAATAGTGCGTGCCGCGGCCCGGCGCATACCCATGCAGTTCGCACATGCGCAGCAGCAGCTCGCGTGCGAGGCCGGGGGCGGCCAGCTGGACGGCGGGCAGCGTCATCATCAGCGCATCCCACTCGCGCATGGTGACACCAGCGGGATGCCATGGCACACGTGTGCGCATCAGGTAGAAGTGCGCATCGTCGAGCGCACGTCCCACGGCGTAGAAATATGCGAACAGCAGATTCTGGTTCACGAGACGGTCGAGCGATTCGCTGCCCGTGGACTGCTGCAGCGCCGCGAGCGCATCACGCGTGGCTGCCAGCAGCCATTGCCATCCGCGCCGCCGCATGGCAGCGGACGTGGCGATTGCACCATCGCGCTCCGGTCCAGCCGCGATGTAGAACGCAACCTCGTCCCGCGCGCCGGGCGCAATGGTCACCGTGCGAGCGAGACGCACTGCGCCGTCGAGGGTGGCCGCAACCTCGCCGTCGCCGTCAGCGGCGAGGGCGAACGCCGCGAGGCCGGGCGTCACGCCGGGATCGAGCACTACGACGCCCTGGTCCACGGCACCCTGCAGGCGGCCAGCGGCGGCGCGCGCCTGGCGAACGCGGGGCACCAGTGCCCCGCCCTGCCCCTCGAGCGCGATCGTGACCGTCCGCGCCTTGGTCCCGCGGTTCTCGACGGCGAAGGTGTACACGGCGCCGGCCATGTCCGCGTCGCGGCCGAACGGGCAGAAGACCATGCCTCGCACCAGCAGCGAGCCCACAGTGCACGTGAAGGTCGGCAGCCAGCCCAGTGCCCGTTCCCACGCGATCCCGGCGGCGCCAAGTGCGACCGTCTCACCGTCGACGGTGAGCACCGGACGCAGGAGCGGATCGTCACTGCCGGTCCCGGCATCAGCGGCAACAAACTCCAGCGCCGCGCGTGCCCCGCGATGCAGCACGCTCATGCGATGAATCGCGCCGGTCGCCGGGTGGATGCACGGCAACGACAACCAGTGATTTCCGGTGAGCTGCCACGGGACGTTCGGGAGCGGAATGCGATCCATACGGCAGACGGGAGTAAATTGATCGGCGTGCACTCCGCGGATGACTCGCCATACCGGCGACAACCGTTCAAGCGCAGAGCTACCGGGACTGAACCAATGCACGAAAGATGTGAACATATGCGACAGGGTGCCCTTGCGTGCATGCTGTTCATCCTGCTCGCGGTGGGAGCCGCCCCGTTGGTCGCCCAGCCGCTGCGCGGCATCGGTGATGATGCAACGACGCCCGCGTCACGCACGATCCGGGTGCAGCTGGGCACGTCCATCTCCGACTGGAGTGAGCGGTACGGCCGCAGTGCGTCTGGCATTTCGCGACGCGAAGCGCTGGGCTTTGATTTCACGACCGACACGCTGGGTGTGGCGCAGTTCCCTGGACTTGGCAGCGTGCAGGGGGCACTGCGCACGCTGACGGGCAACAACGCCTTCACGCTGAATCTCGGTCGGACGAGCCTGACGTCCGCCGTGCACACGCAGGTGACGCCAATCCTGCTCGAGGCAGGTGTGAGCAGCCGCCTCTCGTTCGGCGTGCTGGTGCCGTTCGTCAGCGCACGCAGCGAAGCGGTGTTCAACGTGAACCCGCGAGGCAGTGGCGGAAACGTGAGCACCAACCCGGCACGACTGCGTGATGCCGACGCTGCCACGAATGCAGTGCTGGTAACGCAGGTCACGGCAGCGCGAAACCTGCTGGCGACACAGCTGGCGACATGCACGGTAAATCCGGGATCGAGCGCGAACTGTCCCGCGGTGCTCGCCAGCGCTCCCGCACTCACCAGCGCTGCAACCGCCTTTGCGCAAGGCATCGCCACGGTCTACGGTACCACGCGCGCCAACGGCGCGACATTCGTGCCCTACACGGGTACCGCAGCCGACTCGGCGATCCGCACGCGCGTCAGTTCGCTGCGGACACAGTTCGCGCAATTCGGCATCAATGCGATCGCGACCAGCACCACGGGCCCTGTACCGGCGACGGGCGCACTCACACCGCTCAGCCTGCAGAACGCGATTGCGGACTCGAGCCTCGGGCTGGTTGCGGCACCGCTGCGCACGATCACGCGCCAGGGTATCGGTGACATCGAAGTCTCCACGAAGCTGCGCCTGTTCGACTCGTTCGGATTCGGCAATGACACCTTGCGGTACCATCCGCGTGGCCTGAACATCAGGCAGAGCGTGGGTGCGGCGTTCAGGATCGGAACCGGGTCGATCGACCAGCCGAATCACTATCTCGATGTCGGTACCGGCCAGGGACAGAACGACATCGAGGTACGGTCGTTCACCGATATCGTGTATGGTCGGCGCTTTTTTGCGTCGGTCGTGGCGCGCTACACGCTGCAGCTGGCCGACGAGCAGTTGCTGCGCATCACCGACACACCAGAGCAGGTTTTCGCGCCGCGGTACCGCGAACGCATGGTCAACCGGAACCTTGGCGACCAACTGGAGCTGGAGCTGACGCCCCGCTGGATCATCAACGATTACTTTTCGATAGGCGCCCAATACCTGTTCCGTCACAAGGCGGAAGATGCGTTCAGCGGCACGTACACTGTTTTGCCAGCCGAGTCGGGCCTGCCGTCACCGCTCACGCTGAACGCCGCGACGCTGCGCCTCGAAACCGCCGCCACCGAACATCGTGCAGGACTTGGCATCACGTTCTCATCCGTCGCCGCGCATGCGCGTGGCAAGGCGAAGATTCCCATCGATATTCAGTATCTCAACTCTCGCACGGTGTATGGCTCCGGCGGCGCAGTGCCGAAGTTGTCGGTACACCAGGTGCAGCTGCGAATTTATCCGCGCTTTTGAACACCTGCGCTGACGGCGCTGAATAGCGTGCACGCACGTCGCCCGTCACCGCCACGACAAATCGACGTGGTCAGCGCTTGCGAGCGGTACGCGACGTTGCGGTGCGAGCCACCGTGCCCGGCGTTCCGCGCAGCAGCTCCTCCGCATGTGCAATGCTGACGCTGCTGAACGGATCACCGCCCAGCATGCGTGCGACTTCCAGCGCGCGTTCATCGCCAGTGACGACGCGAACATCTGTCGACGTGACGCCGTCTTCGGTACCCTTTTCAACGACGATATGGTGGTGCGCGCGCGATGCGAGCTGTGGCAGGTGCGTGATGGCGAACACCTGATGGCGTGCAGCGAGCGACCGCAGCGCATCACCGACCTGCTGCCCGACACGTCCACCGATGCCCGCGTCGATCTCGTCGAACACCAGCGTCGGCACACTTTCCTGCGCGGCCTGCGTGCTCGCCAGCGCAAGCATCACGCGCGAGAGCTCACCGCCGCTCGCCACACGTGACAGCGGACGCGCATCGTGACCGGCGTTCAGCGCCACGCGGAATTCGACCTCCTCGTTGCCCGTCGGTCCCGGCTCGTCACGCGGAGGCAGCACGACCAGAAAGCGCCCGTCGGGCAACCCGAGCGCGGGCAGCTGTGACGACACCGTGTCGGCGAGCTGCTGTGCGGCGCGCCGTCGAGCCGTCGTGAGTTCCGACGCACTCCGCGCGAACGCATCCAGCATCGCGCGCAGTTCGTCGTGCAGGCGTTGCAGGTCAGCCTCATTGTCGTCCACGAGTCGCAGTGACTCACGCGCTGCCGCCGCCTCGGCCAGCACCTCGGCCATCGTGGGACCGTACTTCTTGAGCAGTCGGAACACGACGTCGCGTCGCCGCTGTGCTGCCGCGAGCCGTTCGGGGTCGAGCTCCACGCCTGCCGCGTAGGCGCTGGCATCCCGTGAGAGTTCATCGAGCGCATACGCGGCCTCGTCGCCAAGCTGGGCGAGACGATCGGCACCGCCGTCGATGCGACGCAGCTGCGCCAGCAGGCGTTGCACACCCGCGAGCTGCTGCACCAGTCCACCGTCCGTATCATCGTCGCCGCCATCGAGACGGGCCACGACCTGCTCGGCGAGCGCGCGCAGTTCATCGGCATGCTCCAGACGCTGGAGTTCCTCCTGCAGCGTCTCATCTTCGCCAGGCGTGATGTCTGCGCGCTCGATCTCGTCCACGACATGCCGCAGAAAGTCAGCGCGTTGCTCGGCATCGCGCTGGCGCGCGCGACGGTCGCTGATGGCAGCGCGCGCAGCCATTACTGCGGCGTGATGCACGGCAACATCCCGTGCAATTGCGAGTGCGCCGGCGGACGCATCGAGCCAGCGCCGCTGCGACGAGGCATCGAGGAGTGTATGCGCCTCGTGCTGGCCATGCACGGTCACGAGCAACCGACCAATCGCTCCAAGGACGCTGGTCGTCACCGGTGTGCCGTTGATCCAGGCGCGCGCACGACCCGGCGCGATCTCGCGCTTGAGCACCAGCGTGCCATGCTCGTGCTCGAGCCCACGCTCATCCAGCGCGTCGAGCACCTCGCGATGCGCTGTCACGTCGAAGACACCTTCCACCGTCGCGCGCTCGGCACCGGTGCGCACCATGTCGGCACTCGCACGATCGCCCAGCAGTACCGTCAGCGCACCGACGATGATCGACTTGCCGGCGCCGGTCTCGCCGCTCAGCACATTGAACGCTGATGCAAAGGGCAGCGTCACCTGGCGGATGATCGCCAGGTCGCGAATGCGCAATTCCAGCAGCATCTAGTCGCGATCCGCCAGACCGCCCCAGCCCAGCTTCTCGCGGAGACGCGAGAAGAAGAAGCCTTCACCGTCGATGCGTGCCACGAGAATCGGATTGGGAGAGCGCTGCACGTGCAGCGTCTCGCCGGCGCTGAACGTCGCGCCGACCTGTCCGTCCACGGTGATCAGCAGCTCCGTCGCCTCGCGCATGACCTCCAGGGTCAGCTTCGCGGTGGGTGGCAGCACCAATGGACGCATTGCAAGCGTGTGCGGCGAGACGGGCGTCAACAGGATCGACTCGACGGTCGGCACGATCACGGGCCCACCCGCCGATAGCGAGTACGCCGTGGATCCGGTCGGTGTGGCGGCGATCACGCCATCGGCCGAGTAGCGCGCGACCTCTTCGCCATCGACCGTCGCACGCAGCTGCAGCACGCGTGCGAAACCACCCTTGTGCAGCACGACGTCGTTCACCGCAGTCCAACCGTAGTGGTCACGACCAACACCGTCCGTGACGTGCGCCTGCAGTGTCATGCGCTTCTCGACCACGAATCCGCCGCGCGCGATGCAGTGCAGGCTCGAGCCGAGATGATCGCGCGAGCCCGACGTCAGGAACCCGAGCCGACCCAGATTCAGCCCGGCGATCGGGATCTGGCGACCGCGCAGGAAACGCGCACCACGGAGGAACGTGCCGTCACCGCCGAGCGTGAGCAGCACATCCAGCTCCGTCTCCTCCGTCAGCGGTGCCGCATCGCGCGCATCATCGAGCAGGCCGCGCTCGACGAACAACGACAGACCAAGCTGCGGCGACAGGCGCTGCAACTCGGCCAGCACATCCTGCACTCCCTCGTATCCGCGGTGTCCGAGGACGCCGAGCCGTGTTCTCACCCGGCGAGCGCTTCGGTTTCGTGCAGCGCACGTACCTTGTCGGTGATCCCGGCGGCGTCCAGGCCGCACATCGCCATCTGTCGCTGGCGCGAAGCCGAGTAGATGAAGCGATCCGGGATGCCGTGTGCCGTGACGCGGACAGTGGGATCGAGCTTCGAGACGACCTGCGCCATGTACGCGCCGAAGCCATTCACCACGGTGCCCTCCTCCACCACCAGCAGCTGGCGGTGATCGGCCAGCAGCGCCGACAAGGTCAGCGCGTCATACGGCTTGAGATAGCGGCAATTGACGACCGTGACACTGAGCCCATCGGCGGCCAGCGCCTCGGCGGCCTTGAGCGATTCGTTGACCATGGTGCCGACCGCGAGGGTCGCGAATTCCGTCCCGCGACGCAGCACATCCCACGTGCCGTGCGGCACGGCCGGAATCGCGCTCATCGGCGGCGCGACATCGGGCGATGCATCGCGCGGATACCGAATGCTGAACGGTCCCTCATTCTGCTCGACACCTGCGCGAAGCAGCCCGAGCATCTCCGTGGAATCCTTCGGCGCGGTGACGGTCATGTACGGAATCGACAGCATGTAGGCAATGTCGTAGAGCCCCATGTGCGTCTCACCATCCTCGCCGACAAAGCCCGCACGGTCCATGGCGAAGATCACAGGCAGGTGCTGGATCGCGCAGTCATGGATCACGTTGTCATACGCACGCTGCAGGAACGTGGAGTAGATCGCGACGACCGGCTTGATGCCGCGAGTCGTGAGGCCCGCCGCGAACGTGACCGCATGCCCCTCGGCAATGCCGACATCGAAGGTGCGCATCGGATGCGCCTTCGCGACGATGCCGATGCCTGTGCCACTCGGCATTGCCGCGGTGATGGCCACGACGTCGGACTTCTCCTTCATCAGGTCAGCAAGTCCCTGGCCGAACACTGCGGTGTAGCCGGTGTTCGCCGTCGAAGCCTTGAGCTGCTTGCCAGTGGTGGGATCGTGACCGGGCGGCAGCGCATGCCACTTTTCGGTGTGCTCGCCGGCCGGGAATCCTTTCCCCTTCTGCGTGATCACGTGTACGAGGCGCGGCGTCTTCAAGTCGCGCACGGCGGTCAGTGTGTCCATCAGCGCATCGATGTCATGGCCATCGATCGGACCGAAGTAGCGGAAGCCAAGTTCCTCGAACAGCACGCCGGGCGTGAGGAACGTCTTCACGCTTTCCTCCCACTTGCGCACCAGCGAACCGATTGGGCCAGGCACGCTGTCGACCAGGTCGCCGACCGCGCTGCGCACACGATTGTAGAGCGGATTGCGCTGCACGCTGACGAGATACTTGTGCATCGCACCGACGTTCGGCGCAATGGACATCTCGTTGTCGTTCAGGATGATGATGATGTCACGGTCCGAGCTGCCGGCGTTGTTCAGCCCTTCGTATGCGAGCCCGCATGACAGCGCACCGTCGCCGAGGATCGCTGCCACCTTGAAGTGCTCGCCCTTGAGGTCACGACCCACGGCCATGCCGTATGCTGCCGACACCGATGTCGCGGCATGCCCGGCACCAAAGGTGTCGTACTCACTTTCGCTGCGCTTGAGGAAGCCGGACAGGCCATCCTCCTGTCGCAGCGTGTCGAAGCGGGCGCCGCGGCCGGTGAGCAGCTTGTGCGGATAGCCCTGATGTCCCACATCCCAGACCAGCTGATCGGTTGGCGTGTCGAGCACCGCATGCAGCGCGACGGTGAGTTCGACCACGCCGAGTCCGGCGCCGATGTGCCCGCCGGTGCGGGAACAGTTGTCGATCAGAAACGCCCGCATCTCTGCGGATAACGCCCGCAGTTCGTCACGCGATAACCCCTTCAGGTCAGCGGGCGACTTCACTCGGTCGAGGATGGACATTCTCAAGCTCCGAAGATGGTGTTCACCGCGGCTGCGCACCTACTGGATCGCGCTGCGGGCATTTCAGTAAGTGTACGGGTCGTTCGACTGGTGTGTTACGACTGACGTGTGATGAAGAACCGTGCGAGGTACTCGAGCTGCGGCGTCAGGAGTCCGGCATCCTGGAGCGCACCGCATCCTTCCTCAACCAACGCGACGGCGCGCGAAACTGCTCCGTCAATGCCGAGCAGCGCGGGATACGTGGACTTCGCAAGGGCAATGTCACGCCCTGCCGTCTTTCCAAGCTGGTCCGTCGTGGCGGTGACGTCGAGCACGTCATCAGCAATCTGGAACGCGAGGCCGATCGCGTCACCGTAGCGCGTGAAGGCACTCATTTGTTCACCTGATGCCCCCGCGGCCAGTCCGCCCAGCCGGACCGAAGCCGTGATCAGTGCGCCCGTCTTCAACCGGTGAATGCGCTCGAGATCCGCGAGGGCCAGTGGTCGCCCCTCGCCCTCCAGGTCCAGCAGCTGTCCACCGATCATGCCGGCGCCGCCGGCGGCGTGCATCAGTTCGCGCACGATGGCGGCCGGCGTGCCCGCGTGGAGGCTCAGACCGCGTGCGGCGCCCGCCGCCGTGCGAGCGGCGAGTGGCACCATTGCGAGGCCGGCCGCGGTTGCCACCGCAACACCATAGACGATGTGCGTCGTCGGCCGTCCGCGACGCATGTCGTCGTCGTCCATGCACGGCAGGTCGTCATGCACCAGCGAGTAGGCGTGCACCACCTCCACGGCGGCAGCGAGCGCGCTCACGTCACCCGTGCCGCCGGCGGCAGTGTAGGCGGCGCCGACGAGCACCGCGCGCAGCCGCTTGCCCTCGCCAAGCAGGCTGTAGCGAATGGCCGCGCCAACCGCGCCGGGCGCGTCGACGAGATAGGCATCGCAAAAGCCCGTCAGCGCCGCCGCCACCGCCGCGCGCTCCGCGCGGAAGGCGAGGTCGGGCGCTTCAGCTGCGTTGGTCGGCAACGACAAGGCTCCCGTCAATGGATTCGACCAGCTGCTGCACCCGTGTGTCTGCATCAGACAGGGCCGCGGTGGCCTCGCGGAGGCGCGCGACGCCTTCCTCGAACAGCGCGAGCGCCTGCGCCAATGGCAGCCGGTCACCTTCGAGTTCGCTCACGATCGCCTGCAGACGCAGGACCGATTCCTCATACGTCATTTGATGTCTCCTCCCGCAATCCTGTCACGGCGTCCAACGGTGCGCCAGAGCGACGCGCCGTCGCCAGCGCCCGGACGGCACCGTCGGCGACGAGCACGTCAAAGGCGCGGCCCGGTGTGAAGTCCCTGACACTGGCCATCGCCTGTCCTTCCAGCGAGCGCGCGACCGCGTAGCCGCGTCCGAGGGTCGCCAACGGGCTCAGCGCGTCGAGCCGACCCGCCAGCGCAGCCAGGGATGCATGACGCGGCGCGAGGTCGGTGGCGGCAAACCCAAGCAGCGCCGGCCGGAGTGCGTCGACCCTCACCTGGCGACGCACCAGCGCACGACGCGCCTGCGTGGCCATGGCCTGCCCGAATGCACGCAGGCGTGCCTGCTCGAGTGCCGCCAGCCCGCGCGCACCGGCCGCGAATCGACCGCCGACACCGGCAACCAGCTGCCGGCGACGCTGCAGCAACCGGGAAGTCGACGCGACGAGGCGCGCCTGCAGCGACGCGACGTCACGCAGCAGCGCATCACGATCGGGCACGGCAGCTTCGGCGGCGGCGGACGGAGTGGCCGCGCGCAGGTCGGCCACCAGGTCCACGACCGACGTGTCGATCTCGTGGCCCACGGCCGAGATCACCGGCACGGTGCAGGCGGCGACTGCACGCGCGACGCGCTCGTCGTTGAAGGCCCAGAGGTCCTCTCGTGCACCACCGCCTCGACCGATGATCACGACATCCGCTCCGCCCCAGCGCTCGATGCGCTCCATGGCACGCACGAGTTCCTCGGCCGCGCCGTCACCCTGCACCTTTGCCGGCACCAGCACGAGCTGCACGTTCGCGCAGCGGCGTGCGGCGACCGCGCGGATGTCCTGCAGCGCGGCGCCATCGGGACTCGTCACGACGGCGACCACCCTCGGCAGGCGTGGCAGTGCGCGCTTGCGCGACTCATCCAGCAGGCCGTCGGCGCGCA
>JACMPK010000209.1 GCA_014377535.1 Gemmatimonadaceae bacterium
AGCACCCTGAAGGGCCGGAGGAGACGACTCCGTCGATAGGCCGCCCGTGGACGTGGAGCAATCCATTCCGAGCGCAGCGGTCCTAATCGCCCGTGCGGCTTGACTCCCAATACTGTGACCGGCACGCAAAAGCCCGGTCACTTACGCAACTCGGTTGCGTCGCCAATCGCGAATTCTGCGACGTGGTTCCATTTACCTACGATCATCTGCCTTCATCACTTGACTAATTCGCTGGCGACTAGAGCGTCGGGGCCACACTCGTTCCCATTCCGAACACGATCGTTAAGCCCGACAGCGCCGATGGTACTCCGGCCGCGAGGTCGCGGGAGAGTAGGCCGTCGCCGGCACCTTTGCAAAACCCCTGATCACTGTTCGTGGTCAGGGGTTTTGTGTGTTTATCTTTGTCTTACACGCGCCACACGGCGCTCCGACTCCCGCCAGCAACATGACCGACCGCGCCGCCCTCGACCCTAACGACCGCACGATCACCACCCGAGCAGGACATGTCGCGCTCGTCGGCAAGCCGAACGCCGGAAAATCTACCCTTCTCAATCGTTTGCTTGGCCTCAAGCTCGCCATTACGAGCCCGAAGCCACAATCGACGCGTGTATCCGCCGTCGGCATCGTATCGACTGAGACGTATCAGATGATCCTGCTCGACACGCCCGGCCTGCTGGATCCGACCTACACCTTGCAACGAAGCATGTTGGCCAGCGCCATCAGCTCGCTGCGCGATGCCGACGTCGCCGTGTACGTGCACGACGCCACCAACGGGCCGCCGCCGCCTCTCGAGTCGCTGGTCCCACCAGGTACGCCGCTGCCGCGCGTACGTCTCACCTGGGCGAACAAGGGTGACCTGCTGAACGAGGGCAATCGTGCGAACCTCGCAGCGATGGACAACGTCATCGTCGGCAGCGCCGAACATGGCGAGAATATCGAGCAGCTCCTCGAGCATGTAGCGTCAAGTCTCCCGCTTTCGCCGTTCCTGTACCCTGCGGACGAACTGAGTACGCAGCCCGTCAGGTTCTTCGCTGCGGAGGCAATTCGAGAGTGCGCCCTGGCGATCCTGCATGAGGAAGTTCCGTACGGCATCTTCGTTGACGTCGAGGAGTTTCGCGAAAGCAAGAAGCCGATCTACATTCGAGCGGTCCTGTATGTGGAGCGCGACAGCCAGAAGGGGATCGTCCTTGGCGCAAAGGGACGCACGATCCGCGAGATTGGCACTGCCTCACGGGTCATGATCGAAAAACTCGTCGAGGAATCGGTGTATCTCGATCTTTGGGTGAAGGTCATGCCCGACTGGCGCAAGGATGCGATTGCGTTGCGACGTTTCGGTTTCAACGTTCCTCACGAGTGAGCGCCAAGATGACTATTCCGGCGGAACTGCTCGAACTGCTCCGCTGCCCGCGGTGCAAGGGGCAGCTACGGATCGTGCATCGCAACGATGTCGCACTCGAGTGTGCGCCCTGCCAGCTCCGTTATGCAATCCGTGATGGGATACCGATCATGTTGATCGATCAGGCCGAGTCGCTCTGATTTCGTGGGTCGTCATCCTGTGTCACTTCCTGTCGGCGGCTTGCCTCTGGTCCACTCGATCGTCCATTGCGGATGATGCCGTTACTTCTTGTCGCTCCAACATCGGAGCGCCGCACCGTGTTGATGATCGGGGCCCTGCCGGCACCGGTCGAACGTCTCGTTACCGCATGGGCCGCGGCTGAAGCGGTCGACGTCGTGCGTGGACATTCGGAAGCCATGACCACTATCCGGCTCAGAACAGCCCCACCGACACTGCTCATTGTCTGTGGGGACGAGGACGCGGATGCCGTGATGACCGGTCTGCGCGCCGTCAAGGCTGACGGACGCTTGCAAACGGTTCCCATAATCGTTGTGCTGAGCAAAGACCCTGCCGCACCATGGTTCGACGCTGGCGCAGACGAGGTGCTCGCCACGACGCTCGTTCCGGGGGAGCTCGAGGCGCGACTGATTGCTGCGATGCGGCGGTCGCATCGAGACATGCAGGTGAACCCGTCGACGCGGCTTGCCGGTGGCGATGCAATTTCGCACGCGATTGCAGCAAGAATCGACCGCGGCACCCTGTTCGCTGCCTGTTATGCAGACCTCGATCACTTCAAGGAATTCAACGACCGTTATGGCTATGCCAAGGGGGATCAGGTGATCCGGAGCATTGCGCAGATGCTTGACGACACCGTGCAGCAGACGGCAGGCTCCGATGGCTTCGTGGGCCACATCGGTGGCGACGACTTTCTGTTTCTGGTGCCACTGGATCTGACCACCGAAACCTGCGAACTGCTCATTCGCACGGCTGACGACATTCTGCCGCGTCGATACACTGCACATGATCGTCGCGCTGGCTACTTTTTCGGAAAGGATCGACGCGGCCGGCTTGACCGCGTACCGCTCATGACGCTCTCGATCGGTGTCGTCACGAACGAACGCCGTCGGTTCACTTCGGCCGCACAGGTCAGCGATCTGGCGACAGAAATGAAGACGTATGCCAAGACATTGCCTGGTTCGGTCTGGGCCATGGATCGGCGGTCCGACAGCGACATGGTCGTTTCCCCCGAGGAGAAGCATCAGTGAACGTGATGTGTCAGGAATGCCAATCAATTTTCAGGGTGGATCCGGCCAGGGTGCCGCGAAATGGCGTCAGGGCACGGTGCAGCGTCTGTGGCGCCATCCTGCGGATCACCCTGGGTGCGACGACGCCGCTCACGAACTCGGCAGTGCCCTCGAGGACTGTGACGTCGTTGCAGACACCCGCCGCAACAGGCACGCCATCGAGCGGCGTGCGGGTCGGTACTCCCGCTTTCACGGGTGCGAACACCGGCACCCCACCTCATTTTTCGCGCCCGACGCCTTCGGTGTCGACGCCCGGAATCTTCGCCGCAGGACAAATCGCGCATGTCGCGGCAGCGTCAGCGCCGGTGCGCGTGCCATCTCCGCCTGGTGGGGTCAACAGGCCGAGCGTGGCAAGTCCAGTGTCACCGGATCTACCGCCAATCGTGTCGGCCGACTCGTCGCCTGCGCTGCCGATGGTTTCCATGGCCACGCCTCCCTCAAGTGCCGATGTCGCCCAGTCGCCGCGAATCGTCGCGCCGTTCACTGCTCGACCGCTCGTGCCGCCGCCGCCGCCATCGCCTGGTCAGATGGTCGGCATGATCCCTTCCGCTCCACAGCCCCTATCGCAGCCGACGGCTGCACCAGCATCGGGTGCCGCGCCGCGCCGCGTGATCAATCCATTCCTGCGTAGTGACCCGATGACGCGCGCCAAGCGACTCGCGCGTGCGCTGGTTTCGGACATGGTCGCGTACCAGCCCGCCAAGCGCGCGGACGGTCTGGCCAACGGCACGCTGAAGCAGCTGTTCCGGGACGAGATCAGGAAGAGCTACGACGAGTATGTGGAGCAGGTCGGACGCGATGTCGCGGAATCGACGGCATTCTTCCAGGACGCGTTGAACGAAGTGCTCGCCGAGGGGAAGCGGGTGTTCTAACTGAGCGCGGGCATGGAGAACACAATGCAAAACGGCTAACTTTCAGGTCTGCGCAGTCGCGATCCGAGCCGTCCTCCCGACACCTCGGGAGGACGGCTTCTCTTTTCTCATGTTCTGACCGGCACCCATGGCTGACCTCGCACAGTTGAACACCCAACTCGTCACGGATGCTGAGCGGTTGGACGAGTTGCGGAGGTATCTTTGACATCGAGAGCCAGCGGGAGCGCCTCACGGCGTTAGAGGCACAGATGGCACAGGCCACGTTCTGGGACAATCAGGAACGAGCCAAGAGAGTCGTGCTACAGGTCAAGACCTACAAGCAGTGGGTCGAGCCGTTCGACAGAATGGCGCAGGGCGTCGCCGACTCTCGCGAGATGGCCGAGCTTTTGAGCATCGAACCCGATGCCACGATGGAGCTGGAACTCGTGCGTGATGTCGATGTGCTCCGTGAGCAGATCGCCGCATACGAACTGCGCTCGCTGTTGCGCGGCCCCGATGACTTCCGAGCGGCACAGCTTGAAATCTCCGCCGGTGCGGGTGGCACCGAGGCGCAGGATTGGGCCGAGATGTTGATGCGCATGTATGTGCGCTGGGCTGAGCGGAAAGGATATCAGCTCGAGATGCTTGACCTCAGCGAAGGCGAGGAAGCGGGCATCAAGGGGGCGGTCCTCGAGATCACGGGCGAATACGCGTACGGCTTCCTGCGGCCCGAGGCTGGTGTGCATCGCCTGGTTCGCATTTCACCGTTCGATTCACAGGCACGTCGGCACACGAGCTTCGCATCCGTCTTCGTGTACCCCGTCGTGGATGACGAAATCAACATCGAGATCCGCGATGACGACCTGCGCATCGACGTCTATCGTGCGTCAGGTGCCGGTGGTCAGCACGTCAACAAGACGTCGTCCGCCGTCCGCATCACCCACTTGCCCAGCGGTGTCGTCACGGCGTCACAGGCAGAGCGGTCGCAGTTCAAGAACAAGGCGACGGCCATGAAGCAGCTGAAGAACAAGCTGTATCAGATCGAGGCCGACAAGCAGGCAGCAGTGAAGGCGGCGCTCGACGCCGGGAAGGCGGACGTATCGTTCGGCAGTCAGATTCGCAGCTATGTCTTCCAGCCGTACACGATGGTGAACGATCATCGCACCGAGCTGAAAATCGCCGACGTCGCGAAGGTGATGGATGGCGCCATCGATCCGTTCATCGAGGCGTACCTGAAGCAAGCCGGCGAGCCGGCAAAAAAGTGACTCCCGATCTCCCGATTCCCATCGTCGTGAACAACGAAGAACTCAGTCAGGTGCTCGTCGATCGTCGCGCGTCGCTTGATCGACTGATCGCCAGCGGCGTGGCGCCGTTCGCGTATTCCTATGACCGCACGCACCTGACGTCGGACGCGCGCGCGCTGCTGCCCGACGGTGAAGACACGGGAAAGGCCGTGCGCATCGCCGGCCGCCTCGTCTCGCTGCGCTCGAAGGGCAAGACCGCTTTCGCGCACGTGAGCGACGCCAGCGGCAAGTTGCAGGCGTACTTTCGCAAGGACGACATGCCTGCCGTCGAGTGGGCCGTGTTCGAGGAGCTTCACCTCGGTGACATCGTCGGTGTCGCCGGCACGTTGATGCGGACCCGCACTGGCGAAGTCACGGTGCAATGCACGGAATTAACGCTGCTGGCAAAGACGCTGCGACCGCTGCCGTTCGCAAAGGAACAGGTGGTGGACGGCGAGATGAAGCGCTTCTCGGGATTCAGTGATCCCGAACAGCGGTATCGTCAACGCTACGCCGATCTGGCCGTGCATCCCGAAGTCCGCGTGAATTTTTACGCTCGCGCCCGCATGACGGCAGCCATCCGGCGCTTCCTCGACGAGATGGGTTACCTCGAAGTCGAGACACCGGTGCTGCAGCCGCTTTACGGCGGCGCGGCGGCGCGTCCATTCACGACACATCACAATGCGCTGGACATGCCGCTGTACCTGCGCATCGCCGATGAGCTCTACCTGAAGCGCCTGATCGTCGGCGGATTCGATCGCGTATACGAGATCGGCCACGACTTCCGCAACGAAGGCATCGACCGGACGCACAATCCGGAGTTCACGATGCTGGAGTTCTATGAATCGTACGCGGACTACACGGTGATGATGGATCGTGTCGAGCAGCTGATCGTCGCCGCCTCGAGTGCCGTTCGTGCGACGCCGGGCATCGACGTCGAAAATGTGCCCGAGTTCGTGACGCCGTTCCGACGCATCGAGTGGGTGCCATCGTTGAGTGCAGGTCTCGGGCACGACGTGCTGGCAATGTCGGATGCGGAGCTGGTGCGGGCAGCGCAAACTCAGGGCGTGGAGAAGGCGAATATGCTCAGTCGACCGAAGTTGATGGATGAGCTGTTTCAGTCGCTGGTGGAACGCACGATCACCACGCCGACTTTCGTCATCGACTATCCGGTAGAACTCTCGCCGCTGGCGAAGCCGAAGCGTGGGAACCCGGCGCTGACGGAGCGTTTCGAGTTGTTCGCCGATGGACGTGAAATGGCGAATGCGTTCTCCGAACTCAATGATCCGATCGATCAGCGTCAGCGCTTCGAGGCCCAGGCTCGCCTGAAGGCGGCCGGCGATGACGAGGCGAGCGGTGTGGACGAGGATTACCTCCGCGCACTGGAGTACGGCATGCCGCCCACCGGCGGCGTTGGCATCGGCATCGACCGTTTGCTCATGTATCTCACCGGCACTCAGCACATCCGCGACGTCATCCTGTTTCCTGCCATGCGTCCCGAATGATTCGACTCGAGATCGCCATCGCGTGGCGGTATTTGCGCAGTCGTCGCGGATCGCAGCTGCTGAGCCTCATCAGCATCATCGCGATGGGCGGTGTCGTAGTGGGTGTGAGTGCGTTGATTCTCGTGCTTGGCGTGATGAACGGCCTGCAGAAGGACCTGCGTGACAAGATCCTGATCGGCAGTCCCGACCTGCGCGTGCTGACCGTGGGTGACGACCTCACGATGACGGACTGGGAGGCGACGTTGACGAAGGTGCGCCGGCAGGCGGGCGTCGTGTCCGCTGAACCGTTCGTGCTGAAGGACGCGCTCATCACCAAGGGCAACGATTACGCCGAACCCGTGAAAGTGGTCGGATTGCCTGCGGCAGTGCCCGGCTCGCCGGACGTCACGCAGATCCGCCAGTATGCGCGCAGCGGTGACTTCACGTTCCGTGCGCCGGACGACTCGTTGAAGGGCATCGTGATTGGTCAGCGGCTCGCGGAGCGGTTGAACGCCTGGCCCGGGCAGGTGCTCGTGCTGGCGACCGTTCCGGGCCGTCTGCAGATGTCCAGTGCGTTGGGAGGCTTCATGCCCACGATCCGGCGCTATGTCGTGACGGGTGTCTTCGAGACGGGCATGTACGAGTACGACAGCGGCTACGCGTACATGGAGCTGTCCGCCGCGCAGGACCTGGCCGGACTCGGTACGCGTGTCACCGGAATCGACGTGCGCACGCCAGATCGCTGGCGGGCCTCCATCGTCGCGGAACAGCTCGCGACGTTACTGGGTTTTCCATATCGCACGATTGACTGGCAGGAGCAGAATCGCTCGCTTTTCTCGGCACTCAAGCTCGAAAAACTGGCGATGTTCGTGATCCTGCTCCTCATCGTGCTCGTCGCGGCGTTCAACATCGTGAGTACACTGACGATGGTCGTGACCGACAAGACGCGCGAGATCGGCATCCTGAAGGCGATGGGCATGCCTGCCGCGTCAATCCGGCGTATTTTTTTGTGGCAGGGCGCGGCGATCGGGTTTGTCGGCACGTCGATTGGCGTCGCGCTGGGCCTTCTGTGTGCGTGGGCGCTCACGCGCTTCAAGCTGATTGCCTTGGACCCGCAGGTGTACTTCATCGACAGGCTTCCGATCCAGATCGCCATCACCGATGTGATGTGGATCGTTGGAGCCAGCTTGGGAATTGCGATGCTGGCAACGCTGTGGCCGGCGCGGCAGGCATCGCGGCTCTTTCCTGTCGAGGCGATTCGTCATGAGTGAGGCCGCGCAGGTGCCTGTGCTGGAGGCGATCGACGTCGTGAAGGAGTACCAGAGCGGCGATGGTTCCATCCTGCGCATCCTGGATGGGACGTCGCTGCGGATCATGCGCGGCGAGATGGTGGCGATCATCGGCGAGAGCGGTGCGGGCAAGAGTACGCTGCTGCACATCCTCGGTGCGCTGGATCAGCCGTCGTCCGGCGGGGTGCGCATTGCGGGTCGCGCAGTGCACGCCGGTTCGGAGGAATTGCTGGCCGATGTGCGGAACAAGTCGATCGGCTTCGTCTTTCAATTTCATCACCTGCTGCGGGAGTTCACGGCGTTGGAGAATGTCATGATGCCGCTGCTGATCGCTGGCAAGTCTACGTCCTCGGTGCGGCGTCGGGCGATGGCGCTGCTGGACACTGTCGGACTTTCCGCTCGCGCTGATCATCTGCCGTCGGCGCTGTCGGGTGGCGAGCAGCAGCGGGTTGCCGTGGCCCGCGCGCTCGCCCCTGAGCCGGCATTGCTGCTGGCGGACGAACCGTCCGGAAACCTGGATCGCGGGAACGCGCAGCGCCTGCACGAGATCTTTTCGACGCTGGCGTCCTCTCATGGAGTCGGTGTGGTGGTCGTGACGCACAACCAGGCGCTTGCCGCGCGCGCTGATCGTGTGCTGCTTTTGGATGCGGGTCGCGTAGTGGATTCGTCGGCGATGGCGGAGGAGGTCGACTGATGGTTTGCGATTCATGTCGGGAACGTGACGCAGTCGTGCACCTCACGCAGGTCGTCGAGGGTGCCGTCACGCAGGTGCATCTTTGCGAGACGTGCGCGGCGGACAAGGGCGTGGAAACGACTGTCGCGGCGCCAAAAACGCCGTTGACGTCCCTCCTACAGACGGTGCAGCAGCAGCTGACGACCAGTGCGACGGATCAGGCGCGCTGCTCGTTCTGTCAGGCGAGCTACAAGGATTTCCGCGCATCCGGCCGACTTGGCTGCGCGCGATGCTACAGCACCTTCGAAGCCCAGCTGCGCGACCTGCTGCAGCGGGTGCATGGTGCAACGCGGCACCTGGGCCGCCAGTACGGTTCGCCGGCTCCGGAGCAGTTGCAGCGTGCCTCGACCGTGCTGGAGCTGCGGGAGCAGCTCCGCCGCGCGATCGAGCTCGAGCAGTTCGAGCAGGCCGCTCGCCTTCGCGACCAGTTGAAGGAGGTGGCCGAGTGATCGATTTCTCGTTGCTCCCCGATGGCGGGACGCGCTGGCTGGACGGCTCCGGTGAGCATGCCGAGGTCGTGTTGTCGACGCGGGTGCGCCTGGCCCGGAACGTGGAAGGGTTTGCTTTCACCTCGCGCGCGCGCGACGGCGAGCGCCTCCGGGTGCTGGGACAGTTGCGCGACGCCATGCCGAAGGTGGAGTCGCTCAAGGGTGGGGTAATTCTCCGGGTCGACGAGCTCGCCACGCCCGACCGGCAACTGCTGCATGAACGCCACCTCGTGAGCCGGGAGTTGGCCGGCCTGGACGGGACGCTCGCCGTTCGGACAGGTGCGGCGCTGGTGCTCGCGGACGAGGTTAGTGTAATGGTCAACGAGGAGGATCACCTCCGGCTGCAGGCAATGCGCTCGGGCTTCGATCCGCTTGGCGCATTCGGGGCGGCGACGGCGCTGGATGACGAACTTGGCCGGTTTGTGCCATATGCCTGGCATGGTGAATTCGGATTTCTGACCGCCTGTCCAACCAATACGGGAACCGGGCTCCGCGTTTCGGTGCTGATCCATCTGCCGGGCCTCGTGCTGACGAAGGAAATCTCGAAGGTGCTTGCGGGGCTGCAGCAGATGGGGCTGACGTACCGTGGGCTGTACGGGGAAGGAAGCGAAGTGGTCGGGAACTACTTTCAGATCAGCAACCAGACGACACTGGGGAAGAGCGAGGTCGAACTGCTCGACCAGCTGTCGCGTGTGGTCCGGCATGTGGTGGAGCGGGAGGAAGAGGCGCGTCACGTGCTGCTGCGGGATGCCGGGTATATCATTGAAGACAAGCTGTGGCGGGCGTACGGCACCTTGCGGTATGCACGAAGTCTGACGTTCGACGAAGCGATGAACTACCTCAGTGGCGTGCGGCTCGCGTTGAGCCTGAAACTCCTGAGTTCACCGAGTGTCTATACGCTCAACAAGCTCCTGATTCATTGCCAGGCGGCGCACGTGGCGCAGTACGACGGTCGTGCCACGTTGTCGGATGGTGATGCCAGCGTGGCGCGTGCACGGTTTGTCCGGGATGCACTCGCTGCCGACGTAGGCTCGCACGGATGATCGGCCACCGAAAGCCGAACCAGAGGTCAGCATGAACGGGTACAACTTCACCGAACGCGTACGGAAGGTGCTCGCAATGGCGCGTGAGGAAGCCGCGCGCCTGCACCATGAGTACGTCGGCACCGAGCACATCCTTCTCGGCTTGATTCGCGAGGGCGAAGGGGTGGCAGCGGCTGTATTGCAGAGCCTCAACGTCGACCTCGACGACATCCAGCAGAAGATCGAGGACACGGTGAAGAAGGGGAAGGCGGCGCAAGCCACCGGCCCGGATCTGCCGTATACCTCACGCGCCAAGAAGGTGCTGGAGCTTGCGATGAGTGAGGCGCGCGAGCTGAACCACAGCTACGTCGGGACCGAGCACCTGCTGCTCGGGCTGCTCCGCGAGGAGAAGGGCATTGCGGCGCAGGTCCTCACGGACAGCGGCGTAAACCTCGATGCGGCGCGCACGGAAACGCTGCGTCTTCTGGGCACCGAGATGCCGCCTGGCGCGACTCCGACGGCACAGGCTGGCGGCAGCGGTGCGGCAGCGGGCGGGACGCCCACCGGAAGCGGCGGCGCAAAGGCGGAAAAGAAGTCGAAGACGCCGGCGCTCGACCATTTCTGCCGTGACCTGACGGCACTCGCGACCGAGGGCGCGCTCGACCCGACGATTGGCCGCGCGAAGGAGATCGAGCGGGTCATGGAGGTTCTGTCGCGCCGGAAGAAGAACAACCCGGTGCTGATCGGCGAGCCGGGTGTGGGCAAGACGGCGATCGTGGAAGGCCTCGCGCAGCTGATCTCCGGTGGAAACTGCCCGGATAACCTGCGTGACAACCGTGTGCTGTCGCTGGATATGGCAGCCGTCATCGCCGGCACCAAGTATCGCGGCCAGTTCGAGGAGCGGCTGAAGGCCGTGATGAACGAGATCGCGCTGAACAAGAACGTGATTCTCTTCATTGACGAGCTGCACACGCTCGTTGGCGCTGGCGCGGCCGAAGGCGCAATCGACGCGAGCAATATGCTGAAGCCGGCGCTTGCGCGCGGTGAATTGCAGTGCGTCGGCGCCTCGACGCTGAACGAGTATCGCAAGTACATCGAGAAGGATGGGGCACTCGAGCGCCGCTTCCAGACGGTGATCGTCGACCCACCTTCGGTGGACGAGACGGTCGAGATTCTGAAGGGGCTGCGCAAGAAGTACGAGGATCATCACCGCGTGACGATTCCCGACGCGACGCTGATGGCGGCAGCAAAGCTGTCGGAGCGCTACATCACCGATCGCTTCCTGCCTGACAAGGCGATTGACGTGATCGACGAAGCCGGAGCTCGTGCCCGATTGGCGGCGCAGGTTCCGCCAGCCGACGTTGCGGATCTGCGTGCGCAGCTCGAGCTGGTCAACGTGGACAAGGAAGGTGCGGTCCGCGACCAGAACTTCGAGAAGGCTGCCTCGCTGCGTGATCGTGAGCGTGAGCTGCAGTCCGAGATCCGCCAGCGCCAGGAAGAGTGGGAGCAGCGCCGGCAGTCGTTCCGCCCGGTGCTTGGCGAGGAAGAAATTTCCTTCATCGTGAGTCGCTGGACGGGTATTCCCGTGACGAGACTGCGGGAAGCCGAGACGGCTCGTCTGTTGCGCATGGAAGAGGAGATGCATGCGCAGGTGGTCGGACAGGAGGAGGCGATCAAGTCGCTGGCTCGGTCCATCCGTCGCAGTCGCGCCGGATTGAAAGACCCGAACCGTCCAATCGGCAGTTTCATTTTCTGCGGACCGACTGGTGTGGGCAAGACGGAAGTCGCGCGGCAGCTGGCGAAGTTCTTGTTCGCCGATGCCTCGGCGCTGATCCGCGTCGACATGAGCGAGTACATGGAGAAGTTCTCGGTGTCGCGTCTCATCGGTGCGCCTCCGGGCTATGTCGGCTACGAGGACAGCGGCACGTTGACCAAGGCGATCCGTCGCAAGCCGTACAGCGTGATCCTGCTCGACGAGATCGAGAAGGCACATCCGGACGTGTTCAACATCCTGCTTCAGGTGCTGGATGAGGGTCATCTGACGGACAATTACGGTCGCGTGATCGATTTCAAGAACACAGTCGTGATCATGACGAGCAACGTGGGCGCGAAGGAGATCACGAAGAGCAGGGCGCTCGGCTTTGGCACGATGGACAGCCGCGGCAGTTTCGAGCGGATTTCGGAGAAAGTGAAGGAGGAGCTGCAGCACACCTTCAATCCCGAGTTCCTGAACCGTCTCGATGACGTGATCGTGTTCCACCAGCTCAGTCGCGAGCACATCGCAAAGATCGTGGGCGTGATGCTGCGCGAGGTGCAGAAGCGCTTGACGGACGAGGAGCTCACGCTGAAGCTGTCGGACGCGGGAAGCGACTTTCTGGCGAAGAACGGCTTTGACGAGATGTACGGCGCACGACCGCTGAAGCGTGCGATCCAGCGCTACATCGAGGATCCGCTTTCCGAGAAGATCCTGCTCGGCGAATTCTCGAAGGGCGACGAGATCGATGTCGATGTCGCAGAGGACGGTACCCGGCTGCAGTTCCGGGTGTCGGCGAGTGCAACTCCGGCCACGTAATCAAGGCGCGATTTCCCCTCGAAATCGAGATTTTTCGAAACAGCCGACCTGGTCGGGGGTAGACCAGGTCGACTGACTCGTTACATTTTCCAAGCTTATGCCCGTTTTCCGTCATTCCGCGGCTGCCATCGTGGCCGCTGTTCTCATTCTTCCCTTCTCGCGCGCCCAGGCGCAACAGGAGGGGCCCGGCGCCTGCGCCCTCCCCGACTCGATTGTGGTGGAGGGCAATCTCCGGACGACGAACGACCAGATCCTGTCGGATGCCGAGCTTGCAACGGGCGTGGCGCTGAATTTCAAGTCCGTGCAGCGTGCCATCAAGCAGCTGTATGCGACCGGCAACTTCAGCGATGTGCAGGTCGGATGCCGCGTGCACGATGGGCCGCCGACGCTGGCGACGATCGTCGTGAAAGTTGCTGAACGGCCGATTCTTGGTGACGTCGATGTCGTGGGTGGCGATCGTATTCCGACGCGCACGCTGAAGGACAAGGTCGACCTGCTGATCGGCCGCCCGGTGGATGCCGCACTCGTCGCACGCACAAAGCAGCGTCTCGACTCGATCTACGAGGCGGCCGGGTATTACCTGCATCGCATCACGGTCGACACCACGATGGTCGCTGACCAGCGCGCCAAGTTGACGTTCCGCGTGAGCGAGGGTCGTCGACTCGCGGTGAGTGGCGTTCGCGTCAACGGATTGAGGAGTCTGGCGCCTGCCGACGTCGTCGCGACCATGAAGACGAAGCCGGAGGGTTTTCTCTGGTTCCGGAAGGGCGAGTTCGACGAGAACACCTATTCCGGCGACCTGACGGAACGGATTCCGGAGTTCCTTGGCCGGCAAGGATTCATTGACGGTGCCGTGGAACGCGATACGCTGATCGTGGATCGTGAGCGCGGCAAGGGACTTGTGGACCTGACCGTGCGCGAAGGCCCGCGCTACACGCTTGGCTCGTTCGAGGCGCTTGGCAACCGGCGCTTCTCGACGGCAGAAATTGACCGATTGTTCCCGTTTCAGCCGCAGGCGATGTCGCTGACGGAGCGTGCCATGTCGCTCGTGCGGCGCAAGGGACCGTCCCTGCCGCCGAACACTTTTGATCAGGGCCGCTGGGACGAGGGCACGAAGAAGGTCCAGACCGCCTACAGCAACGAAGGGTATATCTACGCTCGGGTTCGCCCGGTCGTCGATCGTGACACAACCGGTGGCAAGCATGTCGCGAACCTTCGCTGGGAGATCGAGGAAGGGCAGCCGGCAATCGTGAATCGTGTGGAGATCCTTGGCAACGATCACACGGTCGAGAGCTGCATCCGCAATGCGCTGCTCATCGTGCCGGGCGACGTGTTCAACCAGGATCGCCTCGTTCGTTCGTACCAGAACCTTGGTAACCTGGGATTCTTCGAGACACCGGTTCCGAATCCCGATACGCGACCTGACTCCTCGGGTGATGTGGACATCATCTTTCGGGTGAAGGAGAAGCAGACCGGGAACGTGAACTTCGGCGCCTCGGCCGGTCAGGGGCTCGGGGTCGGCGGCTTCATCGGACTGCAGCAGCCGAACCTGTTCGGGCGGTGCAAATCAGGTTCGCTGAACTGGAACTTCGGTCGTTTCCAGAACAATTTCCAATTGGCCTACACTGATCCGCAGATTCGCCTGTCGCAGGTCTCGGGTACACTCAGCGCCTATCGCACGCAGAACCGTTTTCAGGGTATTGGCGGCTTCTCGAATTTCAATGGCGGCTTCGGGCAGCCCATTCAGACGGGCACGAGTCTCCAGCTAGGCTTTCCGATTCCGCAGTCTCCGTACACGCGCCTGTTCCTTTCATACGGCCTCGAGAGTGTGCGCTTTGGCAGTTCGGGCTTTCTGGGTGAGCAGGCGTCGCAGTTCAGTGGTGCGAACGTCCGCAGTTATGTCGGCGCTACGCTTGGCTACGACACCCGCGTGGACCTGCCTTTTGCTTCTGCCGGAGCGCAGCGGACGTTCACGGCGCAATTCAACGGATTGGGCGGCACAGCGCGTTTTCAGCGCTATTCGCTCGACCTCAAGAACTATGCGACGCTGACGCAGTTCGGCGGCAGCAAGCCAGGTTCGCAGCCCATCAAAATCGTCGCGGGACTGACAGTCAAGTCGGGTGCGGTGCTCGGCAGTGCTGGTGCCTTCCGCTTCACGCAGCAGTTCAACATGGGTGGCGTGCAGTTCGGCGAACCCTTGCGCGGCTACCCCGAATTCTCGATCACGCCCGACGGTTACCTGCCGGATGCGACG
>JACMPK010000210.1 GCA_014377535.1 Gemmatimonadaceae bacterium
CTGGAGGTTGCGTGCATCGCGCTTGGCCGGCGCCTTGCCAAGCTTGAACTGCACGCCGCCTGAATCATCACGAATGACCGGCATCACAACCTCCGCGAGCGGGAATAATCCGGACGTCAGAATACCACGAGGGAATCAGCCTTGCGCCATGTCTGCCGCATGCCCGTGGATGGCCGGCAGCAACACCTTCCGGAGTCGCAGATAAACGGACATCTGGCCCCTATCGTGAGTCACATGATTCATCCGCAGCGAAGGAAGCACAACTGCCCGTGATATCGTCCGGAGCCCTGCATGGCTGCGTCGCTCGCGCCGCGCTTCAGGTTGTCTCGCGTTGGATCACAAACCTGTCGTTGCTTCTTTGTACTTGGCTTGGCGGGCGAGTCGGCCGCGAATCACATTGCTCTCTCCCGCCTTCAACCCTCCCGCATGCTGCGCGTCACCGAGTCCGGCCTGTATTGCGATCTTGGCGATTTCTTCGTCGACCCATGGCGGCCCGTGCATCGGGCTGTGGTCACGCATGCGCACAGCGACCACCTCACCTGGGGCTGCGGCAATTACCTGGTCACCGACCGCGGTCTCGGCGTCACGCGCGAGCGGCTCGGCGCGTGGAGTGATCGGGCCGAGGGGATGCCATTCGGCGAGGTGCGCCAGATCAACGGGGTCGGGGTGTCGTTTCATCCTGCGGGCCACATTCTCGGCTCCGCGCAGGTCAGGCTCGAGCATCGTGGGGAGGTCTGGGTGGCCTCAGGCGACTACAAGACCGATCCCGATCCCACCTGTGATGCGTGGGAGCCAGTCCGCTGCCACACCTTCATCACCGAGAGCACTTTCGGCCTGCCGATCTACCGCTGGCCGGCACCGCGTGCGGTCTTTGACGGGATCAATGCATGGTGGCGCGAGAATGCCGCGGCGGGTCGCGCGTCGATGCTGCTTGGTTACGGGCTGGGGAAGGCACAGCGGCTGATTGCCGGCCTCGATCCGTCAATCGGTCCCATTCTCCTGCATGGTGCCGTGGATCGCATGACGGCGCTCTATCGGCAGGCGGGTGTGGCGTTGCCGCCAACGGAGTACTCGAGGGCGGCGCGGGGTGCGGCGACGGGGGCGATGGTCGTCGCGCCGCCGAGTGTCGATGGCAGTGCGTGGGCACGAAAGTTCGGCGCGCATTCCACGGCGTTTGCGAGCGGATGGATGCTCGTGCGCGGCGCGCGGCGGCGGCGGAATGTCGACCGCGGGTTCACGTTGTCCGATCATGTCGACTGGCCGCAGCTGTTGCAGGCCATCGATGCGACCGGTGCTCAGCGTGTGCTCGTGACGCACGGCTTCACAGGGCCTGTGGTGCGCTGGCTGCGCGAGCAGGGACTGTCGGCCGACGCGCTCGCGACGCGGTATGAGGGCGAGCGCGATGATGCGCCGGACGCCACAGCGGACGCGGCGCCGGCTGTCGCGAGCCGCGATGGTGAAGGTGTTGTTGATGGCGATGGGGATCGTGATGGTGATGCAGAGGCGGGTGCTGCGTGAGGGCGTTTGCCGAGTTGTACGATGCCATCGACCGCACCACCGCGACGCAGGGCAAGGTCGCCGCGCTGGTGGCGTACTTCGAGTCCGCGCCGCCGGCCGATGCCGCACTCGCGGTGTCGTTCCTGATCGGGCGTCGGCCAAAGCGTCTGGTGAAGTCCGGCAACCTGCGTGCGTGGACCGCGGAGGCCGCCGGAATTCCGGACTGGCTGTTCGAGGAGTCGTATGCACAGGCCGGTGACCTTGCCGAGGCCATTTCGCTGCTTGTGCCCGAGTCGACCGACGAGCCTGAGAACTCATCGCTCTCGTTCTGGGTCGAGGAGCGATTGCTGGTGCTGGCGCGCATGGATCCGGCGCTGCAGCGCGAGTCGCTGCTGTCCGTCTGGCACACGTTGCGCGGCTCGTCCCGCTTCGTGTTCAACAAGTTGATCACCGGCTCATTTCGTGTCGGCGTGTCGGCCGGTCTGGTCGTGCGCGCGTTGTCGCAGGTAAGTGGCGTGAATGCGGACGCGATCAGTCACCGGCTCATGGGCCAATGGGAGCCGAGTGGAGAGTGGTATGCGCGGCTCATGCATCCGGACACCGATGACGCAGACTGGAGCCGTCCCTATCCGTTCTATCTTGCCTATCCCATGGAGCAGGAGCTTGTCGCGCTGGGCGAGTCGCATGAGTGGCAGGTGGAATGGAAATGGGACGGCATTCGTGCGCAGCTCGTGCGTCGTCGCGGCAAGACGCTGCTCTGGAGTCGCGGTGAGGAACTGCTGGACGGTCGCTTTCCGGAGGTCGAGCAGACCGCCGAGTTTCTGCCCGACGGCACCGTGATCGACGGGGAGCTCGTGGCCTGGCGTGACGGGGCGCCGCTGCCGTTCTCGGAGCTGCAGCGGCGTATCAATCGCAAGACCGTCGGCCGGAAGTTGTTGAGTGATGTGCCCTGTGCGATGATCGCGTACGACCTGCTGGAGCATGGCGGCGTGGACCTTCGCGCGTCGAGCCTGCAGGCGCGCCGCGACCTGCTCGAGGAAGTGGTTCGCGCATTGCCAGCCGGTTGCACGCTGCACCTGTCGCCGATCATCGCGTCGCCGTCGTGGGAGGCGGTGCACGCCGCGCGTGCCGACTCGCGCATCATGCGTGCCGAGGGGTTGATGCTGAAGCGACGCGCCTCGGCGTATGGAGTCGGGCGACGCGTGGGCGATTGGTGGAAGTGGAAGGTCACGCCACTCACCATCGACGCGGTGCTGGTATACGCACAGGCCGGGCATGGGCGTCGCGCGGGCCTCTACAGCGACTACACCTTTGCCGTCTGGGACGACGATGCGCTGGTGCCGTTCGCGAAGGCGTATTCCGGGCTGACTGACGTGGAGATTCGTGCAGTGGATCGCTATGTGCGCCAGAACACGCTGGAGAAGTTCGGTCCGGTGCGCACGGTGACACCGGGCCTGGTGTTCGAGCTCGCGTTCGAGGGCCTTCAGGAGAGCAGTCGTCACAAGAGCGGTATCGCGGTGCGGTTCCCGCGCATCAGCCGCTGGCGCACCGACAAGCTACCCGCCGATGCCGACTCGCTCGAGACGATTCGCGCAATGCTGCGTGCAGTGCGCGGCACAGCGTGACACAGCCCGGGCGTGATCCCGATGCGCTCGAGCAGTGGTTCACGACCAACGGCTGGGCGCCGTTCGAATTCCAGCGCGCCGTGTGGAGCGCGTATGCCGATGGCGCGTCAGGCCTGATCCACGCAGCCACCGGCACCGGCAAGACATACGCCGCGTGGCTCGGTCCCGTGCAGGCATGGCTGCAGGCCAACGCGGCGGCACCGCCGCAGAAGAAGCGCAATACACACGCGCCGCTGCAGCTGCTCTGGATCACGCCGTTGCGTGCGCTCGCTGCCGATACCGAGCAGGCGCTGCGCGCACCGATCGAGGCGCTGGAGATTCCGTGGACCATCGAGACGCGCACCGGTGACACCGCCGAGAAGGTGCGACGTGCCCAGCGCGAACGATTGCCGAGCGCGCTGATCACGACGCCCGAATCGCTGGAGCTGCTGCTTTGCCGCGAGGATCAGGAAACGCTGTTCGAGACGCTGCAATGCGTGATCGTGGATGAATGGCATGAGCTGATGGCAACCAAGCGTGGCGTGCAGGTTGAGCTCGCGCTCGCGCGGCTGCGTGTACTCTCCCCCACGCTGCGTACATGGGGACTTTCGGCCACACTCGGCAATCTGGACGTGGCGTGCGAGACGCTGCTCGGTCGCGCAGCCGACGGCACGCCGAACGCTGGTGTGCTCGTGCGCGGGATCGTGCCGAAGGAGATCGTCGTGGAGTCGCTGGTGCCGGAGGAGATGGAACGATTCCCGTGGGCCGGCCACCTGAACACGAAACTGTTGCCGCAGGTCATTGAGCGCATCGAAGGCTCGACGTCTGCGATCATCTTCACCAACACGCGGTCGCAGTGCGAGATCTGGTACCAGTCCATCCTCACCTCGCGGCCTGACTGGCTGGAGACCGTCGCGATTCATCACGGCTCGCTGGACAAG
>JACMPK010000021.1 GCA_014377535.1 Gemmatimonadaceae bacterium
GACAGCGAAAAGCCGACGTACATCGTCGACGATGTGACCCTGCTCGCCGAGCGGCGGACGAATGGGGCAGTGATCGTGTCGTTGCAGTTGGAGGCGAGTGTCGGGTTGTCTGCCGGCGTGATCGGCGACATCCGGGCGGTGGCCGAGAGCCATCCCGGCACCGCACCACTGGAAGTGAGTTGGATCGACGGGCGCGGCAGCTCGTCTCGCTTCCGTTCGCGTACGCTGACGATGGCGGCCGATGGCGCCGCCTTGACCGAATTGCGCGCCTTGCTGGGGCACGAGCGAGTACGGCTCGTCCGCGGCAACTGAGCGCGCCGAGGAGATCAGGACAATGGCAACAGCTGCAGCGCTCGACTTCGAGAAGCCCATCGCGGAACTCGAGCAGCGTATCGACGACCTCAAGCGCCTCGCCGGCGACGCATCATACGGCGTGGCGCTCGAGATCGAGCCGCTCGAAAAGCGTCTGACCGAACTCCGACGCGAGATCTACAAGCAGCTCACGCCGCTGCAACGCGTGGAGGTGGCCCGCTTCAAGTTGCGCCCCTTCACGCAGGACTACCTGGACCGGATCTTCACCGACTTCATCGAGCTGCACGGCGACCGGGCATTTCGCGAGGATGCGGCGATCGTGGGCGGCTGGGCGCGGCTGGAGGGTGAGACGGTCATGGTCATTGGCCACCAGCGCGGCCGCGACACCAAGGACAACCTGAAGCGCAACTTCGCGATGCCCCATCCCGAGGGCTATCGCAAGGCGCTGCGGCTCATGAAGCTGGCCGAAAAATTTCATGTGCCGGTCCTGACGTTCATCGACACGCCGGGCGCCTGGCCGGGCCTCGGGGCCGAGGAGCGCGGACAGAGCGAGGCGATCGCGCGCAACATCTTCGAGATGAGCCAGCTCGGCGTGCCGATCATTGCCACGGTCATCGGCGAGGGCGGGTCGGGCGGCGCACTCGCGCTGGGCGTGGCCGATCGCGTGCTGATGCTCGAGAACGCGGTCTACTCGGTCATCTCGGTCGAAGGCTGCGCGGCGATCCTCTGGAAGGACAACAAGTCGATCGAAAGCAAGGAACGCGCGGCCAAGGCCCTTCGCATCACCGCCCCCGACCTGGTCGAGCTACGCGTGATCGACGAGATCGTGCCGGAACCGGAAGGTGGTGCCCACACGAACCACGACCTGGCTGCTGCCACGCTCAAGTCCACGCTGATCCGTCTGCTTGACGACCTCCGCGGCCTGCGTCCGGAGAAGCTCGTGCGCCGCCGCCGCGAGAAGTTCCTGCGCATGGGCCAGTACATCGGCTGACCGGCGTGTCTGACCTGATCGAGGTTGCGTTCAAGGGCAACCGGAAGGAGTTCTTTCGCTGGGAGGATGTGGTGCCGCCTCCCGCGCCCTCGGCGCACGTCATCGTGGAGGGTGATCGCGGGGAGGACCTTGGACAGGTGCATGCGATCGGCGACCTCGCCGAGAAGCGATACGCCGGCGTGGCACATGGCGTGATTCTCGGGCAGGCCACGCGTCGCGTGATCCGTCTCGCGAAGGCCGACGAGATCAAGCGTGCGCACGCGCTGACCGAGGAGAACGAGGTCACGCGCCGCGCCGCCATGGCGCAGGTGCGCGCCCTCGGTCTGCAGATGAAGGTCACCGATGCCGAGTGGCAGTTCGATCATCGCAAACTGACGCTGTTCTTCACGGCCGAGAAGCGCGTCGACTTCCGCACGCTGGTGCGTGACCTCGCCGCCGCGTTCAAGGCGCGCATCGAGTTGAAGCAGATCGGCGTGCGCGATGAGGCCAAGCGGCTCGACGGCATCGGCCGCTGCGGTCGTCAGTACTGCTCGGCGTCGTGGCTGCCTGATTTGCGGCCCGTGAACCTCGGGGTCGCGAAGGACCAGAAGCTGTCGCTGAACCCGACGCAGATCAGCGGAGCCTGTGGTCGATTGATGTGCTGCCTGCGCTACGAGCACGAGTTCTATGCGCAGAGTCGCAAGCGCTTTCCCAAGGAAGGCAAGATCATCACCACCTCGAAGGGTGAGGAGAAAGTGATGCTGAACGACATCTTCCATGATCGTGTGACCCTGCGCAGTGCCGACGGCGAGTCGCGGTTGGTCACGCTGGTGGAACTGCGTCGCGAGACGGCCGCGTGGACGCTTGGCGTGACTGACGAATACAGCGCGATCGACGCGCGCGACGCGGCGGAGGAGGGTGTGCTGCCACTGGACGACGCGCCGACGCTGCCCGTGCGGACGCGCGTGCCGGCATCGGACCGCGTGCTGCCCGTACTGCCTGTTCCGCTCGCGCCCGCGCCCGTGGTGCTGCCCGCCGTGGTGC
>JACMPK010000211.1 GCA_014377535.1 Gemmatimonadaceae bacterium
CCACCCGGCGTGAGCGGACGCGCGATCGAGTCGGGCTCGCCCGGATCCTTGAACTGGAAGTCGTCGCCCGACATGTACTCGCCGCTCAACTTGTAGCCGAAGCGATCGCCCACGGTGCCTGCATGACGCACGGCGCCGCGAAAGATGTTCTGCTGTCCACCCTGCACCGACAGCGTCGTGCCCTGTGAGCTGAACGGAGACTTCGTGATCACGTGCAGCACACCGGCGCCGGAGTTCGGGCCGTAGAGCGCGGAGGCAGGACCGAGCAGCAGTTCCACACGCTCGATGTCTTCCATCTGGCCGAGCGAGAGATACGGCACGTTCACGCGCAACGACGGAACACCGGCAAAGCGGTAGTCCTGCAGCATCAGCAGCGAGCCGCTGAACGCGTTGTTGAAGCCGCGGGCGACGATCATCGATTGTGCGATGCCGCCGCTGGAGACGTCGATACCGGGCTGACCCTTCACCAGGTCGGCAACGCTCATCGCCGGGCGACGCTCGATGGTTTCGCTGGTGACGACCGAGAGCGACGCTGGCGCGTCGAGTGCCTTTTCCGGACGACGCGAGGCCGTGGTCACCACAGCGTTGAGCTGCGTCGGGATCTCGACCATCGCCGCGGTGATGGTCGTGGGCTGCCCGGCGCGGATGACGACGCCCGGCAGTCGTTGCAGCTGGTACCCGATGCGACTCACGGTAACCGTGTACGTCCCGGCGGTTACGCTGGTGACGACGAAGGTTCCGGTCTCGCCGCTGGTGGCGACACCCGCCGTTCGTGTGCCATCGGACACGGTGATACGCGCGTTGCCGAGCGGCCGACCGGCATCTTTCGAGATGACCCGGCCGGTCAGCGATCCGCTCTGCGCTGCGGCGGTCGCGGCGAAGACGACGCTCGCGAGCCCCGGCAGCAGACGTCGTACAAATGAAGGCAGCACTCAACACCTCTGATGTGGATGAGGCCAGCCGAAAGCGCATCAGGCACGCGAATAGATATTCGCGAAGATTTGGCCGACCCGGAGTTCCGCAGGGTATGCGGTGGGGCGAAGCTGACGAGCGGGGCAGTCTACGTCAATAGAGCGCGGCCCTCGATCCCGTGATCCATCACGACATTCTCGTTCCTCGCTGCGAGCGATACGAAAAATACGCCTACGCCCTACAAGGATATTTCAGGCTATCGCATCGCTGCCGGTGGACCTTCAGGCACGCGCAGGACCAACTCGCGACGAGCCGGTGCGGCACCGGGCGACGTGACGTCGACCGCGAGGCGATATCGACCCGGCTTGGCCTCCGGCATGGTCAACGTGAGGCGGCGCCCCGGGCCTCCATCCGGCTGGGCCGGGTCGGGAATTCGCAGCGACGCGCCGCCGTCCCGCCCGCCGCCGCGGAACAACGAGCCGAGTCGGCGGAACCCGCTGACCGTGTCCACAGGCGTGATCGAAATGGTGACCGTCGCGCCCGGGCCGCCGTAATACTCCCAGAAGACGCCGAACGACTGACCGTCACCGATGTCCGTGCCGCCAAGTGCCGACGACAGCACCGACTCGAGCGTCGCAATCCCCGCCAGTCCGGCGGTCCCTGCGTCACCGACGCGCACCGCGAGCAGCAGCAGGTCGGACAGCATCGCGTTCTTCTCGATCGGTGCAACGCCCGTGCGGACACGTCCGGCAAACTTCCGTGTCTCGCTCAACACTTCGAGACTCGCCAGCAACGTGTCGCGGAAAAGGCCCGCGTTCGTCACGACCGCGCCACGTAGCGGCAAACCGTCTTTCACGATGCGTGAGACACGCGCGTCGGGGCCGCGTTCGAGGACCAGCGCGACACGTGTCTTCCCACGTTCGTAACGCGCCTTCCCCTCGAGCACATAAGCGCCGACGAGCAGCGTTGAATCTCCGCGCAGGAAACGCACGAACTGACCGCCGAGCTCCTGAAATCCGCCGGGCGCATACCGTGGTGCGTAGCGCATCTGTGCGTAGCGGGCGTTGAACGGATAATCGGCCGATGTCGCAAGATACGGCTGCGTCATCGCACTCTCGCTCGGCATGAAATCGTGGCTCGGCGTCGGCTCATGCCCGATGGTGTTGGACACCATGTCCCCGCGCCGACTCACGATCGTGTTCTGCGTGGACCAGGCCACCGGCCAGCCATAACGAAGCTGCGTGTCACCGAACTCCGGCTTCCAGGGACCATACACCGTCGCGGCGTTCAGCTCGATCAGGTTGAAGGTGCGCCGCGCGAGCAGCTCGTTACGAAGGTCGTTGCCATCGACGTGTGCGAACGGCTTGCCCAGCCAGAACACGCGCTTGTTGTACGCCAGACGGTCGGCGCAGCTTTTCGCGAGATAGGCGAGACTGTCCACCTTCCGCAGCCATGGCGCGATGTTCTGCCAGTCGCAGCCCTGCGTTGCGCCCATCTGCGCGAGCGCAGTGTTGAACGCCCGTTCCGCGCCCGGGGCATCGTTCTGCGCATGCTTGACCAACCCGGTCAGCGCAGAGCACCACCACGCGGTCGCCTTGCAGCCGGCCACGACAGCGTTGGCTTCCGCAACATCCTTCTGCTCGATTGAATACTTGACGCGCTGTC
>JACMPK010000212.1 GCA_014377535.1 Gemmatimonadaceae bacterium
CTCCGGATTGCTGGTGCCTGCGCTCAGCGAGGTGTTGCCGAGCCGCAACTGGAGCTGCCAGGCAATCGCCTGCACAAGCAGTTCCTGCATGCGGAACACGTCACGGGCATCCTGCTCGAACGTGTCCTGCCACAGGACGCGCCCATCCTCCGCGTTGCTCAGTTCGGCCGTGACGCGCACGCGATCACCGGCACGGCGGAAACTGCCCAGCAGGATGGTGCGCACGTCAAGCGTGTCGCCGAGCTGTCTCGCGGTAAGCGTTGACCCCTTGAAGCGCGCAGCGGTCGCGCGTCCGGCAAGACGCAGCCCCGGAACCCGCGACAGCACGGTGGTCAGCTCGTCAGCGATGCCATCGGCGAGGTAGACATTCGCGGTGTCGCCTCCCACGGATACAAACGGGATGACGGCTCGCGTCTCCAGCTGCGATGCCCGGTGCGTCCGTCACGACCGACGGCGCGCGTGTCCGCCACCAAGCGCCACCGGCGGCAGCGACCACCAGCCCGACCAGCCCCAGCGCACGACGTGTCCGCGGAGACGACGGTGTCCGCCGTGGTGCAGCCAGCGACTCGGCGCTACTGGACAGCATCGTGAGCACCGTCTCCATGCTGGCGGGACGTCCGTCCGGCTCCTTCGCGAGACAGCGCGCGATCAGGGCGCGCACGGTCGGCGCGGTACCGGGTGCGGTGACTGCCGGCGCAGGCGTCGCGATATGCGCCGCCGTCATCGCGGCAGACGTCGTGCGATCCGCAAACGGATGCACGCCTTGCAACAGCTCGAAGGCAAGCACACCCCACGCATACACATCGGCACGGTGATCCGTGCTCGCATCACCCAACGCCTGCTCGGGTGCCATATACGCCGGCGTTCCGATCGCCATGCCAGCTTGCGTCAGCGAGGCATCAGGGGCCTGCGTGCGCGAAGCACTCACGGCTTTCGCAATGCCGAAATCGGCGACCACCGCCGTGCCACTCGAGAGCAGCACATTCTCCGGCTTGATGTCGCGATGCACGATCCCGCGCGCGTGCGCGCGTACACCAGCGCCTGCGCCACATTGCGCAGGATGCCGAGCGCCTCGGCGGTCGGCAGCGCACCACGGGTGAGCCGATCGCGCAGTGATTCACCCGCCACGAACGGCATCGTGAACCACGGCAGCCCATCAGTCGTCATACCAGCGCTGAGCACCGGCACGATGTGAGGCTCCTGCAGCGAGGCGGCGAGCTTGATCTCACGCGTGAAGCGTTCGCTGCTCAAGCTTGCCGCCATCTCGGGCGAGAGGACCTTCACGACCACGTCGCGCCCCAGCGCCACGTCGCGCGCAAGGAACACCCGGGACATCCCGCCACCACCGAGCTCGCGCTCGAGGGTGTAGCCGTCGCCGAGGGACTGCTGGAGCTGCGAGCGGAAGGAGTCATTCACGCGACGATCCACGCGCGGGCGGCACTCGCGACCCGCGGATCGAGTGCGGGCACGGAGTCCAATCGTGATACGAGAACGTCCCGCATCACCACCCCGCGCTGAAGCAATGCCCGGCAGAACTCGCGATCTTTGTCGCGGCCAGCCACCGCCTTCGAGACCCAGAGGTCGTGCAGCTCGAGGCACCACGCCGTGACGCCACGCGTGCCCGGCGTGTCGAATGGTACGAGCCGCGCCTGCCACCCCTCGGGCAGGCGCGCGGTGGATTCGACCACGCCCTGCGCGTAGTACCCGAACGTGTCGTGAAACATCGACGCCTCGCCGATCGAGCCATCGATCAGGTCTGCGAGGCGCCCGTCAGCATCACCGCGCACGGCCACATCGACTTCCACCGATCGTGTCGCTTCGATCGGCAGTGCTCCTGCCATGCTGCCATGCACGGCCTGGCTGCCGATCACCAGCAGTTCCGTGACACCCAGCACCGCGCCTGCAGCGCGAATGGCGTGCTCGAACTGTGCTCGCGTCATGACGCGTGGTCCAGCGACCCGGCGTGGTCCGGCGCGTCGGCGCGTTCGCGCTGTGCGAATGCGCGATACACCTGCGTGCGCTCGGCCGTAGACAACACGCCGGTGAACGGCGTCACGTGGCGGAGTTCACGCGCCCACGGCATGCGATCGGTGAGCACTGGCAGCAGGGCGTCGAGCGGGCGACGCAGGAGGCACTGCCATTCGTCCAGCAGCGGTCGCGCTCCAGGATGGAGCGTGTGCATGCGGGCCAGTGAGGCGCGTGCCCGGACGAGCACCGCCTCGGGCTCCGCACGCAGTCGCGCGGCGACGGCCTCATGCAGCAGGAGCGAGCGTCGCTCCTCCCGGGTGAGCGGAGGCACGAACCGCAGATCCACATCCAAGCCCGCCGCTTCTGCCAGCCGCTCCACGGTGCGCCAGGTGGGGCTCTTACGGTGTCCTTCGTAGGCGGCGATGGCAGACTGCGACGTCCCCGCCAGTGCGGCGAGGTCCTGTTGGGTCCGGCCGGCGGTGAGTCGAAGGAGGTGCACCGGGTTCATGCTGCAATATATCCGATCGCATATGATCGCAACAGCGGAATCCCGGCGACGAGGCGGTGTGACGGATCTTGGCACAGTTGCCAACCAAGGGGCGGAACGCCGGGCGAGACTCTGTCGAAGATCCGGGGTGCGGCCGAGCGTTATTGCTGAGGCCGTGCGAGGGTTCGGCGGCCAGTGTGGAGCGGGAGCTCAAAACGGTTATACCGACACATCTCCCAGAGCTGTTGTCCGTGGAACGTGAAGTTCTCGCAGACGTTGGCTGAGGGGTCGCTGTTTCGGGCGCGGGAGTTTATCGCCGGCAAGGATGCGGTGACGCTGGCAACGGACATTCTGGTGCTGGATCAGGAGCAGTTCAGCGCGGCGTTCCGGAAGTCGCCGATGAAGCGAGCGAAGTTGGCAGGGTTGAAGCGGAATGCAACGGTGGTGCTGGAGAACTCGAGCAGGTAGAGTCCGCTGGCGCGCATTGGATGGCGTCACGCGGTCAGAGTCGAGGAACGATCATGGACTCCGATTGCATGGCTTCAGAAAGTAGCGTTGCCGGGCCGCTGATCAGCCTTGGTCACGCGACACATGGGCCACGCCCTCGATTTCGATCACGCCACGCTCAGGCAGAGCTCGGTCACGCCGACCGCCGTCCACGCCGGGTGCGGCGCGGGCATGCATTTTTCCTTCACTGGCGTGAAGATCGCGAACTGCTCCGCGTTGGTCGCCGGGCCGCGTGGCGATCGCCACACGCGGTACGTGCGCAACATTGTCACGTCACCAAGGCTCGACCTTGCGGCGGCGAGTGAACGCTCGATGGGGCGGAACGCGCGTCGCACCTGCTGCCGGAACGCAACGGCCCCCGTGCTGTCGCCGGACCCGGGTCCGACGAAGCGGCCGGAGAGGTAGGCACGTCGCCCACGCGCCGTACTGTCGCGTAGTTCACCGGGTCGAACGCTGCGAGGTCTCCGTCACTCGCGAGGACGACCTCTGCCCTGGGAGCCATGATGCGCCGTGCAGATTTCGCCAGCGACATGGACGGGCAGCCCACGACGGCAGCGGCAACGACGCCGCGCACAAGCAACGGAACGTTGGTCTGGGGACGCATTGGGCTCGCAATGAAACGAATTGCCAGTTCGATGTGGGATGGACGGGTCCTGTGACCGCGCCACCTGCCTCGCTCACTTCGCGAAACCGACTGTCACTACCGATCCTCCGGGCTCCCAGATGCACGCAGTCTCCAGATTGCCGTCAGGACGGAGACGACTGCGGAATCGGGGAACGCGGTTCACCCACTCCGCGCTGCAAGCGATCAGGCAATCACGTGCATTCCTGTAGGGCTTGGCTGACCCCTTCGCGTTCACCCCTTTCAATCTTCAATGTGCGACATTTCGATGAGGATCGAGACGACAAGAGCGCCGAGCGCTCTGAACTGGAGCGCAGCCCGGGTCGCGTGCGTGTATTCCCATTGATTGCGCAACCCGACCCAGTTTAACGGTAGAGTCGCAATCGAGAGCGCCGCAATCGTTGCGTTCACTGGCGCGAGCCATATTCAGAATGCCGCATGTGAAGCGATTAGACACACTGGTGCGACGATCGTCCATCCAAAGGCTGGTCGTCGTTGCCACACCATCATCACGAGCACCACCGTCGCGACAACCGCGACAACCTCGAAGACGGCACCGACTGTGCCGAAGGTTGCGTATAAAGTTTGCGAAACCTTCAGCCAGAGTGCGCCTTCATACGTCATCTTGGCGGGCAGCTCGAGCAAGTGGCCCAGCGCTGGGCCCAGGCTCAAGGCAGTAAGCATGATTGTCAACAGCCGCCACCTTCTTACCGGCATATTCATCTCCAGAAACTCTTGATCACTCGCTCCGGCGTAATGACTTGCCATCAATGCACGTAGTGAATCGTCACGGCAGCAGAACGAGCGACAGGAATGATGAGCACGAACGCGTGTGCGTGACACGCCCGCCACAAGTCTTGACGCAAGGGATTCGTCATCTAAAAAGGACCGGACACCATTACGGAAAGGACGCTGACGCCGCCGTGAATGAAGGTCGGCAACATTACGAGCTGAACGCCCCTGAATCGGCGGCATTCAGACGACATGAGCCGCACCGTCTTCGCCATAGTCAAGCTTGGGATACCAGTCGCTCCCGCGCCCATCGGGTGTGCTGTCGAGAATCGTCCACAGCGGCATCAAGTCGGGCGCGCCGCGCGGGTCCTGGCCCGGATCGGCTGTTGAGCCGTCCATCTCGCCGCTCCAGAAGTGGCGCATGCTGCCATCGCGCCTGGTGAACACATTGAAGGCCGGTACGTCCGCGTCTTCGGCGCTTACGTAGTCACGCGTGAATTCGCCGTCGATGTCGGAATACAGCCTGAGGTGGTGCCAGCCACGCTCCTTCTTGAAAGCCAGGAGGCGCTCGATGGGTGAGCGCGCTACCATAACCAGCGCGATACGCTGTTCGACATCGAGTGATTCGCCGTCCCAGGCGGCCATCAGCGACGTACACATGGGGCACGGCCGCGCACGTTTCGGTCCGTACATGTAGCTGTAGACGGCCAGCGTCTGCTTGTCTCCAAACAATCCCGAGAACGTGACAGGGCCGTCCTCGCCAGTAAAGGCGTAGTCCTTCGGCACGGTCCCGCCATTCGGCAGCGCGCGTCGTTGCGCAGCCACTCGCTCGATGTGGCGCCGCAACTCGATCTCATCGGCGAGAAGCGCGTTGCGTGCCTCCCGGTAGTCGGCACTTTCGTTCGGAAAACGCACGCCGTTGTGCTGGGCGAGTTCCGCGGCGGGCTTGAGGGGGTTTGTGCTCATGGCGGTGTACTCGCCGCCGTGGCGTCCGCGACGTTCACCATCCACGGCACGCCGAACTTGTCGGTCAGCATGCCGAACGAAGACGTCCAGAAAGTTTTCATCAAAGGCATCGTCACATTGCCGGCTTCACCAAGTGCCGTGAAGACACGTCTAGCTTCCGCGTCGTCCGCTACCTCAATGGCCAGCGTCATCCCCTTGAACTCCGCTGTCTTGTCGCCCATGCCGTCGTCAGCCATCAGCTGGCTTTCGCCAATACGAAAGGCGGCGTTCATGACTTTTTCTTCCCAGCCGGGTGGCCCTTTCATGTCTGCTTCAGGGCTCTCCTTCCAGCGCATCAGGCCACTGACTTCGGCACCGATAGACTTCGTGTAGAACTCCAGCGCTTCTTCGCAACGACCGCCAAACGTTATGTAGGCTTGAACCTTCATGATCAATCCTTGGATCAATGGGGAAAGGTGAGTGGAGACATCGTGCCTCACCCATGCAGCGTGGGCCGGTAGATCAGCTCCTGGATGTTGCCGTCGAGCGTCCGGGTCTCGACAATCTCAAGGTCGAAGTCCGCCGCTCCGCTGAAGACGGGTTGGGTACCGGTCTTGCCCGAGATGACCGGGAATACCGTTACACGTACGAGGTCAACGTGGCCGGCGGTCATTAGCGCTCGGTTCAACGAGATACTGCCGTGCGAGCGCAACGGCACGTCCGACTCCTGCTTGAGTCTGGCGACGATATCGACCGCGTCACCCTTCACTACGGTCGCGTCTGGCCAGTTCACGGGACTTGTGAGCGTGGACGACACCACCGTCGCTGGCATGTTCGTCATCCGGGTGACCCACGGGTCGCGCACATCGGACTTTTCAGTGCTCGCGGCCAGCATCTCCACGAACAGTCGGAACGTGGTGGCCCCGAAGACCATTCGCTGCCGTTCGTCGAACGATGCGAGGCGGTGGTTCAGCAGCTGAGAACCTTGCTTACCCCAGTACCCACCCCAGTCCCCATCTAGGCCGTACGAGCCGTAGCCGTCAAGCGTACAAAAGATGTCGAAGGTGTACGTTGCGCTCACGTCGCTCTCCTCAACTCCAGCGCCTCGTTGCAGCGGCCGGAAGCACTTCTGCAGTCGTGATCTTTCATGATGAATTCCTTTGGAGTGAATGCGAGCGCGAATGGCATGGATGCCGCAGGTCATGCGTCAAGCAGCACTTCAAAACCGCTATAGACCATTCGTGTTCCGTCAAAGGGCATGTCACCCATCGCCTTCATGCGCGGATCGTTCATGAACTTCTCACTGCCGGTATCGCGCGCCGCCTTGGACGGCCACTCGATCCATGAGAAGACGACCACCTCTTCGACCTGCGCGTTCACGACACGCGCGAAGTCGGAGACCTTGCCGTCTGGCAAAGCATCGCCCCAGCACTCCACGACACGTGTGGCGCCGAACTCCTTCAGGAGCGCGGCTGACTTCGCCGCGACCTCGCGATAGGCCTCCTTGTTCCCAGCCTTGATGGGAATCAAGAATCCGTCGATGTAGCTCATGACCTGGATGCTTGGGCTTCCGTAAATGGTGAGCGTGCGCTGCTGCGCTGTGCCTCAGTTGCAGCCAGACGTGCAGCCACGCGTTTGTTCGTCGTGATCACGCGTCAATTCAGCCGCCATCAGCGGCTTCTGTTTCGACGGCACCCATGCCTTCATGACTGCTTCCCGTAGCTTTCGTGCTGCCACGCGAAATCGGCGCGGCGGCAGGAGCCGCAAGCAGGTCAAGGCTTTGTGTTGCTGATCTCGTGCTGGACGCTTGGAGCTACGTCGCAGGCTTCGCGTCCATCTGTGATTCGGTGTGTACAACGCATTGCCAGCGCTCGTCGACGTACACCCAAGTCGACGTGTCTGACATGTCCTGAACGGTGCTCCCCTCAATATTGACGCCTGCACGCGCCGCAACCGTCTGCCGCACGCGGTAGGTCAGAACGGCTGTCGTTTCTGTAGCAAACACGACTTCAATGTCGCTCAGCGCAAAGGCGGTCACGACCATGGAACCATGCTCAGCCATCTTCCTGTAGCCAGCATGGTCGAACTTCATCGCGCCGTGCGAGCTTGCCATCATTGCTGGGTCGTGCAACAACTGCAAAGCAGAGTCGGTATCCTGGTCAACCATCGACTGCCAGAATCTCGTCTCTAGGTCTATCAATGTCTTGGTGTCCGTCGTCACACCTGTTGTTTTGGACGCTGCTGTGCTGCTCATCTGAAACTCCTTCGGGTTGGTTCGTGTGTCCGTGAACACCGCGCTCGCTGTGTCGAGTCCGGAACTATGTGCATGCCCGTCGAGCAGGGACGGCCACCACCGTTGTTCACAAGCCTTGTTTGAACAGGTAGCGGCCGATCTTCTGAAATTTTTGTGCTGCGCAAAAAGCTGAAGATCTCACGATTCGATTCGGTGCTTTCTGCGCCGGTGGCAAGGATGATCTGCATGCCCCTCAGGGCGTCCAAGCATACGCAACCGAATGACTGGCAACGACGAGTTCGTCGACGTCGAACGTCACTGACAGGTTGGAGTGTGCAGATAGCCTTCGTGCATGGACTCCTTGCGAATGCGCGCCAACATGGAAGGCATCAAGACACCGTTGCCGGCATAGCACGAAACAGTCTCGGCGTCGCCATTGTCACTCAGGGCTTGCTGACACGTGCTCAACAGTGCCTTGATCTCGTCCTCGTGACTCATTCAATGGTGACCCTTGGCCGCTCATCTCGAGGCACAGTTGAGGGGCAAGTTCCGTGCGACGCGCACATGGCTCTGCACGAGCATGCTGGAAGATCGTCGTTTATCGTGCATTGGTTGCGGCACGAAGCGGTATCGGTCGCATCTGGAGCGGATGCTATGCATCACGTGCACTGACGGCGAGCACCACGTCGACATCATCGATTGGGCCGACACGACCTCGACTGGATCGGTGACGGGCACTTCGGCCATCTGGCCGCCGACGAAGACGAATGCTCCGAGTAGTGGGCGGAGCAGCCGCGCCGTGGGCCGAGAACGCCCCCCTTGGGCATCGTTGCCTGTTGGTTACTCCCGAGTCTGCGCCGGCGCCGATCCGCCTTCACAGCACCTGCTTCGCACGTGTGCGTTCCCGGGCACGACCCAAGCGCGCGACATCGACGAGTGCGAGCAATTTGCAGAGTGCCGAGTTCCACGCTGCCGTCGCTGCCACGTCGCCCGCAAGTCCGTCCTCCGGTTTCGAGAGGAATCTCAAAACGGTTATACCGACACATCTCCCAGATCGTGTGTCCGTGGAACCGGAAGTTCTCGGTTGAACTCGCGGACGATTCGCCGTTCCGGGCGCGGGAGTTCATCGCGGGGAAGGATGCGGTGACACTGGCGACGGACATTCTGGTGCTGGATCAGGAGCAGTTCAGCGCGGCGTTCCGGAAGTCCCCGATGAAACGGGCGAAGTTGGCGGGTCTCCGGCGGAATGCGGCGGTGGTGCTTGAGAATCAAGCTCAACAATTGAACTTCGACACGCTGACGGCAGCAGCGCGGAACAGCAGGGACCTGGCCAATAATTGAGCACGCCACTTCAACGCTCGGTCGGCTGCCGAACGATGAACGGCGGTGGGCCCATACGGGCGTCGAGGACGGCGACAGGTGTCTGACGCCGACCATTGATCTCCGCGTGCGGAGGGCCCCATGACCGGACATTGCACACCGGGCCCCCTGACCCGGCGGGGGCTGGCCGGTCACTCCCGTCTTCGTGGCATGGAGCTGCGCGCATGGGGTCGAGCGCTGGCGCAGCAACTGCGGATGCCGGCTCGATGGCGGCAAGAGTCCGGCGCAGCAGTGGCGTGGGCCGCTTCGGAACGCGTTCTCGGCCCTCGCGGAACGCACTCACGAAGTATTCGAGACGGAGGGACGCGCGCTGTTCGTGACCAGTCCATGGCAGGTGCGGGACGGGTACGGAGCGGTGGTGGCGAGCAACGGAGTCGCCCCTTGTCGACTTCGTGCGCGCGCAACTTGCCAATCCGGATGACAATATAGCGAGACACCGCGCGCAAGAGTTGCTCGAACTCGAACGGGAAACACCGCGCACGTTCGCGTCCTTCACTTGATTTGTCGACGAGGTTGAGCGAATCGAGACGCGTCAGGTGCTGCGCTACGCTGCGCGCGCGCTCGAGCAGTCAGGTATCTCGTCGCGCCTCGCGCCTAATTTCCTGCAGTGGCTCGAGCCGACACGCGGCAGCACGCCGGGCAGCGGCAGCGCGTGCGACCTCTTGGTGCGCGAAGCGTTGCCACATCGCAAGTCGTCGTGGCGTGCGGAGGCCGCCGCGTACGCACGGTCATGCGTGCGCACACACGCGTGTCGCGCTCTACGACGCGGCAACGCTCGCCGACTAGAAGCGCAAGAACGGTTTCCTCGTCACGGTGACACATCGCCGCACGGTGCAGACCGACCGCGTGATGGCCACCGTGCGCGGCACCGGGCCCGGCACAGTGGTGTCGATGATGGCGACTTACACAGATGCCGGCAGCGCCGTGGAGATTCCGATCTACGAGTTTCCTGAAGCGGTCGCGCGTTCTCTGCTCATCGCCTCCGCACTCAACGACGAAGCACTGCGTGTCACGACCTGACCGTTCCGCAAGCGCGGGTCAGTTCTTGTCTCCTCTCCCCTTCTTATCCGTGCCCTTATCCTCGTCCGACTTGTGACCCTTGCCGTGGCCCACGTAGCGAATGCGATAGATGAAGCCGCGCTGATCGTCGGAAACGAAGAGCGAGCCGTCGTTTGCCATGGTCACATCTACCGGTCGATGCGCGGCGCCTTTCGGCGAGAAGTCGCCGCCAGCGAAACCGCCCGCAAACTCCTTCCACTGCCCGATGGGCTTGCCAGCCCGCCACTGCTGAAATACGACGTTGTAGCCGGCTCCTGCAGGCTGTAACGACGCGTCGAAGCGCGAGCCGTGAAAGGCGATGAACAGTCCGTCGCGATACTGCTGGGGAAACTGATCGCCGGAATAGAAGTCCATGCCGAGTGGTGCCCAGTGTGCGGGATAGTCGGCCATCGGATCCGTGCGCGAACTGCAGCGTCCAACGATCTGCCCGTTGCCGCCATATTCGGGCGCCAACACTTTTTCGCGGCGTACGCCATCCCAGTAGCAGTACGGCCAGCCATAGCGCTTGCCTGGCTCGAGCAAGAACAACTCCTCTCCCGGCAGAAGCGCATCCTCACGGGGCGTGAAGAACGTGGGCCAATTATCGAACAGCTGGTCTCGCCCGTTTTGTGCTCCATACAACCTGCCGTCGACCGGATTGACCGCCAACGCGTTCATGTTGCGTGTCTCGGTCGCGTAGCGCATGCCGCTTGCCAGTGTCTGTCCAGACTGTGTTGCACTGAATCGCCACACGCCTGCGCGCTCCAAAAGTTCCGGACACGGATCGATACCAAGCGAGAAGTCGACTCGATTCTGTACTTGGCAGCTATTGGTCTGCGAGCCGATGTTGACGAACATCGAGGCGCCGTCGCGCGAGATCTTGACCGTCTTCCTGTGATGATCACCGTTCGACACCAATCCGCTCACCAGGATCACGGGTGGCGTGCTCGGCACGAGCTTGCCAGGAAGGAGCGTGAATAGCTCGATGCGGTCATCAGGTGCGAAGTACAGCGAGTCACCGCGGATGTCGATTCCGTTGCCACCGGTACTACCGAATTTGGCCTGTACATCAGCGCGTCCATCGCCATCGTTGTCCCGCAGTGCGAGCACGTGGCCGTCCTTTGCACCGACCGCAGTCGGATCGATCGCGACGTAGAGATCTCCATTGCCGCGCACCGCCATGTGCCGGGCCCGACCCACGTTGCGTGCTACGACAACGGCGCAAAAGCCGGGCGGAAGCGTGAGACCTGCGTTGTCGGCGTCACATTGCGTCGACAACGATGCGCGGTCGCCACGCGAGGTTGGACCTACACGCGCCGCGACGCGCCCTGCGTCGTCGAGATCGGTGGGGCCGGCCAGGCGATCACAGCCGATCGAGAAGAGCATAGCAGCGCAGAGCGCGATTGAACGCGGTTTCCGAACGTAGACAGCAGCCATGTCGTATTGCTCACTAGTTAAGGAACTTGTAATGGGGTGCAATACGTGTGCCCCTGCGACCTCGCTCTACCATGCCGTGAACGTAACGGCGAACTGCGAACAACACTCACGCAGAGGTATGCAGAGGATACGAAGCCTGTGGGAAAGCACGCTGCCTTACGCAAGACCGCACTTTTTTGGTCAACAAGACTCATGCTGACTTTGCCGGGATAAAAAATCGAAGCGGGCAAGGCTCGAGGAGAGGAGTTTCAATCGGGGTCGGTTGACTATTTTTTAGGGTACGGCGCGCGCGCCACCGCGCCACCGCGCCACCGCGCCGGTGTGCGTAGGGGGCCGTTCGGGATCTGATAGAATACCCGCGTCCCGTCTGGCGTCCATTCAGGTCGCATGCCAATCGTGGCCAAACGACTGGTGGTCGCATTGGCGAACGTGTACATCGCGATGCTGGCGTTACGATTGCCGTCGTCGCGCGGAAACGCGCGCTGCGATCCATCGGGTGACAGTCGCGGATCACCCGCGCGAATCACCGACTCGAGTCCGGGAATCGGCGTCACGGTTCGTCCATCGGCACTCACCCACAACACGCGTGCGGCACGCCCGCCGCTGGCAGAGACCAGCACGCCGGTCGCGCTCAGCGCAGCATTCCACGCGCCCACCGACACCACACTGGCATCTTGCATGGCGCGCGCCGCGGTGGGATCGAACGCCACGCTGAACAAGGCGTCGTCGCCAATCGCCATGTACAAGAGCTGCCCCGCCGCGTACCCGAGCGGCAGGCCGACGATGCTCGAGTTCACAACGTCGCCCTTCGCCAGCGAGGTCACGCTCACGAAGTCGTCTTCGGCGCCACCCGGTCCGTAGTCGGTGAACACGATGTGTTTGTCATCGGGGAGCGCCACCGGATTCATGTGCAAGTGTCCCTTCGCGCCCGCCGTGGCCTTCGTCAGCACGCGCAATGCGCCGCCGTTCGCTGACACCGTGCGGAGCCCGGAACCGCGCGCGCCATATCCGCCCAACACGATGGTGTTGTCGCGCATCCAGACGATGCCGTTCGCCCCTATGACATCGGCGATGGGTTGCGCCGGTCCACCCGCGATCTGCGCCTTCATCAACTGGCCGCGATTGATGAACGCGACCCATTTGCCGTCGGGCGAGAACGCCACGCCGCCGTAGCGGAGCCCATCGGCGGCTACGATCGCTTTGGTGTCGACGGAGTCCAGCGCGCGCACGCGCAGCCGCGGGACGGTGGCCGAGTCCGCGATGTAGGCGAACTGCCGGCCATCGGGAGAGATGGCGAGCGCCTGCAGCTGGACGCCGTCGCTGATCGGAATCGCAAACCGCACGACGGGTTGCTCGGGTACGGCTGAACGCGCGCGTACGGCCCACACGGCGACCGCAGCCGCCGCGACTGACAGCGCAGTCAACGTACCGATCGTGAGCCTGGTGGTGCGTGACGCGCGTGTGGGTGCGACACTTGGGGCGCGTGTGCGCCACACCGCCGATGTGTTCACGAGCGCCTCGGCGAACTGCGCCGCACTGGCAAAGCGATCCGCAGGCAGCTTCTCCAGCGCGTGCTGCACCGCGGCGTCCACATGCGCCGGCATGGACGGTCGCCGCACGCTCGGCGCCTCCACCGGCGACGTCAGCACACGCGCGACGATCGCCTGCGCCGTGGGCCCCGTGAAGGGTGGCTCCCCCACCAGCATTTCGTACAGCACGCACCCCAGCGCGTACACATCGGTGCGCGCGTCCACCGTACGCTCCCCCATCGCCTGCTCGGGGCTCATATAGTGCGGCGTCCCCAAGCTCATACCGGTCTCAGTCATGCGCGTGCCGCCCGTGGTCGCCGCGGCGAGCGCGATGCCGAAGTCGGCCACCAGCGCCTGCCCCTCGTGGAGCAAGATGTTCTCGGGCTTGATGTCGCGGTGGATCACGCCCTTGCGATGCGCGTAATCGAGCGCGCTCGCGATCTCGCGCGTGAGCCGCACCGCGTCGTCGATCGGCAGCTGCTACTCGCGGTCCAGCCGATCGCGCAGCGTCTTGCCCTCCACGAAGGGCATCACATAGAACACCGTGCCCTGCACTTCGCCGCTGTCGTGCAACGGCAAAATGTGCGGATGCTGCAAGTTCGCCGTCGTCTCGATTTCCTTGAGGAACCGCTCGGCGCCAATGACGGCCGAGAGTTCAGGGCGCAGCACCTTGAGCGCCACCTTGCGGCGATGCTTGATGTCTTGGGCGAGGTATACGGTGGCCATGCCGCCCGCGCCGAGCTCGCGCTCGAGGCGGTAGCGGTCATGCAGTGCGGTGCTCAGTCGGTCAGTGATCACGGATGCGCCGAGCGTCACAGCCGTGGTGGCGGAAACACCGCATCGACGGCGCGCCGGAACGACGGGGGATCGATGGCCGGAAACCGAAACAGCTCCGGCTCCATCCGGGCAAACTGTGCACGCACATCGTCCGCGCTGATCAGGCCCTGCGCCAGCATGGCCTGCACGTCCGCCAGATCGCGCGCATGCCCGCGTTCGATCTTGGCGAGCGCCTGCGCGGCAAAATCGTAATGCCGGAAGGTCACCCGCCCGATACGGGCGATGACAGGGCTGCGCTGCTCCCATCCCGGCGGCACGGGAATGAAGAGATCCGGCGACGCGAGTTCCACGTTGAGGTGCAACTGCTCCTTGAGCATCGGGATTGCCCGCAACATCGCGTCGGACTCCGGCCGCATGACCAGATCCACATCAATCGTGGTCGCGCGCCATCCCACCAGCACCGCACTCGTGCCACCAACGAGGAAGACGTCCACCTCGGTGGTCGCATGACGCGCCAGCGCGGTCATGAACGCATGAATTCGTTCGCGATCTGCTACCTCGCGCACTGGGCTGCGCGTCGGAAGCTGGTGACGCGTCGCAGCAGTGCGTTGTAGTGGCTGTGTGCCGCCGCGCCGTCGCGCGCCGACAACAGTGCGTACAGCTGCACCTCGGCGTCGGCGATGGGACGGTCGACGACCAGCCCTGCGTCGCGGAGTCCTGGCGCTGCAATCGAGACCAGCAGCGACTCGATAGTGACGGACCCCGCCGTGAGATCGGCGAGACCCGCGTCAATCAAATCAGCTCCGGGTAACCGTGCGGTGATCATCACCAAAGTCTACTGTTGCAGGTCTGCTGCGGCAGTCCCTTCACAAAGGTCGCGACGAACCAGTGCCGGACAACGGCTGCCGGATATCCCCGCGGTCTCCGCAGAATCCCCTCCAGCTTCGCCCGCACCTCGGCCACGCCGTTGCAAATCTGCACCAGGTCCTCCGCGCCACCCGCCGCGGGTGTGGCGGCCGGCGCCGCCGGCGGCCGCGGTCACGCCGGTCCACGCGCGTGGCGGCCGCTGACCGAAGGGCCGTGAGGCGGGAGCCGCGGCGCACAGATCGAGTCAGGCGCTGGCACGGTTCAGAGTACCGCCGCCCGTCGCGAGCGCAATCTCAAAACGGTTATACCGACACATCTCCCAGAGCGTGTGTCCGTGGAACCGGAAGTTCTCGGTTGAACTCGCGGACGATTCGCCGTTCCGGGCGCGGGAGTTCATCGCGGGGAAGAATGCGGTGACGCTGGCGAGCGACATCCTGGCGCTCGATCAGGAACAGTTCAGCGCGGCGTTCCGGAAGTCCCCGATGAAGCGGGCGAAGGTGGCGGGTCTCCGGCGGAATGCGGCGGTGGTGCTCGACAATCTGCGAGATTGATAGTTTCTGGGTGCTGCCCGGCAACACGCAGCTCAAGCTGCCGTCAGATCGGCGGAGACACACCGATCAAACTCCCAACCGACCGAAAGGCGCGCCGTATCACATCGGCGATCATCATGTTCGCCATGATAGGTCCCCGTCGGCGACATGCTCAACCACTCGACCGCTCGTCCGTCCACGACTTCCTCGATGCCGATGTGCTGCACTGCATTCGCGGGTGACGCACCGTGCCAGTGCTTCTCATCGGGCTGCACTGATCGAGCTCCTGCGCGCACGAAACGCACCGACGGCCCTGCATCCGACAGCGGGCGCGGTGGCCATCGGCGCGTGCCACTTCCTCGGTGCATTGAACGTCTACATCGGCCAGGCGGCGCACGTGGCTAAGGCGCGGGCGATTGCGAAGCAGCTCCGTGCCGCGATTGGACTCCCCTGACTGAAGGCACTCGGTTTGGGCGCGGACGAGCAGGCGCAGGTCGCGATGAACGCGGGGTGACGTGGCCCGTGTCGAGGATGTGCACCAGGACCCGGTCGAGGAACTCGAGCGGGTCCACGGTCTCGGTGCCGTCCGTTGGCGCCTCGGACGTGTCCGACTGGTACGTCACCGCCTCGGCCGATCGATCGCAGGACAGCCGCTCCGGCGCGATGGGATTCGGGGCACACTCGCGAGACAGACGGGTGGCGAAGGCGCGATCCTCGTCGGGTAGCCAGACGGCGGTGTGGACCTGGAACCCGGAGTGGGGCCGGGTCCGCGTTCCTGCGGCCTGCTCTGCGTCGGACAACTCCAGCCGCACGAACAACCGGAGCACGGCGCGGCGGAACGCCTCGGTCAAGCGCGCCGTGTCGTGTGCGGGCGACGACATGAAGGTCCCGTCCGGCCGGAACCCGCCGCCGGTGACGAGGAGGTGCAGGTGCGGATGGCAGTTCGCACGGGAGCCGTGCGCCTGTCGTGAAAGCCGTACTCGCGCGCGAGCACGAACTGCGCATCGGCGAGCACGATGCGTGGCTTGTCCGGCAGGATGGCGCGCACCCGCGTGACGGCATTGGTGTCACTGCGAGTGAATGCCTGCAGCAGTTCCCGGGCCTGGGTCTTCTGCTGGGCAAGATTGGCACGCGGCGGGAGCTCGCGGCGGAACGGTGTCGTCATGGGGCGCCTCCTTCGAAGTGGCCGGCGTCCGCACCATCGGCCCGAAGAGGGCGACATGGAGTCATGCAACTGCAGAGCGTGGGCGCTGCCCTTTCCGCGGACCGGAAGCGTCCCATGACGCCGTAGGAGAATATCGGGTCCGTCGCCGCACGCCATAAGCGGCGGCTCAGCATCGCCAACGGTGCTGCCGCCCCGGAACGAATCGTGCACTCACCCTGTACCGTGTGAAGCAGGAATTTGCGGGACTCTCACGGAGCCGCTTCGAACATCTCCAGCCCGTCTCTTCAATCATGAAACGACGATGCGCGCTCAACGCACTGCAAGACTGATTCGTCGCATGTCGCTTGCCAGCGTGATGGCCTTCGCGATCGCCGCGTGCGGTGGTAGCGATCCATTGGCACCGTTTCAGCCGGAGGTCAGCAACGTCGCCGAAAACTTCGCGCTGCAGGCGACCGGCGTCGCAAATGTGACGACGACGAAGACCTACACGTGGGCGAACTCGGGCACACGCGCCTCGATCAATCACTCGACCACGACGCAGTCGGGAAGCACCCTGCTCGTGATCAAGGATGCCGCGGGCACGACGGTGTACTCAAAGGCCCTGTCGCCGAGTCTCAACGAAGTGACCTCGCCTGCCGGCGTGGCGGGCAACTGGACGGTGCAGGTCACGCTGACGAACTACACAGGCACACTGAACTTCCGCGCACAGCGGTTCCAGGCAGTGGTGCAGTAGCGTTCTGGGGCACGCAACGTGGCCTGAGCCGGACTCACACCAGCGGGGCGAGCTTCTTGAGCACGGTGGGGAAAAACTCCGTGACCGTGGGATGGATCGGCAGAAAGTCGCGCAGCGCTTCGTACGGCGCATCGGCCTCCATCAGCACACCGATGATCTGCACGATCTCGTCGCCGCCGATACCCAGCAGGGTGACACCAGCGAAGCGGTGTGTGTCAGCGTCCACGAGCACCTTGATCACACCGCTGGTCTCGCTCTCTTCCTTCGCACGGCTCACGAACTTCATGTCGTGCGCGGCCATCATGAAGGTGCGACCCTTCACCATCAGCGCGCGCGCTTCCGTCTCCGAAAGCCCCACACGACCGAGCGGTGGATCGGTGTACAGCGCGTAGGTGGTCACGCGCCCATCAGCGGTGCGAGTGCCGCCGCGACGGTTGGCGATGACGATCTCGTGATCCTGATAGCTCGTGTGCGTGAAGGCACCACGTCGGTTCACATCGCCGAGGGCAAAGATCCCGGGGACGTTGGTCTCGAGCGCACCATTCACGGGGATGTACCCCTGCGCGTCGATGCGCACACCGACGCTCTCGAGCCCGAGCTCCGCACTGTTCGGGCGGCGGCCGGTGGCAACGAGCAGGTGTGAGCCGCTCACGCTGAAAGGCGTGGCGACGGGAGTCTGGCCGTCGATCGCCGGGGTGCTCCGTGTCCCGGAGAGGGTGACATGGTGCCCTGAGGTCCCGCTGATATCCGTCACGGACGCGCCGCAGACAATCGTGATCCCCTCGTCGGTGAGCAGCGTGACGAGTCGCGCACTGACGTCGGCATCTTCGCGCGCCACGACGGTGGAGGCGCCCTCGATGATGGTCACGTCGCTGCCAAGCCGACGGAAGATCTGCCCGAATTCCAGGCCGATGTAGCTGCCGCCCAGGATGACCAGATGCGCCGGTCGCTCGCGCAACTCGAGAATGGAATCGTTGACGAGTGGCGCGCATTCGGTGAGTCCGTGCACCGGCGGGAGCGCGGCGTGCGTACCCACGTTCAGGTACACACGATCCGCGTGATACGTGGTGTCACCGGCGCGAATGATGAATGTGCCGCTGTCGTCACGTCCCTGAAGCTGCGCATGCTCGCGCACCAGGGTCACACCCTGTGTGCCGCTGATCCATTTCCCCAGCCCGTCGCGCGAGGCCGTGACGATGCGCTCCATGCGCTCCATCGCCGCGCGGAAATTCACCGTGACGGGACCGACGTCGACGCCGAATTCCGCCGCGCGCCGCGCGAGGTAGGCCACGCGCGCGCTCTTGCGCAGCGTCTTGGTGGGCGTGCACCCGCTATTAACGCAGGTGCCCCCCAGTCGCGCTGCCTCGAACAGCACCACCGACTCACCATCCGCGGCAAGCGCCGTGGCGAGCGCAGGCCCTGCCTGCCCGCTGCCGATGATGGCAGCGTTCACGATCATGCCACGACCTTCACGTTCTTCCAGAACGCCACCCGATCACTCACCGACTCGGCTCCCTTCATCGGCGTGGGATAGTACCACGCGACATTGGCGTGATCCTGGCCATCGACACGCACGGTGTAGTAACTCGCCTCGCCCTTCCACGGGCAGCGGGTGTGCAGCGGGCTCCCCACGAAATGTTCGCGAACCAGCGAGGACTGCGGAAAATAGTGATTGCCTTCCACCACCACCGTATCACTGGATTCGGCGATCACGGTGTCGTTGAGCATTGCCTTCATCTGGTGCCTGTCCCGGAAAAGAGGATGCCGCTCACTTCGGTTCGAGCCACACGAGCCAGAACCACTGACGTTCATCGGTGAACAGCTCGACCACCTTGAATCCACCGGCGCTCACCACGGCGTCGAGCAGCTTGCGGTCGTACTTGTAGGAGTACTCGGTGCGCACCGTCTCACCCACGGCGAAATGCACCGACTGACCGGCGACACGCACATGCTGCGCGGTCACCGATTCGAGATGCATCTCGATACGACTGGCGGAATCGTTGAAGAACGCGCGGTGCCGGAATGCGGCCTTCGAGAAGGTGGCGTCGTATTCGCGATTGAGGTGCGAGAGCACGTTCAGGTTGAACTCTGCCGTCACGCCGGCCTTGTCGTTGTAGGCGGCGTGCAGGATGCGTGGATCCTTGCGGCGATCAACGCCGAGGATGAGGCCACCGGTGTCGCCGATGGTCTCGCGAATGCGTGACAGAAAGTCGCTGGCTTGGTCCGGCTCCATGTTGCCGATGGTGGATCCCGGGAAAAAGCCGACGCGGCGTACATCCGGGTCGAGTTCCGGGAGCGTGAACGGCTCGTGGTAGTCAGCCCACACGGGCATGATGGGAACGTCGGGAAATTCCAGCGAGCGCTCGGCAGCGACTGCGTAGAGTTGCTCGCGCGACACATCCATCGGGACGTAGGCGGCGGAACTGGTGAGCGCCGAGAGCAGATAGCGCACCTTGATGGCAGCACCGCTGCCGAACTCGATGAGTGCCGCATTCGGCCCCACGAGCAATGCAAGGTCGGCTGCGTGCCTTTCGAGAATCTCATGCTCGCTACGCGTGAGATAGTACTCGGGAAGCTGCGTGATCTCCTCGAACAGCGCGGCACCGCGCGCGTCGTAAAACAGCGCGGCCGGGAGCGTCTTCGGTGAAGCGCTCAGTCCGTCGAGCACTCCGCGGCGCAATGATGCTGAAAGCGTGGCGTCGTGCCGGGCGCTGGAAAAGTACGGCAACGCGGTCATTCGACATCCTGCGCAAGACGGATGGCGGTGAACTGCCATCGCGCATCGCTGGGAAAGAAGTTGCGGTACGTCAGACGGGCATGGCTGGTGGGGGTGGCGCACGATGCACCGCGCAACACCCACTGGTCGCTCATCCACTTGCCGTTGTACTCGCCGAGTGCATCGCTGGCGGCGCGGTATCCCGGGTAGGCGGTGTATGCGCTCTGCGTCCACTGCCACGCGTCGCCGAACAACTGTTGCACGCCCGGCGAGGCATCACTGCCCGGGTGGAAATGCGCTGCCTCGACGAAGCGACCGGACAATGGGCGATCGTGGCAACTCGAGCGGGCGAGCAGTTCCCACTCGAATTCGGTGGGAAGGCGCATGCCGGCCCAGCGGGCGTAGGCATCCGCCTCGAAATAGCTCACATGGGTCACGGGCGCATGCTCCCCGATGGGAGCCAGTCCGCCGAGCGTGAACTCCTGCCATTCGCCGGCGATGCGTTCCCAGTACAGAGGAGCCGTCCACCGGGATTCCTGCACCATGCCCCAGCCGCGGCTCAGCCACAGCTCCGGACGGCGATAGCCGCCGTCGGCGATGAACGCGGCGTACTCGGCGTTGGTGATGAGCCGGTTCGCGATGGCGGTGGGCTGCACGAAGGTACGGTGCGCCGGCTTCTCGTTGTCGAAGTGAAAGTCGTGTCCATCGTAGCCGACCCACTGCACGCCGCCTTCGAGCGTGGTCCACCCTTGCGGCGTTGCCGCAGCGGCAACATGCAGGTCGTGGCGATACGCCGGCCGCATCGGGTTGGTCCAGAGCACGTGCTTGATGTCAGTGACCAGCAGTTCCTGATGCTGCTGCTCATGGTGCAACCCGAGCTCAGCCAGCGCCGTGGCCGGATGGTCGGGGTCGCCGTCAATGCGGGCGAGCAACTCGCGCATGTGCGTGTCGACATGCGCGCGGTAAGCGTACACTTCCTGAACGGTGGGACGCGTGATCAGCCCCCGCTGGGCCCGGCAGTGCCGCTCACCCGCTTGCACATAGTACGAGTTGAACAGGAAGGCGTAGCGCGGATTGGGGGTGCGATACGTGTCGAGGTGCGGCGAGAGGATAAAAGTCTCGAAGAACCAGCTGGTATGCGCGAGGTGCCATTTTGTGGGTGACACATCCGGCATGCTGCTCACCACGTAGTCTTCAGTGACGAGCGGCGTACACAGCTGTTCGGTGGCGAGCCGCACTGCATCGTAGCGCGCAGTAAGTGTCTCCGCAGCGGCAGCAGGCGCGGGTGCTGGACGAACAGAGGTCATGGTCTCAGACTGTGGGAGCTGTATGCGGAAGTCCCAACAAGTATCAGGCATTTTCTGCAAAGCGAAATTCCCCAGTTTGACAAGATGCAATGCAGGCGAAAAGACAGCCGGTCCAGACTCGTCCACGTCTGTGGGGACCAGTGGTTTGCAACGGCCTGATCTGTCCTATTTTGTCAGCGCGCATACATGACGGGTCTGGCGAACCGCAAGCGGGCTCGAACCGAGCGCTCGGCAAATCGAGAGTGAACTGCGGCTCACGAACCGAGCGACGCTCCCGAGCATCGGACGCATGAGCGCTGGGTTGATGCGCAGCTGAGCTGATTCAGCGACATGCACACTTCAGAACAGGACCGATCTCGAGCGCACATCAGCCATTGTGACTCAGCCACTCGGAACCAGCGAGCCGCGTGACGACGGCAATCGTCATCGCGCGGCTCGCTCCTCGGATCCGGATGAGCGGTCGAGTCTCATGTTACGCCGCAGGGCTCTCTTGAGCATCGTGCCGTTCTCCGCGAAGGTCGCGGACTTGTGTGTGAGCCGCTCGCACATCATCCGCCTGTCGTAAAATCAAGGGACGCAGATCACCAGGCAGTGACTTCCCGAGTACATCAGCGTACGCCTTCACCGCAAAATCCTCTCCGCGTTCGCATTCGTCGAGGATGGCTCCGTCGGTGTCGTCCTTGACGCCCGACTTCACTGCCATCCAGCCTCGATGAACAATTGCCGCCACATGTCCTAAATCCGCAGGCTTGCCACCCAATCGTTCAACCTGAACTTCGAGCTCATGCGTGAACGTGGCGCGTTGTGAGGAGAGCGTCGTGAACAGTTGCTTCAGATCGCCCCGCTCTGCACGCTCTGCGGCCGCAGCAAACCCCTTCTCACCATCCTTGCAGGTCTCGATCAAGTCGTTCATGGCGGAGACAGCTTCCTCGTTCGCATCGGTCGACATCAGAATTGCTCCCTGTGTACACGTTGATCCATGAGACGATGGACGATCGTCATGAGCGCCTCTGCGCCCTCCTTCCCAGGAGTGCAAGCAATGGACCATGTCAGACCATAGGCCGAGTGCAGCTTGGCGACCCCCCTCGCTGTCTCGCCCCGACGCTCGTCGTCGTGAGGTGTGTGCCCCACCAGTTGCCTCACATGCCTCTCCAGTGAAACCATCGTGTCGATCCGTCAGGATAGGAATTTCAGGATAGGAATTTCAATCAGGGAGGGTCGACTATCCATGGAGCATACGGCGCGATCGCCGACCTCGCGAGCACCGACTGGCGGGCGGCGGCGTGCCCGCCGACTCGTTCGCGCGTCTCGAGGGCCGTGGGAACGGCGGTTCCCGTGGGGGGAGCGATGCCGGCGGAGATCAATCCGTCGCGCCGGTGGGACGGCCGCCCACGCCGAAGGTCCCCGCGTGGTGGCGTCGCGTCGGGGCCGTACGCAGGTGACAGGCGGCGCGTCGGCGGACGGGCGTGGCGCGCGTGACGTGCCCTGGCTCGCGGGGGCCCGCGTCGCTGGGGGGCTCCGTCGCCCGGCGTGCGCCTCACGGGAGGTGCGGGTCCGCACGTGGGTGAGGATCTGGTCGATCACCGACGTCTGGGTGATGCAGGCGACGAGGCGCATAGCGCCGTGGCAGGACGGACACGCCTGCGGGGCGTACACACCCTGCACTTGTCGATGCGAATCCGTTTCCCGCCTGCGCGGGTCTTACCCTTCGTCTGATCGGGTAGTGCCACGGCCACTCCTTGGATCGGCAGGTGAATGACGCTTCGGGCGTCAAACCCAGTGTACGGATGTAGGGGGGCTGGCCCCCGGACGCCGACGCGGCCTCGCCTTGGGAGGCACGCCGATGGCGAGTACACCAGATAACCCGTTGATTTTCCGATGGTTAAGCCTCCAGTCAGCAGCGAGATCTCAAAACGGGTATACCGATACATCTCCCAGAGCGTGTGCCCGTGGAACCGGAAGTTCTCGGTTGAACTCGCGGACGATTCGCCGTTCCGGGCTCGGGAGTTCCTCGCCGGGAAGGACGCGCTGGCCCTGGCGCGCGATATCCTTGCGTTGGATCAGGAGCAGTTCAGCGCAGCGTTCCGGAAGTCGCCGATCAAGCGGGCGAAGCTGGCGGGGTTGCAGCGGAATGCGGCGGTGGTACTGACCA